>JAQYWO010000022.1 GCA_029379215.1 Rhizonema sp. PD37
CAATTCTCCACGACTACCCTAAATTCCGAAAGATTTTAAATATAAAAGTATTATTTTATACATAAATTTGAGGTGAGCAGAGAACCTCACTTAATTGTCATGACCAATATTCATTCATGTTGTAAGGTAGGTAATGCCGCATTAAATAGGCGTGTCAACCCATTGCTGTGAGGCATTACCCACTCTATTGTCTCCAAAACGGTGATTAAGATAATGATTATCGTTAATGTTATACTAAAAGGCAGAATACGAAATGATAGCTGAAGTGATGAACAATTCCGTTCCTGTGACTGTATTGACTGGTTATTTAGGCGCGGGTAAAACGACATTATTAAACCGCATCCTGACCCACGAACATGGGAAGAAAGTGGCTGTGATTGTTAACGAGTTTGGAGAAGTTGGTATTGATAATCAACTCGTTATTGATACTGATGAAGAAATATTTGAAATGAACAACGGCTGTATCTGTTGTACAGTCCGTGGAGATTTGATTCGGATCATCGGCAATTTGATGAAACGCCGTAATAAGTTTGACCATTTAGTGATCGAAACTACCGGACTCGCCGATCCTGCTCCTGTGATTCAGACATTCTTTGTTGATGAAGATATGCGGGAACAGTTAAAGTTAGATGCAGTGGTAACTGTGGTCGATGCCAAACATATTTGGCAGCACTGGGATGCGGATGAAGCCCAAGAACAGATAGCCTTTGCTGATGTGATTTTACTCAACAAAACTGATTTAGTCGCACCAGAACAACTTGAGGAATTAGAACAGCGGATTCGCGGGATGAATGCTATGGCTAAAATCTACCGGACTCGCAATACAGATGTATCAATGGATGCTTTATTGGGGGTGCAAGCCTTTGATCTTGATCGCGCTTTGGAAATCGACCCCAATTTCCTCGGTGAAGATGCTCACGAACATGATGAAAGCGTGTATTCTGTAGCTTTAGTAGAACAAGGTACACTTGATGGTCAAAAATTGAATAATTGGATATCCGAGTTACTGCGTACTCAAGGACCAGATATCTTCCGCATGAAAGGTATATTGAATATTGCGGGTGAAGATAACCGCTTTGTGTTCCAAGGGGTGCATATGCTGTTTGAAGGACAACCTGAACGTCCTTGGAAACCAGGAGAAACCCGTAAAAACGAACTTGTATTCATCGGTCGCAACCTTGATCAAGCGAAACTTAGAAAAGATTTTTTGGCTTGTATGGTGTAAAGGTAAATAGAGAGTGGGAATAGAATAACTGACAATTCATTTTTAACTTTCAATTCCAACTCCTAACAACTAACAACCAACGATTAACTCAGCCCTTGAGCGTATGAATTCCTCCACTCTCGACTCTAAAGAATTTGAACAATACTATTCAGGAACGCTTTCGGATTATGTGACTGCGATCGCCTGGTGCCCAAGAAACACAACTTTAGCTGCCACTTCTGCGGCTGGGGAGGTTGTACTCTGGCAAGATGGCAGCTTAGTAACATTGTATACTGGTAACGATGAGTCAGTAAACTGTGTGGCGTTTTCCCAAGATGGGCAATTTTTAGCTGTTGGGGGACAAGATGGACGAGTGAAAATTTGGCGAGAAGGGGAATTAATTGCGACTTTGGAGAATTCCCCGGCTTGGGTTGACAAGCTTGCTTGGAGCTACACGAGTAACCTGTTAGCTTTTAGTTTGGGGCGTTATGTTCAAATATGGAACGCCGAAACCTGTGAGATTGTCGTCACACTAAATTTTGATTCCTCCTCAGTATTGAGTATTGATTGGCGAAGTGATGGAAAATACCTCGCCATTAGTGGTTATCAAGGGGCTAAGGTCTGGAATTGTCAAAACTGGAATGACGATCCATATACTCTGCACATACCTTCTGCCAGCTTGGCGATCGCTTGGTCGCCGGATGGAAATTTTCTGGCTTCCGGTAATATGGATCAAACGATTACTGTTGTGGAAGCGCAACAATTAACCTCTGGTGGCGATATCGAACCTTGGATAATGGGAGGCTTTCCTGGCAAGATTCGCCAACTTGCATGGTCAGAAACGACAAACCAAAAAGGTGCACCGCTTCTGGCAACCAGCAGTGTAGATGGGATTGTGGTGTGGGAACGAGGTGATGATTCTGTCGGTTGGGAAGCAAGTGTCTTAACGAATCATGTCGATGTAATTCGTGCGATCGCCTTTGCACCCAAAAGTTCTCTTCTTGCTTCCGTTGCAGCTGATGGCTGGCTTTGCTTGTGGAAAGAAGCCAAAGAAGTCTCCGACATTCTTACAGGTGTCTCATCTGGGTTTTCTTGCCTAGCTTGGCACCCACAAGGTGAACTCCTTGCTACAGGCGGTGAAGAAGGCGAATTAATCGTGTGGTATAAAGTCGAAACAATTAAAAATTAAAAATGCATTCATTAAAGACTTTACTCATAAATCTGACTTTTCCCGCTAAGTCTAAGAACGCAAGTTGCTATAACTAGCAACTTGGGTTATTAATATGTTTGGTTGTTTAGCTGATTGAGCGCTCATACCTTAAACTGAAGGGGCTAAATCGGACTTCAATCGGGGCAGTAGTTAGTTGGGTATGATATACATTAGGTAACCTGCAACAGTTCTATCACACCTGATTCACTTCTATCTATCGTCTAGCAATACTTGGAGAAAAGCTCCAAACTATACTGAGAATTGAAATCTGAAAGCCAATTTATGCAAGCATAGTACAATGGTTCAAAAAATTGCCTTGTTTAATCATAAGGGCGGAGTTAGCAAAACAACAACCACATTTAATTTAGGGTGGATGCTTGCCTCAAAAGGTAACAGGGTAATCCTTGTGGATGCTGACCCGCAATGTAATCTTACAGGAATGGCTCTGGGAGAAGCAACAGAAGATGATGAGGCAAGAATAGAAAATATATATAATACAACGTCAAACATTAAGACGGGTTTAGCTCCCGCGTTTGAGTCTCAACCGAGGGCTATTGAGGCTGTAGACTGTATTTCAGTACAAGGTCAAGATGGGTTATTTTTATTGCCTGGTCATGTTGGATTTGCTGAATACGAAGTGACATTAGGTATTGCTCAAGAATTAAGTGGTTCAATTCAAGCCCTTAAAAACTTACCAGGTTCCATCACTGATTTACTTGAAAAAACAGCTACTAAATTTAATGCCAACTATATTTTGATTGATATGAGTCCAAGTTTAGGCTCGATCAATCAGAATTTATTAATGACGAGCGACTTTTTTCTTATTCCAACGACTGCTGATTTCTTCTCGGTAATGGCAATAGACTCTTTAGCTAAAGTTTTACCAAGATGGTGCGCTTGGGCTAAAACAGCAAGTTCTCTCCCGATTCTGAAAGATGCTGCCTACCCATTTCCTAACGTTACGTTGCGTTTTTTAGGAACTATTGTTCAAAACTATAGAATTATACGTGGAAAAGAGACTGCTGCCTTTCAAACATGGATTGAGGAAGTTGAGCGAGCTGTTTCTAACAAGTTAGTCCCTATTTTAGAGCAGAATAAGATGATGCTACCTGCAACAGTATATACTGAGCAGGGAATTAACGGTAACTTCTCTCTTACGAAAATCTCAAATTTTAATAGTCTAATTGCCCTGTCTCAGGAACATCGAACCCCAGTTTATGACCTCACACCTGAGCAATTGAAGCAAACAGGAGTAGTATTACAGAAAAACCAAAAGAAACAAGAAGAATTTAGGAAAACTTTTTCAGACTTAGCTGACAAGATTATTGCATTAACTTCTACCTCTACCTATGCAGTCAGCGCTTGACCAATTTCGTATTAGCATTGGTCGCGTTCGAGACCTCATTGCTCTTCACAACTCTGTAAAAGCTCAAGCTACCAGTACCTTGGATATGTCGGATATTTTAAGGGCATCTTTGGTTCTAGTTGTGAGTGCTTTAGACTATTACATTCACGAAGTTGTTACACTGGGGATGATAGAAATTCATTGCCATCAACGTCTTGAACCAAGCCCTCCAGCCAATACCAGTCAATCAGCCTTTTCCCGTTTTCAAGTCTCGTTAAGTGCTGCCCGTCAAGAGCGGATAATGGCGATAGATATTGCATCTTGGTTGGAAAATGAGATTCAACGAAGTTACGGCTCCACATTTATACAGCAGTCTCATACAATCTCATCTTTAATTCCAGTAATATCAAGTAGTATTGCAAATAAGCTTAATAATAATGTTTCATGGCTAGAAAATGAAATCAGAGAAACTCTTAGTTATAAAAGCTTTCAACAACCAGATAAGATACAGCAGATTCGGAGTTTATGAGGTACAGTAGCAGCAATTTGTAAACCAATTTTTGAGATGTCCAGGATTAATTAATTCAAGTGCTATTTTTATTAAAACATCGACTCCAGATGCATTCAAAGGAGAAAATTGTTTCAAGAAAGCTTTTAATTGTGACCACCAATGTTCAATGGGATTAAATTCAGGAGAATAGGGAGACAGATAGAGAACACTTGCACCAACCGATTCAATTAAGGGTTTAATTTCTTTGACTTGATGTGCAGGGAGATTATCCATTACAACTACTGCACCAGTCCATAATTGTGGAAGCAAAAAATGTTCGATAAATACTTTATATGCATTTCCATCCATTGAGCCGTTTAAAGTCATGACAGCCAAAACTTTCTTGAAGCTGATTCCCCCGATTACACTTACTTTTGCCCCACGGTAATATGGTTTAAAGTCATACGCCCTACTACCGCGCTCGCTTCTGGCATGAGTTCGGGTCAAACCAAGTAAAACACCCATTTCATCAATAAAAACAAGGTTTTCTGGGTCTATTTGTTTTACTTTCTCCCAATACTCTATTCTCAGCCTTTGGACTCTTTCTGTTTTGGCTTGGCTACTACGTAAAGTCTTTTTTTTCGTGTTAGTTTTTGTTTTTGTAATGCACAGCACATTACACTTACACATACCCAGACGTTATATTTTTCTCCAAAATACTCGCAGCATTCTGATAAAGTTGCGTCTGCATGGCTTTTAACCATTTCGGCTAATTCGCTACCGTACTCATCCAATTTACCCTTGATTGTCCCACCTTGCTTTTTAGGTTCTAGATGACCTTGGGTTCTCTTTAGTTGGAGAAGCTTTTGCACATAGCTTTTCGCTACACCAAATTGAACGGCTACTTTTCTGACCGAAGTGTCACCTCTTTCATACGCATTTACTATTTTTTCTCGCAAATCGATTGAGTACGGTTTCATTGTAGTTCTTGATGCACTAATACTTAGTGTACCTCATACACCTCGAAAGTGCTGTAGCTGACGCAATTAGGCTTATATCAGATAATAGATTATGGGAAGAGGTTGCTGTTAAAATAGGTAAGCCAACAAAAAATATCAAACAACAACTGAGTTTAATTGTTGATCGAAGAAATAAAATTGCTCATGAGGCTGATATAGATCCTACTTTTAATATAGGAAATCGCTGGAATATCGATGAATTATTGGTTAATGATGCAGTAGACTTTATTGAGCAAGTTGTTGAAAGTATTCATCAAATGTTATAGCTAAATTATTTACGTTACGAATTTTAATAAGCAACATCACAGTTAGCCTCAATAGTTATCAGGATTTCCAGAGAATAAATGCTCCCAAAAAATCAGAGAAATTAACTGGTAAAGTTATCGTCAAAGATAAAATTCTCATTATTTAACCCAAAACTTTTCAAAATACGTTTTTAATTCAAAAAATGGTCTGGCACTTACCTACCAGAAAATAAAAACTCAGCCGTATGTGTGAACCCAAGAAAGGAAACAGCCGGATATAAGATTTTATCCGGCAGACTTTGCGCGAAGTCTCATTCGTAGAGTACTTACCTTGAACTTTATTTTTAAGGAGTTCTCTCAACAAAAGAAGAGAGAAAATTATAATTAACGGTTTTTCATGAAGGATACTTTTTGTGGTTTAGTCGAGTTTAGTGTTTGTACTAAACTGAGGGGTAGTGGTTGCTTGCTAAGGGTGCTGACATATCCTGCACTAAGGTAGGGAAGGTAACTTGATTGCTGAGCAACGTATGTTTGAAAGAAGGCAACACTCAAAGCTTCAACATAGCGTTGTGCTAGGGCAGGATTTGGACCAATAACTTGTGGAGGAACTGGTATAGCACCTTGTGGCGTTTGTGGTGATTCTGCAATTGTCGAGAAGTGAGTACCGCCGGTAATTAATGCTAAATATTTATTTTGAGTGGTTAACCAGGTAAAAGGTTGAATCTGTTCTGGTAAAGATGGAGCAACAGTATCGGCACTGCCAGAGACAATCATGACCGGGATTTTAATTTGGCTGAGACTGGCTTGCCCCATAATACTGCTATCAAGTGGATTAATGGCGATCGCCGCCTTGATTCGCGGATCGGCTAAATTATATGTCTTCTGTGGTAACTTTTCAGCTAAGCACTGAAGAAGTAGCGAAAGATTGAATGAGTTCTCTGCTTTTGGGCAGTTTTTTTGGAGTTGCTTAAAGTTAATCGTTGCTCCTGCTAATGCTAAAGCCGTATAACCGCCAAATGATTGTCCGACTACGCCAACTTGCTGCATATTTAAGTGCCCTTTAAATTCTGCATCTGACTGGGATAGACGATTAAGTTCATCCAGTAGATACTTGACATCTAACGGTCTGTCAACAAATTCTCTTGGGCTGGTAACTTGATCCGCTCTGCCTGATAATAATGCTTGTAACTGTCGCGCATCGCTACCTGGATGTTCTGGAACCGCAACGACAAAGCCATAGGAAGCAAGTTGTTCAGCTAGATAAGCAAAACTTGTGCGATCCGAACCAAGTCCGTGGGAAATGACAATCACCGGACGAGAACCTGGGGCTTGCGGTAGGTAAATGTCAGCAGGAAACTTGCGCTTACGCGATATATCGATAAGAGCAATGGTTCGCTTTGAAAAGCGTATTCCTCCTGGTTGGGACAAGCGTCTGCCCAACAAAACGTCAGTTAACTTAGGAGTCGTGGTTGTCTCTAGGCTGGACTGTTGATTAATAGCTGCAACTGCCTGTTGAGTTTGATTCACCAATTCCTTGAGATTATTCGCAATCTCTAAGCTACGACCTAAATCAATCGAAATCGCATCTGAGGGAAACTTGCGAAGCACATTTAATAAAGTGAAGCCTTTTGGGTCAGCTGCTGCTAAAATGAGTGATGCGCGAATCGCATAAAATCCACTCAAGCCAGATTCTTGCTGAATAACTTTCCCTAAACTTGATAATAATCTCTCGCCAATAGATGTATAAAGAAACTGCGAAACCTGTACAACATTCAGGGGGATAGGAGTTAACAAAACCTGTCTTAGCTGAGCGAGTTGGTTCTTGTTTGCTCGTTTAACATAGTCAGACAATTCACTATCCGCTTTGCCTGTCTTGGCATAAGTTTCTAAAGAGTCAATGGGGATAGATCTCTCTAAAATTCCATAGGAAAAGTCTAACCGCTTTGCACCCAGTACAGGACGGGCGAGTAAAATAGGGAGTACTAGCCCAATACTGAAAGACCGCAACGCTCTTTTTATCCTGATTGACTGCAATACAGAAAATCTAGCGGCAGATGAAACAGACGAGCAATTCATGGATATCTCCCAGCACTTTTTTTAAACTTCAGTAAAAATACTGTTTTATCTCAAGCTAAGCTAATGACTTAATAAATTAAGTGGCTCTTAGCTGCGCTAAGCGCGCTCTTAGCAACTATGAACTTAATACAATACAGACACCCCTGTATAACAATTCTATCTGATTTCTTTTATATTCAGTACTGAAAACGCTAATTATGTCACATACATGAGTACGTGTATGCGGTCGTCACACTGTCATCCAGTTCTCAGTACAGCATAGCAATACATTCGCTTCTGGTTGTCTGTATGAGAGGAATTAATGAGAGTCCGCAAAAAAATAAGGCTCAAAGTGATATAAATTAAGCATTGCTCCTAAGCTTGGAAATTGAGTGTGACGCATCTCAAGGATTTTTCGCTGCTGTCTTCTAATATACAAAGTTGTGACGAACTCAAAGCAATCGAGATGGCGATTCAGGTAACGGCAATCTGATACACGGACTCATATACTCTGCGCGGTGATGAACACAGCCTTTTTTAAACTGCATCCGCACACTAAGGCAAGAAACATCCTCTGAAAAATATTATATTTTGTAGAGTGGGCAATGCTCCCTAACTTACTTCTATATCTAGTACTTTTGAGCATTACCCATCTTCTTAAATCTCACTCTCTTATTTCAGTAGGTAGGTGGAAAGTTTACAACTATATAACGAAATGTAAAATCTCTGAAATTGGCTCGTAGTTGCTAGGATCGCTATTAACAGCAACAAATCATTTTCGATTTATTTCTGCCCAACTGCTTAGACTTGCTATAGCATTTATAATGCTGAAATATAATAGTGATAGCTCTCTATTTAAGAAATTAATTATGAATCAGAAAGAGAATAATGCAGAATCGAGTGTGGATCAATCTTCTCTACATTCAGGTGAACGTTACTGGGGAAAAGTTGAGGTTATAGAGGAAGGAGATACTTATAGAATTAGTCGTGTTGAAATTAAACCTAAGTACAGCATTAAACCGCAAATTCACTATCATCGTAGTGAACATTGGGTAGTAGTCTCTGGGACAGCAAAGGTGGTTTGTGGTGATGAGGAAAAACTGCTTAATCGAAACGAGTCAACCTATGTCCCTCCGGCAACACTTCATATAGTTGAAAATCCGGGGTTCATTCCGTTAATTGTTCTGGAAATTCAAAATGGTGAATATTTAGGTGAAGATGACATAGAACGCCCTCATGACTTAAATTTGGCCAAGTCTGTCGCACAGTAGAACTGATTGTACTTCCACTAGTAGTAAGTGTGTACTTTTAAATATCAGTATAACAGTAGTGTCGTTCCCCTAGTTTCCAAAACTGAAGTGCAACGATCAGAAATAGAATGCCCGCCATTGGGGAAATGTAACAAAACCACAAAGGCACTGAAAAAGTATTTTCCTTTTCCAGCACAGCTAGGAGAGGAAAATAGTTCACGCAAGCAAGTGGTACTAAGAAAGTGAAGAATTGCTGAAACCACTTTCTATAAATTGAAAATGGGTACTCAGCGGTTTCGACTCCTCCATAATTAATTTTCGGAAAGGTTTATTGAAGAAACTTGATATTAAGTTCTAACTTCTCTCCCAGCCACAGGGCATGTTCTGTATGGTCTTTGAGATCATTCCCTGTCTCAGGGTGAACAAGAATATCCAACTCCTCACGATTAAGCATCAACCAGGGAACGACTTTGCTAAACTGTTCTGGAGAAAATGCAACTTGATACATCGCTTTTGGGTGTGGACCAATGGGTTTGTCATGCCAACGTCCAAGCCGCACGTCAAAATCTTCTAATCCGGAGCGTACACGCGCAGCCGTTTCACGAGTTACGGGATCGAAATAAACATGAGCGTGAAAACCCCTGATTTTAACAGTATCTTCTTTCATCGCTCTCAACTCCACTTTTTGCTCTAAAAGGTATTTAAACGATATCAAAACTTATGTTATCTTGAAAGCGATATACTACGAAACCTTTGTCAATTTACTGTAGTCATACGTAAATCTTAAAATAGTGCATCAAAAAAGGTACGTAGTTGCGCTTTAGTTGCAAAGGAGTAAGTAGGAAGTTTACTATGGCTATCCAAACTGTTGGGATATTAAGTCCAGGTGATATGGGGCAGGCGATCGCTGGTGTACTGAATCAGCATGGATTGAGAACGGTTGCAGCGCTGGATAACCGTAGTCAAAGAACTCGACAATTAGCAACTGAGGCAAAAATTGAGGATGTAGGTTCACTCAATCGCCTTGTCTCCGAATCAGATGTGTTGCTTTCAGTACTAGTGCCAGCATCTGCTACCGAGGCAGCAAAGCAGGTAAGTGAGGCAATACGCAACGTTGGTAAAAACCTTCTGTATGTGGACTGTAATGCGATCTCACCTGATAAAGTCAGAACAATTGAGGACATTATCCAAGCGTCTGGAGGGCGTTTTGTGGATGCGGCAATCATTGGTCCACCACCACGTATGCCAAATCGTACCCGAATTTACGCATCGGGAGTGCATGCAAGCGAACTAGCACAGTTACGTGACTCTGGACTGGATATCCGTGCGATCGGTGATGAGATCGGGCAGGCTTCAGGTTTGAAGATGTGCTATGCCGCACTAACGAAAGGGCTAATAGCGATTGGCACGGAATTACTCATTGCCGCACATCGCCTAAATTTAGAAGAGCCATTGTGGGATGAATTGTCCACTAGCCAAAAAGAACTGGTTGACTGGTTAACTCGTTCTATACCAACGATGCCACCGAAAGCTCATCGTTGGGTTGGTGAGATGGAAGAGATAGCAGCTACCTTTAGTGCCGTTGATTTGACAGAGCTTACCTTTGAGGGAGCAGCCAAGGTTTACCGACTTGTGCAAGAGACAGACTTAGGAAAGGAAACTCCTGAAGAACGCGATCGCAACCGTCAACTTGCTGAGATTATTGCTAAGTTGTCAAGCAAGAAATAAAACCCAATATTTTGATGCCTCCGGAGCATCTTGAAGAACCTTGGGCATTAGCAGATGTGATTTTAGGCTTGTCATCAAGTATGAGACACCGTTTAAAACCTGTCTACATTAATAGTAGTATTGGTGGTCTGCTATCCTCTTGCATATTCTAGACTTCAGTCTCCGTACTATTAATGTAAGCATTGTCAGAAAATAAAGGCACACAATCACTAACACCAGTAGCAAGTACACTCCTTGCTACTGTAGCACTCATAAACTCGCGACGGCCAAAGACACTTGACTTGCGCTTATGCTGTGGCACACTCGGAGTAACGAGTCTCTGCGCCGCTAACTCTTATAAATCCCCAAGGGCAAGAGCCAGGGGAGAGTCAACCATATTCTCTCACTCCTGATTACTTTGCTTTTCGCTTTGGTCGGAACACTCATCCAAAGTTTCGTATGATGAAACTTTTCTCTTTGTGAGACAGATACTTATAACCGATTGGTTAAAAATAGATTGGTGATCTCTCTTTTGCATATAGTACGGCAAGTCTGTAAAGTTACCGCTTTTAAAAGAATTATGGATTATTGCATATGCAAGATACAATAAGCAAGTATTTTTTCTCTGTGATAGCCGATTTGGTGAACCAAGGAATTAAGCTCGTGCTAAGCCCAAGATATTGGAAGATCAAGACTTTTCAGTTAATACCGTTTTTTACAGATGCTCGCAGTTAATCAATTCTATGTTTGATAAGGATTGCAGACTCTGTGGCTTTTCTTTTTTCCTATTCACTCGCTGTTCGCGACTTTTAACAAAACTACAACGTGCGATGTCTACGACGGGCTACACCTATGCAGTCTTAGGAAAGAGCATGTGAGATTGAGGGAATTACTGCCTTGTTGGTACTATTTATTACTTAGAAAATATATTGCGTGTGTAACCAATTCGTATAAAAATTGAGTTAGAGTAGATATCTCGTTAATATGTACGTAACCTTTACGGTGGAGGACTGAGAATGAATAAGAAATCATTGTTTTCAGGAATTGCTATTGCAACAGCAGTTCTAGGTTTGGGTATGACCAATCCTGTTGAGGCTACTTCTTCTATTGCAAAAACAGCCGATATCTCATCTGAAGTATCTGGACGTTCTCAACTATTACAAACACCCTCGTCTGAGCTAATTGCATATCGACGTTGTCGTACAGTACGAGTGTACCATAGAGGATCTTCTAATCGCAGATTTGGTATTGTGGGCAGAAGACAATATCGCCCAGGATATTACACCACAAGACGAGTGTGTAATTAAAGATCCTTCGCAAAGAAACGCAGCTATGAGTTAAACCGAACGAGTAGTTCTTTAATTAAAGATTCGCTCATTCAAAATTAAAAACCCTGTAAATAATGGGGCTTAAAACTTGGAAGTAGTATTTTTTTCACTACTACTCTTGAGTGCGAACTCGTCTGCCGGGGAAGCTTACACCCGGCAGACGAGTTCGTTTACGCTCCTCCTGATGCTATCTTTCTTTAAGCCGTATTGAAAAAAAGAAAAACCCGTCACAATAATTGTTAGGTAGTGACGGGTGATCATCCTTGTGCAAGGTTTCCCTAAAAGTTAAATCCATTCTGAGGAACGATGGTGAAAGAGGAAATTATTAGTAAATAAAACCCCCATTTGGCTGCAAAGACATTGCGTAATTTTGTAGGGGTTTTCTGATTAGTTCTCAACTTTACTTTAATTTATTGTCCAAATCTGTGGAAAATCTGAGTTTGGGTAATAAATGTTCCTCGCTTGATCGAATCCTGTTCACTTACAGGAATTTTATGATTGCTTTAACAAGCTATGTCCTCTAGAAATTCTCAAAGACGAATTTAGCTACTTTCATCGGGCAAAAGCGTTATTTTTCAAAGTTTTAACTGCTGCTATTGTGCTGTGCTTTCCGTTTCCTATACAGTACACTATGTGATTGACCGTAGAATAAATAAATCACTAGTCCCACTCCTAGCCAGACAAACAGACGTAGCCAAGTTTCTCTGGGTAGACCAACAATTAAGTACAAACAAACGAGAATGCCCGTAAGCGGTACAAACGGCACTAAAGGACATCGAAAAGGTCTGTGTAAGCCTGGCTGAGTGTAGCGTAGGTAGAGTACACCAGCACAAACTACAATAAACGCAAACAATGTTCCAATACTTACCAGCTCACTTAAGGTAGAAATTGGTACACATCCGGCGAGTACACTGACAAATACACCGAGCATTAATGTAGAAAGATGGGGGGTTCGGAACCGGCGATGAATTTTACTAAATAGAGGTGGTAGTAAACCATCGTGGGAGATACTGTAGAGGATACGTGTTTGTCCGTAAGTCAACACCAGCATGACTGAACTCAGTCCTAAAATCGCTCCAATTTTTACCGCAAGCGCCAGCCATTTCAAACCAATCACGTTCACCCCCACGGCGATTGGATCTGCCACGTTCAACGACTTGTAAGGTACGATTCCAGTCAACACCAATGCAACTGCTATATATAGTAGGGTGGAGATGAGGAGCGAACCAACAATGCCGATGGGCATATCTCTTTGGGGCTGCTTGGCTTCTTGTGCTGCTGTAGAAACGGCATCAAACCCGATGTAGGCAAAGAAGATAACTCCAGCACCTCTGAGAATGCCACTGAAACCATACTCACCAAATTTTCCGGTGTTGGCTGGAATAAAGGGTGTCCAGTTTGCAGAATTGATATGCCAAACCCCAAATGCCAGAAAAGCGAGAATCACGATTAATTTGACAATAACAATAATGCCGTTGAATTTAGCAGATTCGCGGACACCAATAATTAGCAGCAACGAAATTACAGCGATCGCGGCTACCGCAGGGAGGTTAAACACCGCTTGAGTCATTGAGCCATCAGCTAGCATTACTCGGCTACCAGTTGCTGCTGTTAAAGTTGCAGGCAATACAATTCCCAAGTCTTTCAAGAAGCTGACGGCGTAACCTGACCAGCCTACGGCTACTGTTGCTGCTCCTAGAGCATATTCTAACAGCAAGTCCCAACCAATTATCCAGGCAAATATTTCGCCTAAAGTCGCGTAAGCGTAAGTATAAGCACTCCCAGCGACAGGCAGTACGGAAGCAAACTCGGCGTAACAGAGTCCGGCAAATGCACAAGTGATCCCCGCTAAGATGAAAGATAGAGTAATGGCCGGTCCCGCATACTTAGCAGCCGCTGTGCCAGTCAGTACAAAAATTCCGGCTCCGATAATACACCCAATTCCAAGGCTAATTAAGTCGAACGCACCGAGCGCACGATCCAGTGTCTCCCCAGTAGATGCCTCAGCTTGCAATTCGTCAACAGATTTTTTTTCTAAAAAATGGCTTCTATTCATAAAACAATTTGCAATGGTAAGCATACCCTCTAACTTCTAGTTAGTGGCTTTAACCCAGTTCAGATGAAGAGTATAGCAATTGTTCACCTCGAGCATTGTCAAATGTAAAACAAATAAATGTAGTAGCAAATAGCCCCAACGCTACGAACGTTGTTACCGATGATGCTCGTTTGCCCTTGTCTTCTTACGAAGGGAAACGCTGCTCTGAGGGCGAATAGGGCTGTCTCACCGTTCGCCCCAATATAGAGGGTTCTATTATGTTCGGTAAATAAGTTATAAATAAAAGATAAGTTCTTAGTTGCGCTTTAGCTCTCTTAAACCTCGGAGAGCGCTAAAGCGCAACTACAAACTTTATTTTAAGTATTTAAACGAACATAATAGCAGGGGTTTTGACGAACGCATAATTAATTTTTGGGGATATCTCTTGTAAAAAAACAGACTCTTGACTTCTCCAGAATATATGAGAAACTAATAGTTAGATTATCTAAAGATTTAACAAAGGAAGTGCATCCTACTTGTGACGAAATTGACGGGAAAAGCTGATCGCTTAAAAACGCCTGCCGACTTGCCGAAATCGGTTATATTGGAAACTCAGGAACTCACGCGCCGCTTTCACAACTTCACTGCGGTTGATACCCTGAATATCTCTGTCCTAAAGAGTGAAGTCTTTGGTTTGCTAGGTCCTAATGGGGCTGGCAAAAGTACAGTGATTAAGATGTTGACAACGCTGCTACCACTGAGCGCTGGACGAGCAACCATAGCTGGCTATGATGTCACTCATCAGCAAGGTGCGGTGAGAAGAGTCATCGGCTATGTACCCCAAGCCCTTTCTGCGGATGGCAGTTTGACAGGCTATGAAAATCTCTTAATCTTTGCGAAGCTGTATGATATACCGTCTCAGCAACGCAGAGAACGCATCAGTGATGTACTAGAGTTCATGGGTTTGGAGGAAGCCGCTCATAAGTTAGTTAGAAATTATTCTGGTGGCATGATTCGCAAGCTGGAAATTGCCCAATCCATTTTGCATCGCCCCCAGATTATGTTTTTAGATGAACCAACAGTAGGACTCGATCCGGTTGCTCGCAGCCAAGTGTGGAATATTGTGCAGGAACTTCGCGCCGATTACGGCACAACTATATTTTTAACTACCCATTTTTTAGAAGAAGCTGATAATTTGTGTCATCAGGTAGCAATTATGAACCGAGGTAAAGTGATGGCGACTGGCACACCTACAGACTTAAAAGCAGCCTTGGAAAAACCAAACGCAACCTTGGATGATGTGTTTATTCACCATACAGGAGATGAATTAGCATCGGGAGTAAGTTATCATGAAACGGCAAAAAGCAGACGTAATGCTCGGCGGTTGGGGTGAACAGCAACCACCCTGGAGAGGCAATTTTATCTCTGCACTTATAGAACTCGTTAGCAAAACTCTTGTCTTAGCTGAACTAGAAGTGCGTAAACTCCGTCACGATCCCAGCGATTTGGTGATCCGAGGTGTACAGCCTGTATTATGGCTGTTAATCTTTGGGCAAGTTTTCACTCGAACTCGTGCTATTCCGACAGGGGATTTATCTTATTTGGACTTTATAGCTCCCGGTATTCTCGCTCAAAGCGTACTGTTTGTTGCCATTTTTACTGGTGGGATGACATTGATTTGGGAGCGAGATTTAGGAATTGTGCATAAATTGCTTGCCAGTCCCATACCCCGTGTGGCGATGGTGTTGGGTAAAGCCGTAGGTTGCGGTGTCAGGTGCTTGCCACAGGTAGTAATGATTTACGGTTTGACATTGCTGCTAGGTGTTAAACTAAATCTCAATCCTTTGGCTTTACTCCAAGTAGGAGTCATTGTGCTTTTAGGGGCAGGTTGTTTTTGTGTTTTTTCACTGATTATCGGCTGCTTGGTAAAAACGCGAGAACGGTTTACGGGAGTAGGGCAATTGCTAACAATGCCGTTGTTTTTTGCCAGTAATGCGATCTATCCCTTATCACTGATGCCAGGTTGGCTGCATATTATTTCCAGTATCAATCCCTTGAGTTATCAAGTTGATGCCTTACGTGGTACTATGATAGTCAATGGTTCCAGTGTGTATGGATTTGGGTTAGACTGTACAATTCTCTTGCTAACATTAATAGGTTTAACGATCATCTGTGGACGACTTTATCCACGGGTGGCGATGTAACCAGGAGAAAATAATCCCATGAAGCTCGGTAAACCCTCTGAAGAATGTGCTACCAGAGTGATGGAAACAATTCCCTTATTGATGCGGTTTATCCGAGCAGATATGCGTAGTCACAATGCTGACTCTCTTTCTATACCCCAGTTGCGATCGCTATCATTTATCAATCGTAATCCCGGTACCTCATTATCTGAAGTCGCAGAACATCTAGGTGTCACCTGTGCTACAGCATCAACAACAATAGAACGGTTAGTACAACGCCTTCTGGTGCAACGTACTGAAAACCCTCAGGAACGTCGGCGAGTTGTTCTCAATTTAACGGAAGAGGGAAAGCTGCTTTTTACGCAATCCCAAGAGAAAACGAGCGCTCATATTGCCGACATTCTAGACGAGTTGACACCAGAACAAGTATCACACATTGAAGAAGGTTTGGCTTTACTAAAAAATGTCTTCGAGCGATCATCAGTCAAAAAAGCTCCGTGAAGCCGAGGTGGCAAAACACGATCCCTTTGCAGCCTTGAGGTTTCGAGACTATCGACTCTTTATGATTGGGCGCGTACTCCTGTTTACAGGGGCGCAGATGCAGACAGTGGCCATTGGCTGGGAACTTTACGAACGCACCAACTCAGCTATGGTATTAGGTGGGGTAGGACTGGCGCAAGTCTTACCGATGATTGGGTTGAGTTTGATTTCCGGACATGTTGCCGACGGACGCGATCGCAAACGTACTATGCTCATCTCAGTTATACTGCTAGCTTTTTGCTCGCTCGCTTTGGCTTTTCTTTCCTATCATCAAGGCTCAATTGTTCTAGTTTATACATGCCTAGTCTTAATAGGTGTGGCGAGGGCTTTCTTGAAACCTGCGAGTGATGCGCTGATGTGGCAGTTAATTCCTATCAGTGTTTTTACGAATGCCGCTACTTGGAATAGTACTACTTTTCAACTAGCAACAGTCATTGGTCCCGCTTTGGGAGGATTTGCGATCGCAGCTTTGAAAAGTGCCACATGGGTATATGTACTAGCAGCAATAGCATCACTTTTGTGTTTTGTGTTAACAGTAGCGCTCAAAGAGCAAAACACTACTTTATCCAAGGAACCAATATCGTTAAAAGCACTATCTGCTGGTGCTAAATTTATCTGGAAAAATCAACTCGTTCTCGCCGCAATGACGCTAGATTTATTTGCAGTATTGTTAGGGGGTGCAGTTGCATTGCTACCCATTTTCGCAAAGGATATTTTGCAAGTGGGACCATTGGAGTTGGGATATCTACAAGCTGCCCCATCTATAGGCGCACTGGTTATGGCAGTGATTTTAACACATCTACCACCATTACGCAAAGCCGGACCAGCCTTACTTTGGTCGGTAATGGGCTTCGGGATTGTCACAGTTATCTTTGGGCTGTCGCATTGGTTGTGGCTATCACTACTGATGCTAGTATTAAGTGGCGCACTCGACAGTATTAGCGTTGTCATTCGTCATACCTTAGTTCAGATCAGGACTCCCGATCATTTGCGTGGCCGAGTTGCTGCCATCAACAATGTGTTTCTTAGTGCCTCGAATGAGTTGGGAGAATTCGAGTCAGGCTTAACTGCTGCTTTGTTTGGTCCAGTCATTTCCGTTATCGGTGGCGGAATTGGTACAATTGTTGTAGTAATTGCCGTGGCATCGATTTGGCCTGGGATTCGGAAGTTGGGGGCATTGCAGGAGTATAAGTAGTTAGTTTGATACTCATGAGCATCACAATGGTTGATTTACTTACGGGCGTCTCTATTTACGAGAGATTAAGTAGCAAGAGGTATTAATTATTGCGGAAAGAGAGAATTATTTACCAAATTTCACTTAAATCCAACACAAAGCCTGATAAAATATCCTCTCCACTTAACGTAGTCGGATTATCCAACTCTTCAACCACAGTATCGGGACGGTAAATATAAACCTTGCACGCAACGCGATCAATTAACCAACCCAAGCGAGTACCATTTTTGATATACTGATCATCCGTCATAGTGATAACAGGATGAAATTTCAACACCATTGGATGAATTTCGATTTCAATAAGATGGTGCGCTGTCATTGTGTTTATCAGTGCCTCTAATGAGTTAGGAGAATTCGAGTCAGGCTTGAGTGCTCTTATTGCCCAATCGCCTGCCTACGAGAATAAATTTTTTCTAGCAGTAAATCCCGCAGTTCATTAGCGATATCATCAGGCGGATTACCTGCAAGCGCTCGTCCAATCAACTTTTCAGCCTCTCGTAATTCTGAACATTCTACAGCAAGCGTTGCGGCACTGCGATGGAGAACTGATCTAGTCGGCTCAAGACCAAATAAGTCAGCTACTAGATCTGCGGCAGCTCGCTCTTGAGAAAAAGCTGCTTTGGTTAACTCCAAAGCAACGGTGGTATCACCCCTTTGGCGCGCTAAAAAAGCTTGGTCAACAAGTTCCATTGCTTCTCGATGAAGAATTTCTACGTCTTGCATTTTTCAACTACACGGGTACGTGGTGTGCCAAATTCGACGACACAGACGTAGCCGGAGGACAAAGTATCCGAGGGGCTAATCTGTTCTAGTTTCATTTTAACTCTAGATTTAATAATGCTTCTAGAGTTTAGTCATGCTCATTTCATCAAAATTAGCCGCAGGGGATCTAAACGAACATGCCACGGCAAAGGTTTGTCTTTAAGGATTGCCCACTTTTCCTTAAACACCTCTGCCTGTAGGTGGTAATCATTGGAATTGATAGATGGATTGTGAAGCTTCAGAAACAGAGTCATGCGATGCGGAGTTTCTATTGTCTTCACTAGCCAGCAGGGAAAAGTGTTTTCACCAGATAAGTCGTCAGTAAAAATCAGTTGATGGGCACGAATTCCCACATGTGAGAGAGTGTCGGAAACAGTTTCAACAACTTGCAAAGTACAACCCCAGTCGATCGCCTCCACTTGTTGCGATGAATTAAAAACAATACGCGAGAAATTCTTGCACCCCGTCAATTGAGCTACACTCAAGGTAGCAGGGAACTCAAAAATATCGTGTTTGGAACCATATTGAACTGCTAATCCTTGCTGCATAACCAACAAATTTGGGCAAAAACGATAAGCCTCTTCCATATCGTGTGTCACAAATAGAGTGACACCACGGTATGAAGCTAACGTTTCCAACATTTGCTGCGTCAACTGGCTGCGCAAGTAAGTATCTAATGCTGAAAACGGCTCATCCAGGAGTAGTGCTTGCGGTTGACTTGCTAATGCTCTTGCTAAAGCTACCCGTTGCTGTTGCCCTCCAGAAAGTTGATGCGGATAGCGATTTGCCAGCCCCTGCAACTGCACTGCTATTAGTTGAGTTTCTACCTCTTGGCGGATGGCTACAGCTGATAGTCCCTTTGGTAAACCAAAAGCAATATTTTGAGCGACACTCATGTGAGGAAAGAGGGCATAATTCTGTACCAAAAATCCAATACGACGATTTCTTGGCGGTAGATTAATTTTTTGTTCAGAATCAAATAACACCCGTTTATTTAAGACAATACGACCTTTTGTCGGTGTTTCTATCCCGGCAATACAGCGTAGAATCATACTCTTGCCAGCCCCTGATCCTCCTAAAAATCCCAAAGGTTGCTCATCACTGCTGAAAGCAACTTTCAACTTAAAGCCAGCAAGTTCTTTTTCAATATCAACAAACAATCCAGAGGAAGTGGGAAGTGGGGGAGAAGGTTGGGGAGATATTGGACGTTCCTCCTTCTCTCTGGTTGTCTCCGCCTCTCCCCTGTCCCTTCTCTTCTGCCGCATTTCCTGCCAAACGTTGACTGCAACAATTCCAGATAGGGAAATAACAATGATTGTTATTGCCCAAAACCATGCTTCGTTTGTATCTCCAGCTTCCACTGCAAAATAGATTGCCATTGGGATTGTCTGGGTTTGTCCGGGGATATTACCTGCTAACATCAAGGTTGCACCGAATTCACCAAGGGCACGCGCGAAAGCGAGAGTTGTTGCTGCTAAAATTCCCGGAAAAGCTAAAGGTAAAGTAATTCGCCAAAAGATGGTTAATTCTGATGCACCTAAGGTTCTCGCTACCTGTAGAATACTTTGATCAATCTGCTCGAAAGCTCCTTGTGCTGTTTTATACATTAATGGGAAAGACACAACTGTAGCTGCGATCGCCGCACCATACCAAGTGAAGACAATGCTGAAATTCACAGGTTCGGTAAGTTTTCCCACAGGGCCATTTTTGCCAAACAGCAGCAGCAACAAGAAACCAACAACTGTGGGGGGCAAAATCAGCGGAGAAACAAAAATTCCCTCAATGAGCGATTTCCCTTTACCTCGATACCCCAACATCCAATAAGCAGCCGCAATACCAAAAAAGAAAGTCACAAATGTAGCAAGCATTGAGACTTTCAAGGATATCCATAAAGGGGAAAAGTCAAGGGGCATAGTTGAAATTGGTGAGTTTTTTAGTTTAATAAGGGGAAGTAGGGGGAGGAGTTTTTGAAGAGGGGAAGAAAAATTACTCTTAATTCCTGACTCCTGTCTCCTCACTCCTTATCTCCTATACTTAGCTCAAATTCAATTTTTCGTTTTCACCAACACTAGGTTTTTCACCTGTAGTCAAACCCTTCACAAAACCAATTGCATGAGCAACAAAGCCTGAGGGCGCATCCCAGTATTCAGCCTTTTCTACATTCACTTTCAGTAAAGCAATATCCGGTTCATCCAATCCTTTAGGAAACCAAGCTTGAAGTTCTGGTTTCCACAACTCTTGGATTTTGTTGCGATCGCGCACCAGTTCACCTTTCCCAGACACAGAAACGTATTCCTGCTTGTGTGTATCTGAGAAACTCACGTTAACTCGCTTATGTTGCTCAACTTCAGTCACTGTGTGAGAACTTGCGTAGAGGAAAAACCAGAGATTGCTATCAGAATCCACGTAAGAGTTGGTTGACATCGGGCGGCTACGCAAACTTCCATCATCATCGATAGTGGTGAGCATTCCAATGTCAATATCTTTGATGAGTTCACGCAGTTTCTGAATTTTCTCATTGAGATCTGGAGAATCTGTCATTTTCGCTACTCTATTTCCTGTGTGGATAGTGGAAAATTTTTTGACAATTAGCAAGGTTATTCTATAGTCTTGACGCTGTTTATGGATCGCCCTTATGTGAGAGATCTGAGCGACTAAAACTAATTCATTTGGTTGAGGGCAATGCGACCGTAGTAGACTTAGTAAAAATCGACAGAATACATGATCGTGATCTCTCTTCTCTTCATGTTTTTGTAAAATAGTCTACGCAAATACTTAGTCATAGTTATATGAATAACCAAAATTATAAATTTTGGTTATTCATAAGTGTAATATTTTATACCTAAAAAGAAAGTAGAAAATGTGGTATACATCTTTTTTCTTGGTGTCTATTTGATTTTATTGAGAGTATTTATCCAGGGAGATGTATGCAAGAAGTCCAGGAATTTACTGACATCAAAACTTCTAGGGTCAATTTTTTGACCAGAGCGATCTACTAATTTGTGTGTGGTAATTCTTTCGTCTGGAACATGAAGTTGAGAAATTAACCAAGCAAGAGAATAGTATTGAGCTTCAGTATAACCACGATGAGTAGGATTATTGTTCATATAACCTTCACGCGGCGATTCTAAAGAGATGTGATAGGCAAAGTTATTCACAGATGGAGCAAGATGAGGATTTGTCTTGATAGTCTCCGCTCCTTTAATGCTATCAAACACCGAATTCGCAGCACCAAAGGCTCGCTTTTCCGGGGGGACGAGATAAACAACTGTTCCGTCTGACTGAATCAAGGTATGGTAACTGGCTTGAACAGATTCATCTTGATGAGAAGTTTGAAAAAAATTTATGACACTAGACGTAGAAGCATCTGTTTCGTGAAGCACTATGATGGGTTTATTTTTAACAGGTTTACCATAAATATCTTTGGGATACCGTTCTCCATAATTGCTTGGATCAACCCAAACAACCTTATATTTTGGTTGAGATTTCGCCAAACTCCCATGAACCATAGCTGAACTATAAACACGACTTTGTTGCTCTTTTGTCAACTTAATTTTGGGGTATGGATATTGACTCCAGACAAAACCGTGTGACTGTGATACTATTGGCTTATTTTGTAGTACACCTGTTGTCACATATATCCAAACAATAAAGCAGACAAATAGCAGCAGAACTATTGGCACCCAAGTCTTTTTTAATCTAACCTTCATAGAGGGTTTGGGGTAAGTGTAGAAATAAGAGGAGCTTTAGCCTTTCATAGGAAACACGACTCAGGCAGTTAAAACTGCCGTGATTCTCCATGCTCCATAAGATTTAACGCCTACGGTTTTTAGCCGTAAGTCCTTGAATGTTATAAATAAGTGTTAATTTATTTTCTTATTCTACGTTAAATAATTAAGTACGTCGTGTTCGATTTTATAACTTACACAGACAAGCTCAGTTTCTACCAACTCTATGTCTATGACAAAACTGGATAATCTTCACTCATCCACACCTGATACTGTTTCACTTGAAAGTTGATACAAATAGGCAGCAGGGAAGGAACGAATTAGAAACTATAATTTGTATCATCTATTTCGTGCAATGGTATGAGTAGATGCGAATGGCTGTTCCCCCTGACTATAGCGATTCTCTTTTAAGTCACATACGTAATGCCTGTAGCAATATTAGCATATACCCCTCTCCCAAGTTTGGGAGAGGGGTTGGGGAGCCAGCGCTGCAGACGGGTTTCCCGCCGTAGGCGACTGGCGTGGTGAGGGCAAGAATTTATGAGACACAACTGAGAATCGCTATATATATTGTCATTTAACATGACATTTTTGCCGCCTGATCCCATATCTTAGGTAAAAACAACCTATTATTCACTATTTTTGGCACATCAGTATCAATATTAAACTTCTGCAAACCTTTTCTTAACCTAGAACTCTGATACTGAGAGCTTAAATTCTTCAGGTGTTAGGTATGATTCGAGTCAAACGTTATCTATTATTTCTGTGCTTCTCTTTAGCCTTATCTGGCGCACTCATGCTCGAAAGTATCAATTCAGTCCGCGCTCTAAGCCTCGTTAATTACATTACTGTTGCTGGAGAAACTACGGATCTGGCTCCACTCAACGGCAACAACAACAATGCCAACGTTAACCGCCTAGGTGGATTTGGCTCAGATTTTTACTATGATCGCGATCGCAATGTTTATTATGGTCTTGCAGACAGAGGACCTGGAGGCGGAACGATTGGCTACAATACACGAGTGCAAAAGTTCTCTCTAAATGTTGACCCTGATTCTGGCGAAATCAGTAACTTTAAGTTGCTGAAGACAATTCTATTTAAACAACCTGATGGCACTAACTTTAACGGATTTAGTCCAGAACTCGATCCCGAAAATGGCAATCCTAGGGTTCAAGGACGTAGCTTAGATCCAGAGGGATTTGTGGTTTCTCCTTTGGGCAGCTTCTACGTGTCTGATGAATATGGTCCCTCAATTTATGAATTTAGTTCCTCGGGAGTCTTTATCAGAGCTTTTCAAATTCCCGACAACTTGCTACCTAAAGATAGTCAAGGTAACTTGAATTTTTCGACCGGTCCTGCACTGACAAATGATCCCATCGTCAGTGGTCGTCAGGCTAACCGAGGATTTGAAGGCTTAAGTATCAGCCCTAATGGCAAAAAACTCTTTGCAATGCTACAAGACCCTTTAATCAACGAGGGTAGAGACGACCAAGGCAACCCAAGTGGAAGTTACAGCCGCAATCTCAGACTTGTTGAATTTGATACAGCAACAGGCCGAAGTCGAGCACAATATGTCTACCAATTGGAGAGCATTGCAGATATCAATTCCCGTGTGCCTAATGCTCCATTCAAATTAAGTTCTCAAGGTATCAACATCGGAGTCAGCGCTATGACCGCACTGAATAACCATGAATTATTAGTCCTTGAGCGAGATAACCGAGGTCTTGGAGTGGGTGATCCTACGTCATTGAACCCGCCAGTCAGCACTAAGCGCATTTACAAGATTGACTTGAGAGGTGCAACAGATATTAGCAATATCAGCTTGACAGACACTAACGACCTACCATCAGACGTGCAGCCCGTCAGTAAATCAACAAGTCCTTTAATTGACATTGCTGCTACTGTACAAGCGAGTGGGCAATTAGTACCAGAAAAAACTGAGGGTTTGGCAATCGGTCCCCAATTAGCAGATGGTTCCTACGCTGTCATAGTCGGAACAGACAATGATTTTAGCATCACTCAAAACAGTTCTGGTACGCAATTTGATGTTTGTACTGGTAGCACTCAGGTCACCATAGACAGTGGTTGCCCAGTCGGACAAACTTTAATTCCTACTTATATCTATTCATTTAAAGTCAGTGCTAAGGAGTTACAAGGTTTTCGACCGAGGCTTTAAATACTTTTGCAATGCAACGCGTCGTAACTAGTTTGCTCGATCTGTGTTATGCCCGGTGACGATAATCGATCACACAACCAAATCTCCTGAAGCCTTGACGGGATTGTAGAAAATAGCGATGGCATAGTCACCCGTCATCGCTATTTTCTGCTGATCCATCACCTGTACACCTAAATGAAGCGGTATGCCTGGTAGCCCCGAAAGGAAATACTCAAGAAAATAAATGAATTAGCTTCCAGTCATTGCTTTTCACGGATGCTGACATGTGCTGCCACAATTCGCCAACCTTGCTCTGTACGAATCCATGTTTGTTGCTGCCGACCTAACTTGTTTGGTGAAGTCTGACGAGTGAACTCCGTGCTGGCTACAGCAAAATCATGACCGTAAGTTGTAATAGTCGTGTTCTGTAAATCGCGAGCTAAATTAGTTGGATTACGCCCAAGACGAAACTCTTGAATTGCCTGATAACCAATGCTCTCCTCAAGAACACCATAGCGAATTGTCTTCGGTGAGTTAAAGAATAACTCATCCAGAACTGAGACATCATTTGTAACCAGTGCTTGTTCGTAGCGGTTAAAAACATCTGTCACTTCTGCTACCACAGAAGAAAGATTCATCTGCAATTGAGGTAAAAGAGTTTTGTTCGCATCATTCTCATTCACTATCTAATTCCTCACGCGGCTCAATAATGCTTTTATTTTCATCTTTTTTGATCGTCACTACCCTGGTATCAAAACTTTTCCACTCCTGCACTGTAAAGCCTGCCTGCCATTCATCACCGAAACCTGCTTGCCATTCTCTGCCACGCTTCCTCACTGTCAAGAACTTTGCCCTGAGCTTTAATCAAGTCAGCTGCTTTTTCGCCAATCATAATGGTGGGTGCATTCGTATTTCCTGTAGTTAAAGTTGGCATAATCGATGCATCGACAACTCGTAATCCGTCAATACCATGTACGCGCAGTTGAGAATCTACCACTGCCATTGAATCAATTCCCATTTTACAAGTACCAACTGGATGCCATATTGTCCCTACCACATTGCGAACGTAAGCTTGGAGTGCTTCATCGCTCTGCACATCAGCACCAGGAGCTATTTCTTCACCACAGAATTCATTGAATGCATCTGTGTTGAACAGCTGACGAATGATTCTCAATCCCCGCACCAACTTTTGCACATCAGATTGACTCTGGAGATAGTTCATCCGAATACAAGGTGAGTCTTTGGGATCGGTTGTTCGCACAGTGACGCTGCCACGACTATGAGGATTGGTCAAACAAGCTATGATCCCAAATCCCACCCCTTCGTTGTGAGATTCGGAAGGAACTGATACAAAAAACTGTAAATCAGGCTGCCGATTCAGAGAACCTTCTGTGTGCAAAAACATTCCTGCTTCTACTCTATTACTAGTTGAGGCAGGTTGCAGATCCTGAGTAGCTCGATGTCCTACTTTAACATAGATGTGATCTTGAAGGTTCTCACCTACTCCGGGTAAATCAGCAATGATCGGAATATTGAGCGATCGCAAATGCTCTGCATTCCCAATTCCTGAAAGCATCAGCAGTTTAGGGGAATCGAATGCACCTGCTGACACAATGACTTCCTGATTAATATAAACTTGGTGCAGCTTTCCTTGGTGTAGATATTCTACCCCAACCGCACAACTTCCTTCAAACAACAGTCGAGTCACTAACGTACCAGTTTGCACAGTCAAATTAGGACGATCCAGAATCGGTAAGAGAAATGCTGCTGCGGCACTGTGTCGCTTACCGTCTTTAATGGTGAATTGATACATTCCCGCGCCTTCTTGTTGTGCGCCATTAAAATCGGGATTGATATTATAGCCGATTTGTTCTGCTGCTTCAATAAATCGCTTTGATGTGACTGTAGGCGCGATTAAATCGCTGACACTCAAAGCTCCATCAACACCATGAAATTGGGACTCGCCTCGCTGCTGGTTTTCCGATTTTCTGAAGTAAGGCAATACATCTTCGTAACTCCAGCCTGGATTGCCGAGTTCTTGCCAATGGTTGAAATCGTGACGATTACCTCGAATGTAGATCATGGCGTTGATCGAACTGGAGCCACCGACGACTTTGCCACGCGAACACAAGATTTTCCGTCCATTGAGGTATGGTTCTGGTTCAGTCCAGTAAGCCCAATCTACTTCAGTTCCCAATAAGCTTTGCCAAGCTTCAGGAACTTGGATCTCAGGTTTAGTCGCCTGATTGCCTGCTTCAAGTAACAACACGGTTGCTGAGCTATTTTCTGTCAGTCGATTGGCAACCACACAGCCTGCTGAGCCAGCACCAATTACTACATAATCGTATTGAGTCATGACATCCTCCTGTGTTTGAGCTGTCTGTACCAGACATAATATGTAATAAACAGTAGCTTGGAATATTCCTTCTATTATCTAAGAAAAATAGTTTAGTTAGGGAAAGATAGTAATCAGTCTCACAATTTTATTCACCCCAAAGAAGACAGGAAACAGGAGTGCTGTAAGGAGCGATGCCGTGGAACGCCTTCCTAACAGTCACAATTGTTTTTATCTTACATTGATTTTCGTAAAATGCATTAATTAATACATATTTTTGAAACATTTTTTCCAGTATTTTTTGATACTAAATTTTTAAACCCACAAAATTAGGTATTGTGAAACTTAAAGGAGCATATATGTATTGTATAAAATCATTGTGAAAATTAAGTGAAATCTATTAAATGATAGAATTTACGCGATAGAATTACTCAAGATTACAAGAGTAAAAATAGTGCTTTAAGGTGCGACTTTTAATTTTGTAAGCAAAAAACCTAACGATACTCAAAGCCAAAGCTTTAGCCAAAAATATTATGTGGAGGAAATAGGTGAAAAGGACGATACATAACGTAGCGCTCTTTACGAATGCGCTTCAAGGTGGTCTTGCTCGATTAACATCTAGATTTTCAAAGAGAATTAAAAGGAGCGCGACAATCATCGTGCTAATCGCAACTACAGTAATGGCAGGGCATACTGTCGAAGCACAGATCACCACATCTCCTCCGGCTCCACCTTCGCTCAGTAGTGTATCGGTTCCAGGTCCGGATAATAGTGAACTCGATCAATTCATTCGGGATAAGACAGCTGCGATCGCCTTAGGAAAAACTCTTTTTTGGGATATGCAGGTGGGTAGCGACGGTATCCAGTCGTGTGCCAGTTGCCACTTTCATGCTGGAACGGATAGCAGGTCTAAGAACCAGATTAACCCAGGGATAGATAAGATTTTTGACACCGGAAGCGGACCAAACTACCAGCTGACAAGTGGAGATTATCCATTTCACAGTCTCACAGATCCTAATAACCGATTAGCGTCGTTATCCAAAGATGTAAATGATGTTACTGGCTCTCAGGGTGTCGAGAATTCTGATTTTAATTCCATCAATCCTGGTAATGCCCAAGACAACACCACCATTCAGCCCGATCCAGTTTTCAATGTTAACGGCACGAATGTCCGTGAGGTTACATCTCGCAACACTCCAAGTGTGATTAATGCGGTGTTCAACTTCCGCAACTTCTACGATGGAAGAGCTCAAAACGTGTTCAACGGTGTAAATCCATTTGGGGATAGAGACAAAAATGCCTATATTTACAAAGCAACGGGTTGGCCGAGAGCTAAGCTAGAAAAGGTGAAAATTAGCCTCAAAAATTCGGCAGCAGCTTCGCAAGCAGTGGGACCACCTCTGACTTCCGTCGAGGAGTCTGGTACTGGTCGTACATTCTCGAATTTAGCTGATAAGCTCGCTCTCAATCAGGGCTTGGAGCTACCAAGAGAGCATGGGAAAAAGTTACGTGGACTACAACCACTCGGTAAGCAGTTGGTGGCTCCTGATGACAGTGTTCTTGGTAGTTTCAGCAACTTTCCTGAAAAAGGCCTGAGGACGACTTACGCAAAGATGATCAAGAGAGCCTTCAAGCCAGAGTGGTGGAAATCTCCTCGGCTAATTAAGATGAATGACTCCGGTGACCCAACTATCGTTAATAAATCAGTCAACCAATCAACAGATTCAGACAATATAGTAAATCCCGAGCAATTGTTAACTAAACAGTTCTCCTTGATAGATTATAACTTCTCTTTATTCATGGGGTTAGCAATTCAGATGTATGAATCCACATTGGTCTCAGACGATTCGCCCTACGACCAATACCAGTCCGGGAACAACAATGCTCTGAGTGCCCAGCAGCAGCAAGGTTTGAACATTTTCCTCAAAAATGGTTGCATATTCTGCCACACAGGAGCAGAATTCACCAGCGCTTCAGTTTCAAACGTCCAGAAAAATGGACGAATTTCACGTACACCTTTTGGATCTTACGAGGACACTGGCTTCTCTAATATCGGTGTTACGCCTGCCCTGAATGACATTGGCGAAGGCGCTGATGACGGTCTGAAGCCGGAGTCACACCTGCTCTCTGAAGCGCGACTTGCCCAACAGGGTAGCTTCCAGACGGTCTTTGGAGAAGCCCCTAATATTACTCTCGGTCCCAACGATACAGTGAATGCAGATGGATTATTTAAAATACCTGGACTCCGCAATGTGGAGTTGAGTGCCCCATACTTCCACAATGGCGGACAATTGACCTTACGGCAAGTGGTCGATTTCTATAGTCGGGGCGCGGGAGACGCCAATCCAAGCAAACCTGCACCCCTCCCAGTGCTTAATCTTAGCGAAGATGACAAAGAGGCGCTGGTAGCCTTTCTCAAGTCACTCACGGATGAGCGAGTCCGATATGAACAAGCACCTTTCGACCACCCGCAGCTCTTCATCCCCAACGGACATCCTGGAAACCAGAACTCTGTTACCGACGACGGCAACGGGCAAGCTACTGATGAACTGCTGGAGCTCCCTACAGTTGGTCGTAACGGTCGTGACACCCCTGGAGCCAACTTTCTCGAACAGGAGCAGTAAATTTTCTGTTCCAAAGGATGACCAAAGAAAGGCAGAGGGCAGCTATGCTGAAGGTAAGAAATTTTTAAAAAGCTCTCTGCCACTTTCTTTTCAAGCCCCTAACTTTATTTATGCAACGCGTGAAAACATGTATTTTGAGTGCATAGCACAAAATATACTACTTTCATATTTCAAACTCCTAAATGAGCACTCGCTCGCGGGGGAGAGTACTCTCTCCCCAGAGCTTCGCGCGTTATGGGGATTACATAGCTGCCCGTGACTCATAGCAGCATAGCTGCCTTGCCGCCAAGGGCAGCTTGACCTATTAAAAGCTTCCAAACAAATGTGCTAGGGACGTCATTTATCATTGGTCATCAAGAGAAATGATCTAGAGGCAAACAGCCGTACCCTTCTCGAGAGGGGAGACGCTGCTTATCACGCTTGCTTTAAGGGAGGGGTAGGTGTAACGCCGTGCGAACGCCTTTACGACTGTGGTCTATTTAGGTAAAGTCTAGGGCAGAGAAACTTCTCTTCCGCAGACTTTACCTGAAAATTGCTGTAATATTTCTCTACTTGCTGTTGAGGATAAACGAGTGTCCAATCCGAATGGTGCGATCGCCTGTCTGGTTTACCGACGCTCGTAACAGTAATTATCTGTACGGGCAGTCCGAGAGATAGTAGAGATGAAAAATACAAAATTTCTACATTGTTTATTGCAGGCAAACGAGAAGCGATAAACGTTCGTGTCGTACTATTATAGCGTTTCCTATGCAACTGAGGTACATCCAAATCTTGTTTGACAAGGTTAGTAGCTTTGAAAACGTACCTCACTAGGTCGGGAATCGCTATAATACTTTCACCTGTTTATAAATGAAGCGTGCTTTCAACTTATGGACGCAAGTGCTATATTATCACGATTCAGAAAGTTAAAAATTATGAAGTATAATGAAGTATGGTACTCGTTGCGAGGCAATCGATAGTCCTAGTACAGGAACGCTTGCGACCGTGCTGGCTCAGCCCAATTTTAGACAGGATTTGCCCAAGGCAAGAGTGACCACTAGAAAGCTAAACTTACCTTGTAGCCACTTTACTTATCATCATATGGGAGAGCAATAATGTCGAAGGAAAGAAAAAGCAATAAAGAAGCCAAAAAACCAAAAAAAGATCCCGATAAAAAAAAGGAAAAAAAAGACCCAAAGAGATATAACGGTTAGTGATCCAAAGTCTATGTGGGGGTGCGAATCATTCAAAGTCCCACTGGTCTTTAGGATATACGGTCAAGATCTGTATAAGGGACTGAAACCTTCGCCACCACCTCCTTAGTTAATCGTAATGGCAATCAACCAGAGCAAGGAGCTTGCACAACTTACTCATTTCAGTCCCTTTTACAAGCACGCGGGTATTTTCCAGAAGTTTTGGTATGCCGCCTCATGCCTACCTTACCCAAGTGCGCGTTTTACAAGCGAAGAGACGTTTAGCAAATGGAGAGGCGATCGCACAGGTAGCCCTAGAAATCGGTTTTACTCACCAAAGTCACTTGCACCAACACTTTAAAAGAATTGTTGGAGCTACACCCCGTCAGTATTAACTTATGATGCTGAGTTGTGTTCTAAACTTTATTGGCTTGCGCCTTTGCTAAGGTTGCCAAACATGTTGTAGGAATTGACATTACTCCAGCCATGATTGAACGGGCGATTTTACTACAGCACAAGTTCTTACTCAGTAGAGATGGAACTGGAAAAACAGCTACAAGCATCATTTCCCAATCTAGGTGATGCAGATAAAATTCGGCAGTTATTTTTAGAGGATGTGACAGAGAATCGCTTGGGTGTGAGCAGTTATCGGCTTGGAGAAGCGATTTACTTTGCCTATCGTTATATAGTTGTCGGAGAGTTGAATGACACTAGGCGCATTTTAGGAATCGCTTTTCAGTCGTTAGGCTGAACTTCCACAGGATCGTAAAAGTCGTAGTTGAACTGAAAATCGAAAATTTATAAAACTCCCATCAATTTTTCGCACACTCATAAATTCCTCACTTTTTTATGGTGAATTGAGTGTTGTATCAACTATGACTAGACATATGGTTAAGAAAAGCTGGGCAGTCAAGAGACTCACTTTAAATTTGACAACAGAAGAAACCAGAAAGCTCGAAAATTATTGCGCCAAGACTGGTAGGACAGCAACTGATGTGGTTCGAGAACTGATTAGAAGGTTGCCGGAGGAGGAAAGTGTACTAGAACGAAGACTTTCATCCTAATGAGCCTTTGATTTTAACAAGGGAACACCATCGGGCAAAATCAGCTTGTTATCTGTCTATTCTTGCCCTCTGTTCTTGATGAACTTCAATAGTGATGCCTTTAGTCATGGCGGTATCGCTGTATCACTTTTTATCGTGAGCGCAAGTTCTAGGACGTCGAGTGAAACCCTTATTATGAGGTCAAATTTCAAAACTTGAGGACTGACATATCATACATGTGTACTATATAATCTCTGAGCTTTTGAGCCATGTCTAACACTCAACGCAGTGAATCTACAACCAAATCAGGGTTGTACGAAACGCATAAAACCTTAAATTTCTGCTATGCACATTATGGCTAATTTGTGAGCGTGTATATAGCAATTCTATGTGAGTTGTGAAAATGAAAGTCTTAGATCCCCAACTTCTTGAAGAAGTCAGGGATCTAGCTTTTCACGAATGATTTAGGATTGTTATAAATTCTAAAATTTTTGCTCGACTGAAATTTAAAAGGAGTTAAGTAGGTGGGCATGAAAAATTGTTGTTGAGGTAAGGCAGAAGGCAGAGGGCAGCTATGCTGAAGGGAAGAGAGTTTTAACCAAATTTACGTTTCGTTACATACCTTGAAATTATAGTGCCTACCTACTTACTTCTGTTAGTTAATTGCATTGCTATAAATTATCTCGATTGAGTCACGTACATATTTTTCTCACCCTCTGTGATGGATACCCTCTCTCAGATCAGGGAGAGAAACAGTGTAGGATATTTTTGTATAGCAGACAATTGAGAAATCTTCTATGACTCAACTACATAAAGTTCGCTGGGTAATGATCGACGCGGAGACAGACTAGATGGCTGAGAATATCTACCTTTAAGGCTTGATACATTTCCCAAAATGATGTCGTAGAGAACAGCACTGAAAGCCCCTGCTAAGGGTACGTCTTTTCTTTATCGATTTTGAAAATACTGACACTTGCGTGCAATTCCTGAGAAAGCTCAACTGTTTTTTGCAGACAAGTGAAAACTTTGCGAGATGCATTGTTAGTCATTTCAGATACTTTAATAGTTTCTTTTATGAGATTTGTGAATTCATTCGAGGTTTGCACTTGAGAGACTGTTCTGGTAGAAATTGATTGCATCAATTCATTAATTTGATGACAAAAATCGAAAATGTGATTCAAACTCTCTTTGGTATCTTGAACATAATGACTTCCTTCAACCACCTGTAAGGTGCTTAATTCCATAGTATTGACTAGTTCTTTATTTTCCAGTTGAATACCACTTAGAATTAATTCCATTTCAAAAGTCGCTGCAATAGTCTCGGTAGCTAGTAGGGCGACTTGTTCGGCAATCATTGCAAAACCTTGAGCTTCCTCTCCTGCACGCGAAGCTTCTACGCTAGCATTGATGGCTAACAAGTTAGTTTGTATAGCAATCTCGTTAACCAATGCCAAAACACGAGAAATCTGTTGTGAAGATTCTCCAAAACGATGAATTTGTTTCGTAGTTTGTAAAATGACTTCTCGCAAACTCGAAATATTGGAAACTATCATATCCATTGCCTTATCTCCGGTTTGGGCAGACCAAGAAGCAGTGCTGGCAATTACTCCTGCTTGCGTAGCACTTTTTGCAACTTCTTGAATTGAAAACGTCATTTTATCGACAGAATTTAGGGTAAAACTGATCTGGTCTGCCTGTTTGAGTGCTTTAATTGCAAGTTGCGGGAATTCTCCTAAATTTTCGGAAACTGCAATATTTACATGGGTAGCGGCAAGTTTTACAGAGGTGACAATCTCCCGCAAACTTTCCACTGTGAAGTTTAAAAAGTCGGCAATAGTACCAATCGCCCCTACCGGGACTTCAGCACGTACTGTCAAGTCACCTCTAGATACTCCTTCAATATCATTGAGCAGTTGTAGCAATTGCTCTTGGATTTGTTTGTTATGTTGACGTTGTTCTTGGTAAACTACTTCTGCTGCTAAGTGTTCTTTTTTAGTTTGCTTCAAAAGATCGTCTCGTTTTAAGGTCATTCCCAGTTGAGTTGCCAATTGCCGTAAGAAATTAATTTCATGGATCTGCCAAATATGAGGTAAAAAACAATAATGAGCAATTAAAAAGCCGAATAATTGCTGATCGTTTAGAATTGGAATAATCAAAGAAGCCTTGATTTGTAGTCTTTCCATCAACAAAACTTGTTCTGGCGCAAAGCCCGCTTCATGAACGTTATTAGTAACTAGAACACGACCTTTTCTGTAGGCTGATATATCTTCAGTATTTATGAGGTCTTCTATTGTATCCTTAAGCGCAATAGGCAAACCAGGCGCAGTTCCTTCAGCTACAACTTGCCCACCACTACAAGGATTGAGTTGATAGATGACAACTCGATCTGCTTTAAGTCCCTGTCTTGCTTGTTTAACTGTGATGTCGAACAAATCTTCATAATTAAGTGAAGAGTTCATTAACAGCAAGGTATTAGTCAATAACTTTAATTGCTCGCTTTCTTCTGTCCTTTGTTGTAGTAGGTCTTGCAGCTTGTCTGCCATCTGGTTAATATGAAAATCTAAGGTCGTAAATTCATTTGAACCTTTTATAGAAATACGGGTATCCAGATAACCTTCACCCAATTTTTTCACAGCCATCGTGGTAGCCAACACTGGCTGTATCAGACGGTTAGCAATAATTGCCGCACTTCCACCAACAAACAGTGCTGTGACAAGTACACCGATCTGCAATAGCAGCCATAATTGTTCCTGTGTCAGCAATGCAGTTGTTATAGGCGTACTCAGAACTAATTTCCAATTTAAATAAGATAAATCTTCTAATGTTGGCAAAGGTACGTAGGTGACTAATTCCTCTGGATCGTTACTTTTCTTAATAAATCTATTATTTATCTGCTTTTTTGCTTGTAGTTGCATCCATTCAGGAATTTCTTCTTGAGCATTAAGCCCTTCGTGACGCGCTGTCCTAGATAAGAAAATTTTTCCGTAAGCATCGATAAAATCATAATTATCCTGTTTGATTTGAGGTATATTAACTACCTTTGCTAAAGACTTTACAGGTATGACTGTCCGAAGAATATAGATGGTTTTACCAGTGACAAGATCTTTGACAGGAGCAACTAAGTAAATTTCAGCCTCGTCTGGGCTTTTTGTTGTTAAGGGCTGGCTAATGTAAGGTTTGTCAGTTTTAAGTACTACTTGAAAATATTCCTGTTTTTTTTGGTTAGGAAGAGATTCTTTTTTAGAAGAGCTAATTAGCTCACCATTAATGTCAAAGATAGAAATACTTTCAGAGCTAGACTCTGGTTCCAAATTGTCATTTAAAAATGTTTGTATTTGTTCGCGATTTACAACTTCCTTTAATTTTTGATTTCTGATAAATTTTTGCTGAGAGAGTCTTTGAATTTTTTCGTAACGTCTTAGTATGAAACTATTTACATTCTCTACCAATATAGTAGCTTTATCTTGTTTGTATTTGATGATTTCTTTTCTTGTCGATTGGTTGGTAAAGTTATAAGTGAGTGTTCCAATTGCTACTACGGGCAAAGTGCCAATGATAAAAGCAAACACGAGTGCTTTGGTGTGTAAGCTTGCCCATCTTATCCAGAAAATCACATCATTATCACTATAATGATTTTGAAAATTGCTGCTTTTCTGTCTCGTTGTTATTCTTTTGGTCAATATTTGACTTGTATTGTTTAGCAAAGTGCTATTTCTATCTGTAATGTTTTTTTTCATATTCAATTTATTTAGCATCTCAGAATTCTCAATTGCTAGGTAGATAAATTAATGAGTTGTAAAATTTTCAAGTTGCAGATGCATAAAAACTTGGAAAATCAAAGACTGTAAAATAATTGTTATCATGTTCGGTAAATGACTTATAAATCAAAGATATCTTTGTCGTTGTGCTTTAGTGTTCTTAATAGTTTGAGAGCTTACCATGAAAGGAGATGCCGCAAGCTATACAAGACTACTTTAAACATTCTTATGAGTATTCAACCGAACATGATATTATTCATGGTTCTACTGTCACGATCATTAATGAGTCAGCATTCTGCCCTGAGCTATACTCATAAATTTTGTAAAGAACTATAATGTAACTCAATTTTTTACAAGTCATAGAGACTGATAGCTGACTGCTGAATCTTTACATGAATGGTAGATAGAATCTTTTTAAGGCTAAAGGGCTTGGTTAAAGACCATGCTTATAAATTTTGGGATGTTAGAAGTTCTTACGTAAAATTGCTTCTACATCTTGAAAAAATTTTTACACGTTATGCATGTAAAGCTCACAACGCATATTTACTATTTAGACGTTAGCCCAAATAGCATAGCCGCCTTTATTATTAATCTTACAAATATAAAGTTATACAACAAAAATAAGGAAATTATGAGGGTGCTGTAGATTGTAAATTTATAACTAATTGTTCTCCTAAGCTTTTTAGCTGTTGCTATGGTCAGATAAACAATAAGGAAATTATGAGGGTGCTGTAGATTTTACTATTCCTTAACATTTTGTAGTCAGGTTTCAGGTGGTAGTAGGGGCAATACTGCTTAGGTTTTGCTAAAAAATTGAATTTAAGGTAGGTTGGGGAGCTAGCACTCTCAGGAGAGTTTCCCTCCTCAAGCGACTGACGTTTGAGGAACCTCACCCAACATTTATTAGCATTTGTTGGGTTGAGCGACAGAGAAACTCAAGCTACAGTTTTCCTCAACCCTGGCAATATTGGCAATGAAGGTGCGAGTGATAATACCAGCCTTGGTTGAAAGACGTGTTACGGTTATTTCCGCTCAACTACTGACCGAAGAAAGGCAGAGGGCAGAGGGCAGCTATGCTGAAGGTAATAAATTTTCCAAAAGCTCTCTGCCAGAGGGTTTCAAGCCCCTAAATTTATTTATGCAACTTTGAAAACAAGTATTTCGAGATGCATAGCACGCGAAGTCTTGGGGAGAGAGTACTCTCTCCCCAGAGCTTCACGCGTTATGGGGATTACGTAGCTGCCCTCTGCCTCCAGCATAGCTGCCTTGCCGCCCTTGGCGGCTTGACTTGATCGTCGTTAAATCACCATCCTAAGATTTCAGCCACAAGATCGGCCAGTTTTAGGGGGTCAAAAGGTTTAGGAATTACACCTGCGACACCTAACTGTAAAAATTGATTTAAATCTACCGCTTGTACTTTAGCAGTTAGCAAAATAACTGGAATTTGAGTGTGCGGATTATTTTGCAACCGTCGGAAGAGCGTGATTCCGTCTATCTCCGGCATCATCACATCTAATAGAATAGCATCAGGCAGTTCTGTTTGCGCTAATAGCAGTCCTTCGCTGCTAGATTGAGTTGTCAGCACTTGCCAATGTCCGATGTTTTCTAAACAAGCTTTAATAACGGTACACAGGTTTTTTTCGTCATCAATCACTAAGATACACTTCGTAGACATAGGTCCTCTGTGACAAATTAGGGTAACACCTCATCTGTCAATAGGTGATTTTATACCAGTTTAATAGCCGAGCTTTCACTTAGCCTACTTTTAAAAAAGAAATTTACCCTGTGATCTCATCTTCGGTCAATGAGTTATAAATAAAAGATAGGTTTTTAGTTGCCGCAGGCTAGACAGCGCAATTACAAGCATTATTATAAGTGTTCGACCGAACATGATACAAAATGAAGAATAATTTAAATTTTATCCTTAATCTTGTTGGGGTTTGGGAACAGTAAAATAGAAAGTACTACCTTCTCCTAACACACTTTCTGCCCAAATTCTGCCACCATGCTGTTGCACAATACTGTGGCAGATCGCTAAGCCTAAGCCTGTTCCTCCTTTACGGCGGGAATCACTAAGATCGACTTGTTGAAACCTTTCAAAAATAGTTTCTAGCTTATCATTAGGAATGCCTCTTCCTTGATCTTGAACTTTTAGTAAAATTTCGTCTAGTTGCTCTTCGGCACTGAGTGTTACCGTACTGTCTGGGGGCGAAAACTTAATTGCGTTGCTGACTAAATTAACAAGAGTTTGAATAATTTGGTCTTGAGCTACCAGTATTTGCACGGAAGTGGGTACAATGTGCAGGTGAATCCTGTTTTCCCCTGCTAAAGGCTGCATAATTTCCACAGATTGCCGCATAAGTAGAGCAGCGTAGCTCCATTCCTTGAGCAAGGTAACTTTGTTTGCTTCTAGACGCTCTAAATCAAGAATATCACTCACTAAACGTACTAGACGTTCCGTATCGCTAGCAGCGATTTCTAACATTTGTTGTGCAGATTCCGGGTTGTCTTTGAGTATTCCAGCAACGAGTAATCCTAAAGATCCGCGAATTGAAGTCAGGGGTGTTCGCAGTTCGTGGCTCACAATCGAAATAAACTCGTTCTTCATTTTTTCAATTGCGCGACTTTCCGTAATATCTTCTACTGTGCTAACATGACCCGTTAATTCACCTGATTCGGAAAATAGGGGAACTGATCTGACTCGACAGAACCTGATCGTTCCGCTCTGGTGAATAAAACGAACCTCACAAAAGAATTGCTGTTTTACGATTGGTAATGCATCCCATTGAGGTAGAATAACTTGTCGATCCTCGGGGTGAACAAACTGTATCCAACCGTCCCCCAGAGCTTCTGAGTAGGTATATCCACAAATTTCTTGACAACAAGGATTCGTATAGATAATCTTTCCCTGAGCATCCGCCCTAATAATACCTACTGGCACAGAATCACTTAAAGAACGAAACAGATTTTCGCTTCGTCGCAATGCGACTTCTATCGACTGGCGTTCAAGCAGTTCTTCCTCCAATTTTTGGTAGAGTTCTGATTGCTGAATAGCAATAGCCATTTGATTTGCTAACTGCTGGAGCAAATCAACTTCCCAGGTTTGCCAATCTCTCGGTTCGTTACACTGGTGTGCAATCAGCAGTCCCCAAAGAGTGTCTTGTTGAATAATGGGAACTACCAGTTTTGCCCTGACTTGAATATGAGCTAAAAAGTCTGCCATACAAGGGGTGATGTCGTCTTTGTCGCGATCGCTAAGGATGTAAATTCGTCCTTCAAGATAACGCTGGCGGCAATTTCTGGGAAACGTCTCTTCGAGGAATACGAGGTTTAAAATTTCAGTGCATTCGCCTCTAACAGCTTCGGCAATGACGCTTCCGGTACCATTGGCTTGCAATTGGTATACGACAACGCGATCCGATCCTAGCAATTTTTGCACTTTGGTAACGGTGGTGTTGAGAATGACTTTCAAGTCTAGGGAATTGCGTATTTGTTGAGTTAAGCTTACCATCACCCGCTCTCGTCTCAATTGCTGTAGCAAAGTTGCTTGAGAGCGTTCTAGCTCAAGAGTTCGGTGTTGAACTCGAATTTCTAACTCCTCATTGAGTTGCTGTAAGGTAGCTTCTACTTGTTTGCGCTCGGTAATATCCTGTGCAATCCCAATTATACGCTGGACTTGTCCAAGCTCATCCCGAATTGGAAACCCCCTGTCTCGAATCCACCGCTCTGCTCCATCTGGACGTATGATGCGGTACTCAAGTTCAAAACTACCTTGATATGAGTTTTCAGCGTTTATAATAGCAGCAGCTTGTATTCTTTGCCAATCATCGGGATGCATGCTATGATTCCAGTCTGCAGAGTTGGCGTACAAACTTTCCCTCTTGCGCCCCCAAATTTTTTCGTAGGCTGGGCTGACATACAATATCTTGCCAATTTTTAAATCTCTGATCCAAAAAACATCTTGGATATTCTCTGCTAGCTGGCGAAACCGCTCCTCACTCTCTTTCAAAGTAACTTCTGCCTGCTTTCGTGCAGTGATGTCACGCCCCACTGATACCCAGTGAGTAAATTGACCTTTTTTATCTGCCACTGGGAAATCATTGACTTCAGCCCAGAACTGTCTACCTTCTTTGGTATAGTGAATACCCTCAACCTTGACTGGTTGATAGTTTTGCCGCGCTGTACGAATTCTATCTAAAACTATCTGGTCTGTTTTTTCACCTACAAGAATAGACGGTGTTTTGCCTAAGATTTCCTCTAAAGTATAACCAGTCATTTTGCTAAATGCGGGATTAACGTAGACAATCTGAGGATGCACTGGATCATTTGGTTGTGCCTTGCCGATTAATACTGCGTCATGGGTATTGACAATGACGGATTCCAACAGACGCAGTTGTTCTTCTCTAGCTTTGCGATCGCTAATGTCTACGACAGTTCCCAGCATCCGCACTGCTTGATCTTCATCGTTATAGAAGAATTTCCCCTTAGATTCAATCCAGTGGATGCTACCATCCAACCATACTATCCGAAATTCTTGATAATAATCATGATGCAGACTGCGTGCCTGATATATAGTTAAGATTACAGATTCTACTTCATCTGGGTGAATACAAGCCATAAAAGCTTCGAGAGTTCCGGGAAAAGCCCCTGGTTGAAATCCAAATAACTGCTCGTGACCCGTTGACCATATGATTTTATTAGTCAGTAAATCCCAATCCCAAATACCCATTTTTACTGCTTGTAAAGCTAATGTCAGTTGCTGATTTATCCGAGAAATCTCATCAGCTTTAGAAGCTAGTTCTACAGACATCACTTTACTGAGCATTTCGCAAGCAGTACGCACTTTATAATGAACAAATTTAGGCGAATAATGATAACATATAATAAATCCCCATAATTTTTCATCTCGAATTAAGGATATTGCGAGATAAGCTGTAACACCTATATTTTGGAGATACTCAAGATGCATGTGCGAAACGCTTCTTAAAACACTGAAGCTTTGATCTAAAAGTTGATAGGTGATTGGATTATAAATAGGAATTAGTTCTACAGGCTGATAATTAACATCAGGAATTAACTGAATTGGATTGAGTATGTGTAATTGCTTGGCTTGTTCGGGTATGGCTGAAGATGGATAGTTTAAACCAAGAAAAGGACTCAAACTTTCTAACTTATCTTCGGCTATGACTGTACCAGTGCCTTCAGAATCAAGCTGATAAACCATGACTCTGTCAAAATCTATCATTTGTCGTACCTCTCGGACAACGACTTGACACAGCTCGAGCAAAGTCAATGCTTTTTGAATTTTGATTATGATAGGCTGGACTAAATGGTAGAAACTTAAGAAATTATTGTTTTCTTCAGAATCAGCTTCTTCTAATTCAATTACTATGACTCCATTTAAACGATGAATTATACCATAAAAGAATAGTTTACCTTTTTTTGTCCTTACATATAAATTAATAGGATTAATCTCTTCACATTGTTCAGATAACCTTTTTTTCAACAAGCGAACTTGTCGATAGTTAAATAAATCTGTTAATGGTTTTCCCAAAAGCTCTTGAGGCTTAATTCCCAGACGTTCCTCAGTATTATTGCTAATTTGAACAATATTTAATTTAGGTTCTTGTAAGACAAAAAGAATACCATGGGGCTGAATCAAGGCTGGAGTGTGAATGGGTTCAAGATCGCAATTCGTTAAATGACTTGCTTCTAAGGGGAAAAACTCGTTTTGATCCATAGAGTGAGCAGGTTAAGGTAAGGAATAAGATAAGAGGAAGCCTAACCTCATCGTCTACTATTAAAAGTTAGTTTTTTGCCGATATAACTTTGCTGTGTCTTGCTTTTTAGAGTGAGGGTTTATATAAGACACAGTATTTCTGTAATTTTTTTGAGTGCGCTCTAACCGATTCAAGATCCGGGTAATGAGTTGTGATTCGACAATTGGTTTCTCCACATAGTCATCAGCCCCCACTGCATAAACTTCATGTAGTGTTTCTGTATCTGAACAGACAGAGAGAAATATCACGGGCAACTGATTCCAACGAGTGTCATTACGTACTGCTTGGCAAAGTTCAATACCGCTAAAATCTGGCATCCTAATGTCTAAAACGAGCAAATCGGGGATAGCCACTTCTAATACCTGCCAAAATTTGTGAGGGTATTGCAATGTAGTGACTTGGAATCCTTTAGGTAACAGCAAAGTTTTGACATGATTTAGTACTATAGGATCGTCATCCACAACCATTACTTTAGCTTTCGTGGTAGAGTTATGGTTGAGTGCTGTCTTCACAACAGAAAGCACCTGAACAACACTCATAGTTTTATGTAAAAAGCAATATGCTCCCAAACGTGCGGCTTCTACTCGTTGACACAATTGATTGGATGAGCTAAAAACTATCACAGGAATTTCCGGCTTATCCTCGGTTAATTCACGAATGAACGTTATACTCTTGTCCTGTGAGTCGAGCAAGGAGAGATCGAGTAAGATAACATCAGGGGGATGCTCAGTAACTAAGCGTCTTGCAGCTATCAAGCTTGTGGCTTCCTCTACCTCCAAATCCCAAGCGCTCGCCTCCACTTTTATTCGTTCTCTCATCACAATATCGTCGTCAATTATCAGCAGTCGCGCTAATTGTATAGAGGCAGAAGGAATCACTGGTATAGTTGACTGCTGTAGCAATTGTTTTAGTAATGTTATTAATTCTTCAAACTTTTCCAACTGTAACGTTATGCTTTGCCGCCCAGATGTCAAGACTTGTAGCAACAGTTCAATTTCTCCCGCGACTTTTGAACCTTCAGGCAACCCTAAACACTCCAAAGATCCAACTAAGTAATGGGCTGCTGCCTGTGCTTCGGACAATAAGTAGCTATCTGGGCTTGTGGTTGATAAGTTTACAAGCGCCTGCTCAAATAACTCTATCTGGTTTTCTAAGTCAATGTGTTTCAACTCTTCCTTTATTCTTGTAACCATAGCCCTGTTGTTCACCTCGGCTTGGTACTTTTCTTGGAATTGGGGAGATAAAAGAGATGAATAAATAATTTCTCCCTCTACTCGCGGTTGTCCACTTGTTACCAGATATTCTGTCTCAAATACCTGAGGGGGCAATATTTTTTTCAAGCGTTTGATTGATGTCTCTAACTTCTCCATCCGTAATGTCACATTTTGCTTGAGACTTATCAAACTTTGCAGGCACAGTTCAATTTGCCTTGCTACTTTTGAACCTTCAAGCAAGCCGTAACACCCTAAAGAGCCAGCTAAGCGGTGGGCTTCCGCCTGTGCTTCATTCAGTAGTTGGATATTTAAAGTTTTCTTTGATGAGTGTGCTTGCACCTGATGAAATAAGTCAAGCTTTTCTTTCAAGCTCTCTTTATACTCCTCCCACATTGTATTTACCACAGCCATAACCTTTGCCTCAGCTGTGTGCTTTTCTGTGTGCTTTTCTGCTGGCTTTACTTTTCCTTGTCCCTTTGTAGACTTATTCTTTTTGTTAAGCCGATAGCCAAATCCGTAAACTGTCTCAATCAAATCTGCGGTTATACCCACGGCTTTCAGCTTCTGCCGCAAACCCTTAATTTGAGTTGTCACAGCTTCCTCCCCTGGAATTTCTGAGGATAACCAAATGCGATCTAGCAAAGCAGTTCGGCTAAAAATTCTACAAGGGTTGCGCAGAAAAAGCTCTAGCAAACTATACTCTTTAGGGGTAAGGCGCAGAAGCTTGCTGTCATAGGTGACTTCCCTAGTGTTGAAGTTAAGGTGTAAGTTTTCCCAAGTTAGTACCGTAGGTAAAACTTCCCGTCCCCGTCGCAGTAACGCTCGAATTCGAGCAATTAATTCGCTCGTTTCAAACGGCTTGATGACATAATCATCTGCTCCCACGTCTAAGCTCATGACACGAGTTGTGGTGCTGTCGTTGGCAGTCAGCATCAGGATGGGCATTTGATAACCCTCCGAGCGCAATTGTTGACAAAGACTAATACCATCCAGTTTGGGCAGCATGACATCCAGCAAAAGAAGGTCATAATCAAACGCTTTGACAAATTCCAGCCCAGTTTGACCATCGTTTGCTATCTCAACCTGGTAGTTATAAGCAGTGAGTGCTTTTTCTAGAATTGAAGCAATAGATTGATCGTCTTCTATCAATAAAATTTTCATGCAAGATTTTTCATTTATGCGGTGTTAACTCTTGCTCCAATATAAATAAAGTCAAAACTAATCTTCTTAAAACTAGTTGTGTTTTTGATAAAGTCATAATCAGTCTAAAAGTTTACTCGGCAGCTATACACTCATGTCAACCCTATTTAGAAATAAAATATAGCTAATTACATACCTCTTTAGAGGTATGTAATTAGCTATATCGACGAGAGCGAATCATCAGTCTCTCTAAAAATGAAGCAAGTCCACGATATACGCAATTTTGATTCATTGCAGTTGATATAAGACTTGAGTAGTCTCTCCATCCTGTCTTACTCTTTGTAGAAGATAAATAGAAATAGTACATACGTCAGATAAAGAGTTTTTAAGGTCATACCGAGTATGTTAAATTTTAGAGCCTGCCTTTACAAGCGCTGGGACACAAACAGCTCTTTCCTTCATTTATAGTGACAAACACGTACCAATGGCTACTAAAGTGATGATTTTCGCCGCAATACATGTGACGAGTAGCAACAGCGACTTGCTCACCTAATGGGACTTTGGGCATAACTACTGAAAACTATCTCTAACGTTGTCTTGTCAGGCAATATCATTCTTGGTAAATTTAAAGTGCCAATTTTTACATTTGTAGCTTAAGTTCAGGTATGTAGTACAGACCAGATTATTGAAAGTATTCGGCTAAGTCGTAGCCTTTAAGTCACAATCTAGTGTATTACTACAAATTTATCAGAAAAGTTAAAAAGTAGACTAGTTAACTAATTAAAGTTTCAACTAAGAATCCCTAATTCGGAACATTATCAAGTTAATAAATGCTTATTTATTAACTATAATAATGTATAAAGATATTTTTTGTAAGTAAGAACGAATACGCATTTATCTTAGTCAAGTTAGTCAAATCAAGCACTTATTATGTCAAAAGTAGGATATTATATTGGTTTAATTAGATAATTTGAATTGAGTATAAATAAAGTATGAGCAGGGCAAATATTACAGAAGTTTTGATAAGTGATCAGCTATCTATGCCAACATCGGAAACTGATTGAGATCAAGGGGAAGAGCGATCGCACAAAAAATACCGGAATGCCAAATGAAAATATTTTTCAAGTATAGGTGATAGTATTAACTACTTTGAGAGAGCGTTGAACTCGTATTGAGCGTGCTTCATAAAAATAATTAGCATTAACAATTGATAAACCCTAGCGTGAAGTCTGCTGGATAGAAGATTCACTCATGTGTGAGCTTCAAAACGAAGCTCACGCCTTGGTTGCTGACTTCTGCTGAGCGCTCCGTTCGCGCGAAGTCTCGAATAGTGAGAGTACTCACATAGAACAAAGCCAAGCAATCTAAGTAGGTGGGCATGAAAAATTGTCGTTGAGGTAAGGCATCCGGCTAAAGGGAAGAGAGTTTTAATCAAGTTTATGTTTCGTTACATACCTTGAAATTACAGTGCCTACCTACTTACAATGAAAGGCTTCCAAACGAGCGTCAGGAGCGTCACCCGAAGGGTGAGCTTTAAGCCGAATGGCACGCTCTAAAACCTAAAAAGGGGCTGACACACCAGACGCGGTGACGCCGTGACGCGCTTAAAATTCTATCTCCGCGTCACTGTTTCTCCCCTCTTGGCGTCAGTCTCAACCCTAAACTTCGTGCCATTCGCTTTAAGCCCACCCTGCATATGATTCTCTTTCCTCTTACATAGCTGCCCTCCGCCTTTCTTCGTAAGCCAATCCTCAACACTTACGGTCACAGTGAACATACATCTTGATAGCTATGATAATATGGGAAACTGCCGCATAAACCTAGAAAAAATTAATTGGATCATGGCTCTCAAGCAACTGCGCAAACAAGAGATAATTTCAAACTACCAAGTTCACGAAACGGACACTGGCTCTGCTGACGTGCAAATCGCTATGTTGACTGAGCGCATTAACCGCCTCAGCGAACATCTCCAAGCGAATAAGAAAGATCATTCTTCCCGGCGAGGTTTATTAAAACTGATCGGTCAGCGTAAGCGTCTTTTGGCTTATATTCAGAAAGGAAGCCGAGAACACTATCAAGCTTTAATCGGTCGTCTTGGTATTCGTGGATAGGAATTAATACCTATGTCTGCTGAATCTGATCGCAATCGCTTGCCTTTTGAACCAAACAAAAAGCGCCAAAAATCTCCGCCGGCTAAGACTAGTCCCTCAGCTACAAAGCAACAATCAACGGCTAAGGATCGCAAACAGCCTCCTTTTACAAAAGAAGAAATGGCAGTTCCGCAGGTTATTAGCCAGCGGATGATCCGAAGAGTGGGTGTGTTTTCTGGTATACCAACAGCTTTGGGTATTACCACTTTGGTTGTTAGCTATCTGCTTTTAGTCTACGCCAAAATCAAACTGCCTTCTATGGCTGTGTTACTGGTGAACATGGGACTATTTGGGTTAGGGGTACTGGGAATCACCTATGGTGTTCTCTCAGCCTCTTGGGATGAAGATAGAGTCGGCGGTTGGTTGGGTTGGAAGGAGTTCACAACTAATTGGGGAAGGATGGTGGCAGTTTGGCGCGAAAGTCGGCAGAAGAATGTATGACGAATGGCGCTCCGGTATGAAATGACTACAATATTAGGTATATTCTTAAGAAAATGTTGAAGTTGAAGTCTTCAGCTACGCTGCTATGCTGTCGGCAGCTATGAATCACGTCACCCACTCTTCAAAGAGTGGGACTTAATTAAGAAAGCCTTGGATCTCTCATGATCTATCTCATACCAGGATTTTTTAGCGTATTGGGCTTTGTACCTACGAGTTAAGTTTTTGTTAATAATCCTTGACAAAAGAAAGGCAGCTATTTCGCTCGTCAGCTATTAATCTCAGCAAATTATGTTATTTAAATCACTTGATACGGATAGGAATCGCGCCCATTAAAACAATAAAAATGTTAACACCGAAACGCTTAGCGTCGGCACAAAGAGCGCGTCCTAGTTTCAATCCTACTTTGGAAGGCGTACTGTAATCGTAGAGTTACAAATGCCTCCAATAAGCAGCAAAGCTGAATTTAAGTTTTCGCTCCTTCAATATTACTAATTAAAAACATATACTGATTTTTTCACATAATATTGAGTTGCAAAACTATTGAGCGCTATATTTTATTAGTTAATAGTGAACGCATAGCTCAAAGCTATTGACTTTTTAACTGACAACTATATCAACTAAGCAGGGACTAAAGCATGATTGTAGTAATGAAAGTAGGTTCCCCTGAAGCAGAAATTACTCGTATTAGCGACGAATTTAGCACTTGGGGACTCACACCAGAAAAAATTGTTGGTCAGCACAAGGTGGTGATTGGTCTTGTTGGTGAAACCGCCCTCCTCGATCCGCGACAACTTCAGGAAATTAGCCCTTGGATTGAGCAAGTGCTGCGGGTAGAAAAGCCCTACAAACGAGCTAGCCGCCAGTTCCGTCATGGGGAAGCTTCTGAGGTGGTGGTTAAGACTCCCAACGGACCTGTTGTTTTTGGAGAACACCATCCCATTGTAGTGATTGCAGGTCCCTGCTCGGTTGAAAATGAAGAAATGATTGTCGAGACGGCACAGCGTGTAAAAGCAGCTGGAGCGACAATGTTGCGCGGTGGAGCCTACAAACCTCGGACTTCGCCTTACGCCTTCCAAGGACATGGTGAGAGTGCTTTGGAATTATTGGCAAAGGCACGGGAAGTGACTGGACTGGGTATTATTACAGAAGTCATGGACAGCAGCGACTTGGAGCGAATCGCGGACGTAGCGGATGTGATTCAGGTTGGGGCAAGGAATATGCAGAATTTCTCCCTACTCAAAAAAGTAGGAGCGCAGTCGAAACCAGTTTTCCTGAAGCGAGGAATGTCTGCAACCATTGAGGAGTGGTTGATGGCTGCAGAATATATTTTGGCAGCAGGAAATCCTCATGTGATTTTGTGCGAGAGGGGAATTCGGACTTTTGACCAAAAGTATACCCGAAATACCTTAGATATATCAGTAGTACCTGTGTTACGAAACCTAACTCACTTACCGATCGCGATCGACCCCAGCCACGGTACAGGTTGGTCCACATACGTACCTTCAATGTCAATGGCCGCGATCGCTGCTGGAACTGATTGCTTGATGATCGAGGTTCATCCCAACCCTGCTAAAGCCATGTCTGATGGTCCCCAATCTCTTACTCCAGAGCGTTTCGACCGCTTGATGCAAGAACTAGCAGTGATGGGTAAGGCAGTGAATCGCTGGCAGCAACCTGCGATCGCTTTAGCATAAGTGTATGAGTTTTAAGTTTTGAGGGGTGAAGCATTACCGTTTGGTTAGCTTCACCGCTTTTTAGTTTTTAATTTTTTCGTGGTAATTGATGATTAAAATCTCTCCGGGCTTTTAAGCCGGAGATTCAAGCTTTTTAACATTCCCCATACAACTCATGTCAGGGGTTTCTGTCGAATCTCCGCGCATATCCGACTGTCAGACAAATAAATTTGGTCAGTCTATATAATCCGTTGTGATTTTATTAACATTTTCACTATTATCTCGTGAAGAGACTGGACGCTCACCATCAATATTAAGTGATCTTTCTACCTTAAAAGTGCTTGGGTCAATCGGACGCTTGCCATCTAAGTTCAATGTTTCATTATAAGGGAGATGATTGTCGGCAATCGGGCGCTTACCATCTATTTCATAAATTTCCTGAACTCCAATATCACTCTTGGCAATTGGACGCTGACCATCTATATTGGCAGTACGTTCCACCTCAAAAGAACTAGGGTCAATCGGACGGTGCCCATCTATGTCAAGTGTTTTCCCAACATGTTCATGTTCTCCAGACCCCTTTTGGACAATGACATCGGCTTTACTCACAAGATGCTCGTCACGGTTTGTAGTAATATCTCGTTTTTCTGTATTATCAGTACTCATTTTTTTATCTTTGTTGAACTATCACAATCCTATCTGATTTGTGAGCTTTGTAACAGATAAAGCCCTAACTGCTGTCAGTTTGCTCCGCCGATTCATCTATGACAGGTTAAGTTCATGAATAATTTGCCAATAAGCACTCTTTGCTTAAAAATAGGCAAAAAATGAGGTATAAAATAAAACTATTCACATGGCGATACGAATGGCAGGCATCGCCTCATATTTCAAAGCATCATTCGTTTTGACAATAAAAACTCAGTATTAAGAAAAATTTAATACTTCACAAATTTTTTTATTTATAGCGTAATTACTATTGACAAAAATGATTTTCTTTTAACATGTGACGAATGCAGCCGATTGAGTTTTTAGATGAATGAAGAAAAACTCTCATGCACATCTGGGAAGTTGCCGCCAGTGGTTTTCACAGGGACGAGACTATATATGTTATGCCGCCCATAAGCAACAAACTCTTGCCATTTGGAGTACTCAAATGCGTTATCTTATCTCCAACTCAATAGACATTTCTACTTCGCTCGCACTCAGTTTGTCAATTCTTGACCAAATTTCCTGTAACATTTGCTCTAAGCCTAATCCAGTAACCGCTGAGACTGTGAAAACGCTGTCACCACAGAGGCGACGGATCTGCTCTGCCACTGCTTCTATATCCTGATTTTCCTGATCGACAGCATCCATTTTATTGAGCGCTACAATTTGCGGACGATCTGCTAAACCTCGTCCGTAAGCTTGTAATTCTTGCCGAACCGTGTTATAGTCATTGATCACGTCTTCGCTAGTGGCATCAATTAGGTGGAGTAAGACTCTTGTACGCTCAATGTGACGTAAAAAATCGTGTCCCAGCCCTGAGCCTTGGGAAGCACCTTCGATTAATCCAGGAATGTCAGCGAAAACTGTGCCATCACCAGTAGGTTTGCGTACTACACCCAAATTTGGTATTAGGGTGGTAAAGGGATAATCGGCTATTTTCGGGCGTGCGGCTGATAAAGCTGAAATCAAAGTGGATTTTCCAGCATTTGGTAGCCCAATAATACCGACTTCTGCTAAGAGTTTCAATTCCAAACGTAAGAGCGCGACTTCCCCCGGTAGTCCTGGAAGGGCGTATCCTGGGGCGCGGTTACTATTACTCAAGAAATGTTGGTTTCCTAACCCCCCTTTACCACCAAGAGCAACCGTCAAACTTTGTCCAGGTTCGGTTAAATCCCCCACTAAATCGCCAGTTTCTGCGTTATAGACAACAGTACCCCGAGGCACTTCAACGATTAAATCTTTTCCATTAGCCCCGGTTCGGTTGTTTGGTCCACCACGAGCACCATTTTCTGCCTTGAAAAGATGGTTGTATCTAAAGTCAAGTAAAGTTTGCAAGTCTTCTACAACAATAAAGATAACCGAACCGCCTCGCCCTCCATTACCACCAGAGGGACCTCCTGCTGGTACATATTTTTCCCGACGGAAAGCGACAATCCCATCGCCTCCTTTACCTGCTTCGACTTCAATTTTTGCTTGGTCAATAAATTGCATTGTTAGTTGTTAGTTCTTGGTTGTTAGTTGTACACACTAAATACTAACCAATAACGACTAACTCCAGTACAGGCACTCCCGGACTCGCAAAGCCTCCTTCCTCTCTCCTGTCTCTTGTCTTCCTTAAATAAATGCTGAAACATCTTCCCCGCAATTATCCGCAAGAAAACATAGGGCACGAAAACGCAAGCCCACAAGTTGTTCGTAAAGCGGGTTGATTTTGCACAAAGGTGGAATGTGAACGGTCTTGCTTTTAAATAAGGTAATATCCCGAGCAAAGGGACACTGGGAAGGAATCATTTTACATAAAAAGCGGGCGACTGTGGGGTCTTGAATGTCAAGCTTGTCCAGCCATTCTCGGAGGATTTCCAGTATTTGACGTTTAGGTAAGACAGGTGTAGCTAGTTGCTGAGTTTTGACTGGCTGTGGGTTTTCTAAAGTATGACGGAGGGCTTGCAGAATATCATCTGGCTGTTCTAGAACTTTACACAACTGCTGCAAGTGCTCGTCTTCGCTTTGAGAATATGTCCCGTCAGCGATCGCTACCATAACTGCTGTGCGTAAGAAATTTTCTGCAGCTTTTGTCCCTTTACCCAAAACGACAGCTAATTCCTCGGGTTCAATTGGATTGAGTAACTCCAAATTTATGTCGTTTGAGAGTTCATCTTTAGCGATCGCCGCAATGACTTGCTGTTCTTGGACATCAAAATCACCATCTGCCCAAGCAATAGTCAACAGTCCGCGTAGCCAAGCGGCAATTTGTGCGCTGGTATAGGGAGATTGAACAAGACTAGTCATATCATGCCTCAATATTTTCTCTTGTCCATACTAGCTTGCGCTCAATAAGCAGATTGTGGTGGTTATTGCAAACTCCTTAAGGAAGAATTTGATATTTGCTACGTCGCCTAAATCTATAACAGAACATAATGAAAACTTTATAATTAAAACTTATTTTCGCTGAAAATGTGCCCCTTATTGAGTATCAGATTACCAATGCAATTTCATCTCATAGGCGGAACTATACACTATACAAAAGTGTAATTGCTGCCTCAACGGTAAAATAAAGGGCACCGCTCATGAGTAGGTGACGGATCTCTCTTATCTCCTAACTCCTGTTTCTTGTTTCTTTTCTCCTTGTTCCTTCTTCGTTCCTTCGACACCTACAATCAACTGCTGGAAGCTCTGACTCTGTGCAATCTCATCAAAATCGATGTCAGTTGCAGCATCTTCAATGTATCGCGGATTGAGATTGATTGCGGCTTGAAGATTTTCTATGGCTAATTCTAGCTGACTTTGCAGGGCGTAACAAGCTGCTTTGTTGTAATAAGCACTAGCATACTCAGTATTAATTTGCAATGCTTTGTCAAAGCTTTCAATTGCTTCATCATCGCGCCCAAGCCTCACAAGAGTGTAACCTCGGTTGTTCCAAGCTTTGTAGGAGTCAGGCTTTAATTCAATAACTTTGTCTAATGAAGCGATCGCTTCTTCATATTGTTCTAACTCTTGTAAAGCCAAACCCCGATTCAACCAAGCCACTGCATCATCCGGCTTGATTTGCGTTGCTTTATCAAAACTCCCAAAGGCTTCTTTAGAGAGGCGTAAGTTTCCTAGAGCCACACCCCGGTCGCACCAAGCTTGATGATAATCTGGTTTAAGTTGAATCGCTTTATCATAGGAAGCGATCGCATCCTGATACCGTTTTAACCTCCCCAAAGCCATCCCCCTGTTCAACCATGCCACAGGTTTGTCAGTTTGGTTTTTCACTGCTTTATTATAAGCTGCGATCGCATCTTCATAGCGTTTTTGAGAGAATAGTACATCTCCCTGTTTGAGATATTCATCAGCCGTCAACTGCACCTGAAAATTTGTAATTGCCTTCTTTGTTAGCTGTTTCAACTCCTGCCTTTTTTCCTCAACTACTGGAGTCACGGGTTCTGAGTGAGATGGCGGTGTCATTTCCGACAGTTTGTGAAAAACGGAATCCTTTCTTTGTTGAGCATCTGTTTGTAATTCTGTCAGTTGAGAGAGAAACTCCGATTCTAATTTTTCTAACCTTTCTTGAATTAGAGCCTTTTTTTGCTGAGCATGTAATTGTACTTCCGAGAATTGAGATGTAAAATTAGAACTCGATTTTTCCAAATTCTCAACAATCAACTCTTTTCGTCGTTCAGCTTCCACCTCTAATTCCAAAAGTTGAGAGGCGAACTCCGAACGCAATTTCTCTAAACTCTCAATAATTCCATCTTTATGTTGGTAAGTATCCGATTGCCATTCAGATAGTTGAGATTTAAACTGAGCCTCTAATTTTCCTAAGTTATCAATATTAATATCTTTGTGTTGTTGAGCATTCATATGCAATTCTACGAGATGAGAGGCAAATTCAGACTGTGATTTTTCTAAATTCAAGAGAATTAAATTCTTTTGTTGCTCGATATCCGATTGCCATTCAGAGATAAGTGCAAACTTTTCTGTGGCGATATCTTGTTGTTGTTGAGCATTCGCTTGAAATTCTGAGAGTTGAGAGGTAAATTCCGTCTGCGATTTTCCTAAATCCAAGAGAATGAGATCCTTTTGTTGCTCGATATCCGACTGCCATTCAGAGATAAGTGCAAACTTTTCTAGGGCAATATTTTTGTGTTGATGAATATCTAAATGAATTCCTGATATTTGTTCTCTCAGTTCGGACTCTAAGTTTTCCCAACTCTCTAAAGCTAACAATCTATGTTGTTGAGCTTCCGCTTGGAACGTAGAAACTTGAGATGTAAATTCATATTCTAAGTTTTGTACGTCTTGTTTAGATATTTTTATGAGTAATTCTAATTCTGTTAAGAGTTTTTCTTTATACTGAGATAAATGTAATGTGATTTCCGATATATTTTCTTTTTCTCCTTGAATCTTTTTTTGAAGCAAGTCGGCTTCATTCTCTAATTCATAAGTTTTAGTTTTAGCTTTTTTAATCGCATCTTCAGCTTCCTGCTTAACACTCATTAGCTGTTTTTGTAATTCTTCGATGTCTTGTAGCCGCTCCATTGCTCTGTCAACAATCTCACGTAGTGCAGCCCGTCGTAATAACCAAAATGAAGCAATGAGCGCCACTGGAAGTAAAGTCAGGATGACAAGCCAGACGTTGAGCAGAATACTTGTACGACTTAAAGAGCGATCAACTTCAGATTCAACTTGTTCTCGAATTTGCTGTTGCGATCGCAGTTGCGCCAGTTCTTCACGATCTTGATTGGATGTCGTACTAGGAGCAATCTGTGGAGAGGCAGATAGGGAAGTTTGGGCATTGGTTGTACCAACGGACAACAGGAAGGGTGAAAAGACAATAACGCTTCTTAAGGTTAAGGCAAACACGACTAGCTTTTTTCTTTTCATAAAGTTACCTCTATCCGTTGGTCAGTTTTACAAGTTGGGCATGTACTTACAATTTAACGTGTTTCAGGTAGAAGTCCCACACTCTACCCGTTTCGGATGAGTGTCGGCATGAATGACTTTCGCGCAGGACGATTGCATCTTGTTAGCAGTAAACCAAAAAGTTTTCCCACTCGGGCGATCGCGAGGCCTGCCATAAGGATC
>JAQYWO010000226.1 GCA_029379215.1 Rhizonema sp. PD37
TTTTGTACTCTTTATTTGTTTTTTACGGGTTTATTCGGTAGGTGCAAGATCTGAGTTATCACATAAAGGTACTATTTTTCTTGCGCTACCCCTGTTTTTTTACTAACTTTTAGCCACAGAAGATTCACCCAAATATTCACTAGAAGGAAAGATATGCCAACAAATAGCAATCTGAAAACAGGATTTTTATTATTAGTTCTAATGCGACAGAGATTTTTTAATCGGTAGCTGCTTTCAATTCCAAATCTTTTTCTATAATCCTCGTGAATATAAGTTAAACTAGTTTTGGCTTTGTATATGACATAGGCAAAGTATTCAATTCCATTTTTACCCCTTTTACCTTTCCTATATTTACAGATAATCCATAGCTCAAATGTGACTGAATCATCTTTATTCCTTGTCATAGTATATGTAGTTTTATAACTTTTCTTACCTTTTAAAAATTGTTTTATGCCTCCTTTTTTCCCTCTTCTAATGGCAGGCATAATAAACGGTATATTCAATGCTTGCAACCATCGTATAATAGGAGTACTAAAAAATCCCCTATCCAGATAAAGTTTTTTAACATTTATCTTTAAGCCAGAAAGCTCTGCTAATAAATAAGTAATAATGGCAACGCTAGTATCCCAACAACGAACACCTCTTATTGCCAAAGTTACGCGCTTTCCTTTCATTAAAAAATACAAAGTTGCATAGGCATAAAACGAACAAGTTCCTGACTTTGCCTCACTTCGATATATATAAGGAAATTCAAATTGCGATGACTTACCGTAATATGGAATTAAATTTAAATCAATAGCTATCTTTAAACAACTCTTTTTTATTGTTGAAGGAATCTTACTTTTCAACGCTTTATTAACTTGTGCTTCTAATGATTCAAAATCATTTATTTTATCAATGTGATATCTAATATCATTTGCAGTAGGAACATTTTTTAAAATTTTTGCTGTATTCTCAATACTATCTCCACTACTTGCTGCTTTTACTAAAATCTCAAATAAGCTCCTTTAATCAAAAGCTCCTTGAGTTTCAACAGGGAAATTTTCTATCAAACACTCAATAACTTCATCCAGTGTCTCTGAATCGGTTAGAACCAATTGTCTTGATGAAATCGTCAATTTTTTTTGTCCAAAAAGGTAAATGCTACTTCCATCATTTCATTTTTAGAGACCCCTCAATACACAATAAGTTTTTCTAATTTAGTTTGTAATTTAAAGCACTTGATTACACGTAAAAATTTATTAGCGATCGCCCTTGAGAAAAACTTTTTGGTTTACTGACATTTGTTAAATTATTCAGCAATGTTCTGACTATACTTCCAACAAAAAATAATATTTTAACGATGATAATGCCATTTGCAGTTGGTAAGGACAAAGCAGCGGAAGCTCTGATTAATCAATTGGGATTATCAATATACGAAGTACTTGTATTTGGTGATGATGCAAACGACTTGTCACTGTTTCGGCTATTTCCCTACTGTATTGCAATGGACAATGCTTTGTCGGAGTTGAAGTCTATTGCATGGGGAATTACTGCTTCTAATGATCACTCAGATAGCATCGCCAAGATATTATGGGATTTCGGATTGGGTATACTTTAAATACACCTAATTTATTAAAATAATTTATATTAATTTTATAAACTAGATAAAATTATAAGTACTAATTCGAGATATCCCCTGTTGTTTATATATTTTTATTTTATATTTAGTAGAGGCGGTATTTGATTGCATTCTAGCTGAACTAATATTAGTAAGTTTTTTCTTTAATTTCAGACCATGTCAAAATCACTATTAATACAATGTTGAATAATACGAGTAAAGGGATAGCAGCGCTCATTGTTATGACTTGTATTGGGGCATCAATGGGTTTATTTGCGCGTTGGTTAGAGGAAGCAATGGGGCTGTATCAGCAAGTTTTTTTTCGGATTCTAGCAGGATTTATTCTTGGAATTCCACTATTTTACAAGAAGACCAACCTCAGCAAAGTTCATCATATTCCTTTAGGTGAATGGTTGTTAATATTCCTTCGTGGAAGTGCAATTTATTTATTTGGTATCACTTTTGGTACACGGGCTTTTATAGCTGCCAAGTATAGTAATGTAGCATTCATAATGGCTTTACCTGTAACTGCTTTACTCGGTCTAATTATTTTTAGAGGAAGCTTTAATTTTAGAAAAATAATATTGCTAATTACTTCTTTTATAGGTGTATTAATCATCGCTGTAAAAGACTATACTCAAATTTTTATTTGGGATGTTGGTGCATATTGGGCGCTTCTGGCAACCAGCTTAGTTTCTTTTGGAATCTTGGCACGGAAATGGCACAGTGAGTTGTTGAACAATCAAGAGATAACGCAGCTGGTATTATTCTTTGCTGTTATTCAGTTGTTCATTGCTTCCTTAGCAACTGGAGAGTCCATAGGTGCAATTAAATGGAGTTTTGCGACGATTGTTGTTGTCTTTACTGCTGGGCTTTTCAATGTTTTGTATATGCTTCTAGCAAACTATGGTTTCCAAAAAGTTGATGCACTTTTAGCCAATAATATTGTAGGAATGCAACCTATATTCGCTATTGTAATTGGCTATATTGGTTTCCAAGACATCCCTACGATGCATCTGGCGTGATTGCACTCTTGGCAGCAATCCTTTAGTATCAATGAGTTACTAATGACGGCACGCAAAAATTGTTCTAAAAAGATGGATAGCATTACGCGATTGCCTTTAGTTTAGTAACCACCGAAGTGCGATCGCATGTCCCCGGACATTGATATTCTACATTTAAGTGTATAACACGGTGTAGACATGGCGAAAATCGAACGCGAGTCCATCAACTTCAAGCTGCCCAAAAAATTAGCCGATGTACTGCGTACTGCCGCAAAAACTCGCAACACTACTGCCACCGATTTAGTCATACAGGGCTTACATCACATTCTCGGACAAGCTCCTGGTACAGAAGGCAGTACAGAAGCTCGTCTACACCAACTAGAAACTCAATTGCAGGACTTAGCAAATCGTGTAGAATCTCGTGTAGACAATAGTACAGAGGAAAAGCTGGAACAGAAATTAGACGCACTATTCACAAAGGTTGCCCAACTAGAAGGAGCAATCATGGTTTTGCAACGCAGCAATTCAGGGCAAAGAAGCAAGAGAAGCGGATACCCCAATCAGTTCTATCGCAGCGAACCCCCTCAACTTCAACCATTTCAAGAAGAAAATTTAGCGTTGCGGCTTGTCACCGATACTGCATCTCTACAAGACAAGCGTGAAACCTTAACTCAACAGGAGTTTATCAGGTGGTGTAAGGACCGCGACCCTAGCAGTATTGGGTGGCGCTATGAGGAAAAGGACGGACTGTATCATCCCGTGAAATAGGGCACATAACTAAATCAGATCCGATATTTTGTCACTCATCTGTTTCTGTAAGTTTTGACGATTGTCATCATATTTCAACACCGTCTGCACTTGGGCGTGTCGGCTAAATCTTTGGGTAGCACGGTAGTTACCATTATTCTGATCCAATACCGTAGTAATTGCACTGTGGCGGACGCGGTGTGGTGACATCTTTTTGGTAATTCCAGCTTGCTTACAAAGCCCATCTACCAATCGCCTAATTGCTTCCCCCGTTATTCTTTCACCATTATTGTGATATGCCAGCACAGTAAACATGGGGTCATCGTTACGTTTTTTCTTACTTGCCTTCAACCAAGTGGCTAGAGCCTCTGTTGTTTTAGACGATAAATCGATGACTTGCTTTTGAGTTCCCTTGCCTTTACCCAGAATGGCTAAAGTTTTCTCAAGAGCGTTGAAGTCACCTACATTTAAATTCACTATTTCCTGACGCCTTAATGCATTATCCCAGAGTAACCGCAATAGGCAGTAATCTCGTTTGCCCTTAAGAGTGTTGCGGTCAACGAGTGCGATAACGAGGGCATAATCAGTTGGTGCAATGCCTTTAGTATCGCGGTAAGCTTCGACCTTCTCCCCCTTGACATCTTCAAGAGAAAAATTGCACACTCCCAACCGTCGTCCCATCTCCACCATAGATTTGATAGCACTGAGACGACGATTCACCGTGGCTTCTGCTAGTTTTTTCTTAATTAGGTGCGCTTTGTACTTGAACACCAGAGCAACGGCGTGACGCTGCTCTAGGTGAAGAAATTCCAAAACCAAATCTCTGCTGGGTTCTTTTTTCGCACTGTATAGAAAAAAGTCTCGCAAGTCTTTTTGGTATTCACGCTTGGTGTTAGGCGATCGCTTGTCCCCAATCAGTTGCTCTACCACATCGGGGTCATTTTCTAAAGCGAAGTCTTCCCCTATTGCTAAGACGAACGAATTTTCTAGAACACTAATATTTTCCGGATGAATGGAAGTCATATTGTATTTATTACTATAAGTAGTGCGAAAAGGGACATTGTCGCACTATATAATAAACTATTCTTAAACCCCCAATTGATAACTTTCACTCACCAGAATGCACCTGAGGAGTGTTCGACTTTCAATTTGGTCTTGCCAAGCGTGTAAGGAATCACGAATAGCTTACGTGATAACTCGGACGAGAGATGACGGCGCTCGGTCGCGCTGGCGTTCCCGATGACATCGGCCCAATGATTGCTTCTCTGCTTTCTGAGGACAATCTTTGGGTCAACGCCCACCGGATTGAAGTTTCGGGTGGTATGGTCATCTAGTGGGACTTTGAAACTTTTTAAGCCCAAACATAGCCAGACTTTGCTATTACCTCTAAGGGAGATCCATTGGTTTGCGGACTTCGCAGCACTCGACAATCCGACCTCGAACGAGGGAGCTATTTCAAAAACTTTTTTCTTGTAAGTGCCTGAACGAGTGATCCAACCTAAAGGGACTAGTCGGGTGCTGCGGTTCAAGGTTCTCCTAATAGCCTGACAACTCAAGAGAGATTAACTTTCGTTAAGCAATTCAAGTAACGCCTGTGTTGAGATTTTGCCACTGATATCAGCACCTTCGAGCAGACTGTCTGCCAAATCTCGCTTGTGGCGATGCAAATCCACAATCTTATCTTCAATAGTATCCTTAGCTACTAAGCGGTAGATAGTCACCGGGCGTTGCTGTCCGATACGATGAGCACGATCAGACGCTTGGTCTTCTACAGCAGGATTCCACCAAGGGTCCATGTGAATGACGTAATCGGCAGCAGTAAGATTGAGACCAGTACCCCCAGCCTTGAGGCTGATTAAAAATACATCTCCCAGTCCAGCCTGGAAAGCATCTATCCGTTTTTTCCGTTCTGGAGCGGGGGTACTGCCATCTAAATATTGATAATTAATACCTTGCTCATCTAGATAATTGCGGATGATGCGTAAATGATCAACAAACTGACTAAACACGAGGGCTTTATGGCGATTTTCCAGTAATCCCAGCAGCACCTCAGCAAAAAGTTGTAGTTTCGAGCTGGATAGTTCAGTATCAGGCATAATGAGACTAGGATGACAGCAAGCTCGGCGTAGTTTCATAATTTCTGCCAGCACTTGTAGGTGTTTGTGACCAGCAGTTGCTTCAGTTTCAGTCAGTTTAGATATTGCCTCACGACGCAACGCTTCATAAAAAGCCATTTCCTCCCGACTCAACTCCACATGTAACAGAATTTCAGTGCGCGAGGGTAATTCTTCCAGTACTTGATTCTTCGTGCGACGCAACAGAAATGGTTGAATGAGCTTTTTCAATTTACTGCGTAAAAATTGATCCTGAAATTTCTCAATTGGGATAGCAAAGCGTTGATTGAAGCTGTCAAATGAACCAAGAAGCCCAGGATTGATAAAGCGGAACAAATTCCACAATTCGCCGAGGTGGTTCTCAATCGGAGTTCCGGTGGTAATCAGTTTGAAATCACCGTTAAGGTTCATCGCTGCCTGAGAACGTTTGGTAGTGATATTTTTGATTGCCTGAGCTTCATCTAGCACAATCGTTTGCCACTGCACCATAGAGAGCATTTGGGATATTTCTTCAGTCTGCAACAGACCATAGCTGCATACCAACATATCAAACGGTTGTAACCCATCGAGTAATTTTTGGCGATTGCCACTGCTAAATTGAACTATATTAATAGTGGGAGTAAACCTACGTGCTTCACTCACCCAATTCGTACATACAGAAGTAGGGGCAACAATTAAGGTTGGTCCTTTATCGGCGTTTCTGAGGATGACAGCCAATGCTTGTACGGTCTTACCCAGTCCCATTTGATCTGCCAAGCAGGCTCCCACACCCCAATGTGCTAGACGCGCCAGCCAACGGAAACCCTCCATCTGATAATCACGTAGTTCTGCCTGAAATGTAGACGGGATTTCCGGTTCAAGGTTATGCATCTCCTGGAGACGCTCTCTATGTGCTTTCCAGTGTTTATCTGCTTTAAGCTTACCTACTTCGTCTACAAAATCCTCTAACCCGAATGTTGCTAAGGGGTGGAAACGAATACCTTTGCTATGTTTTTCCGAAAACATCCGCAATTCGTCGAGGCGTTTGCGAAATGCCTGGGTTAAAGCCAAAAATTGACCATCACCCAAGGGGATAAAACGACTCTTGCTTTTCTCCAATAGTTCTAAGAGTTGCTGCATATCCAACACCAGTTCGTCATTTAACTTCAACTCACCAGTAGCTGCAAACCAGTCTTGTTGACGTTGAATTGATAAATTAAAGTCTTTGAGGTCAGCATTGTGACTAACACGCAGCTTTTCTCCTTCTGGCCATTCTATGACTACGCCACTTGAGAGTACTTGCAGTTCATACAGCAGTTCTAAACAGTCCTCTGGATCTTCTATAACCCATTCACCATCTTGTTCTTCAGCTCGAGTCAAAGTGGGACAGGCTGCTACAGCTTTTAAGGCAAGTTGCTTCTCCTCAGATAAATTTCGTCTGGTTTGGAGACGTTTACCGTCAATCTCTGCAATTACAGTTTCACCACCTGTACCAGGACGAAAGTAAGGGCCTCCTTGAGCAAAGGGACGCGACAAAAGGGTAACTTTCAATCCAGCATTAGCAGGTAAGAGGTGAATATGGGGTAATGTCTGGGCGGGAACTTCTTCTGCTCCTTCTAGTCCACCACCAATGTCAGAATGCACGGTGACGATGCCAGAGACAGCATTAATGGCTGCTAAAACTTGCTTTTCGGCAATAGCAGGTACATTTAACTTATTGTCCAGTCCGATAATTTCAGCAATGCGTCGGTGTTCGGGAGTAATTTCAATAACTTTGATGCGGGTGGGAGTTTCTTTGATCTTCAAAAGATTCTGTGATGGTGTTAATTTGGGAGAAAATTCCAGGGTGAGACGGTTAAGTTTCCCTTTTTTAACAAGTAGTTCCGGTTCTCCCTTGACAATTTCTACACGGATATTGGGCGTATCTTCCCAAAAAACTAACGGGTGTCCAATTAAAGCTATTATGGCTTTTTCACCAAACGTGTACTCAACTTTACCGTAATAAGAGCCATCATTATAAGTCTCTATACAACTACACACTCGCATATCCTGGGGTGTGACGTAATCAAACTCAGCTAATCCACTGCTCAGCCGCTTGAGGGCTATAGGGCGACCTTTACTCCATTCTCCTTTAGCGTTCACTTTTTGTTCCCGTGGTTGCAAGATACATCTGCTGGGATAAAAGGTAATGAACCATGCTAAACGTAGTTCTGATTCTGGTTTTCCTAGTGTTTGTGGTTGTCTTTGGATATTGGCCAAAGCTTTAAGGCACATTTCCCAAGCTTCCAGGGGTAGAATTATGTCTACTATGGTTTGAATGTTGCTATCTTCTCGCAGTGTATCTGCTTGTTTTTTATAGTTACTACTTGGTTTGAGTCGGGATAGGAGTTCTGCTGTTTCCATTGCCAACCAATGATGACCGGATGCGATGGCTCGTCGATATAATGGCTCTAATAAATCAGGTAAACGTTTTCCCGCACTCTCAGCATCCATCCAGTAAAGGCAGAGTGAACAAAACAATGTTTGTAAGCTATTTTCTTCTTCCACCGAAGAAATGTAAGCGCTAACTAAAAATTGTTTTTGGGTAATATCACCTTGCTGAACTTGCATTAACATTTTCAGTCTGGCATAAATAACACTGAACCAATGATCTGATTCACGGGACATCAGACTGGCGTATTCTTCTGCTAAAGAGAGGCGTTGCGCTGAACCATCTTTTAATAATGCTAGAATGAAAAATAAGCCGCCTGTTGTGTTGAAATATTGGCGTTTGCCTGTAACCGTTCTCGTAGCTTTGAAGGCATCTGTATAGTATTTAATCGCTTGATCGTTCTCACCCCGCAGAAAACTCAACCAACCCCAAAAGATGGCAGTATTACCTTGATATTTATTAGATACACGCTCTAAACTTTGCTGTGCTTCTTGGCTACAACCACGTAGCAGCAGTTCTTCTGTCAAAATCAGGTGCAGATAATCTGAACAATATTTTCCTCCAGTAGAGCATTCTTCTTCCAGTATTGAAAATGCATCTTCACATGCAGACAATTTTAAGGCTGAATTGAAGAGGATACTTGACATGCAGCTTTCATATAATTTTTGTGGTAAGGTGTTAAGCCAATCTGCATCAAATGGGTTATTAGATATCTGAAAGAAGATATTTTCTCTGACTATTTTTTCTTCGTGATTACCGTACTTCTGGTAATCTTCAATTTGCTTATCAATAAAACTTGTATCTTGACGATAAATCCCAATACGTATCTCTCTAATGCACTGGCGTAAGCTACGGAAAATCAGAGAATCATTATTCCAGTGATTATGTATTGGTAATTTTTCCTCTACGGCTGTAACTAGTATATCAAACTGTCCAGTTTTTACAGCATGACGAGTAGCAATTTCTGTGAGTAGCGGATGACATTCAGGACTTTGTCGCGTTTCCCGCACTAATAAGCCTGCTGTTAACAATTTCTCAATTTGGTAGCTGATGGTGTTAGTAACCCAAGGCTTATTCTTTTCATCTAACGCGCCAGTTTTACTGAGACAACTGAGGAACGAATTTTTGTCTATCGGTGCATAAATTACCGAAAATAACTGAATAATTTTTTGAGCAAAAGGCTTTAACCCGAAGTATTTCTCAGCGAGTTGTGCTTGTAGTTTGGTGGGATTAGGTGTAAAATCAGTCATGTTATTTATTCAATTGTTTAAATAATTCCATTAATTTACGTTTACGTCCATGAGCCGCTTCTAGTTGTGCTTTATAAGCAGACCACTCAGCTGTTTGTCCAAGTTGAAAATAAGCTGTTTTTACTTTTTTTAGCCATTTAACCGCAGTATCATAACGGTCAGCTTTCCCTTGTTCCATAATTGGTTCTGCCCGTCTGCGAGCATTCTCAATCACCCAATCAGGACGATGGGAAACTGCTGCTTCCATAACTCTATGAACCAGTTCTGAAGCATAGTAAGTGTCTCTTTCTACCGTTTTTATTGCATCATCTATTAATCCTTCTTGGAGAAAAATATCTACTTTGGCTGTTTGCATTCCCCAATCTGGTTGATCTCGCAGTGTTTGAAGTAAATCTTGTTTGACTGTCAACCAAGTTTCTCCTGCATAGTCTTGAATCTTACCATAGTCTTGAATCGATGGTCTGATTTTGAAGGCAATGATACTGGCATTTAACGCAGTGGCAATATCTTCCAATCCTTGTGCTAAATCGCTAGTCCAAGCAGCAAATTCATATAAACAGTTACCTGATAAATTTATACCTGCAATACATATTTCCAACGCTTCAACCAAATACCCATCTTCCCGCAATATTTTTGCCAGGGCAAAACCCTCTTCTGCTCTTTCCATCAGGATTTTAGCCGCTGACATCGCCTCATTTACTCTTCCCAAAGCTGCCAATTGCGTTAGGTATTGCAGAGTCATTTCTTCTACTAAAGCTAGATTTAAATACTCTGTGTAACGATTTTGACGTTCAAGAATTTGCAAACGAATAAATACTAAATCATCAGCAAAGCTTGGTCGTTCATCTTCCCAAAGTAGTATGGTATCATCCCCAAGCATTATCTGTTGTAGTGGTTCGTAATCCCAACCTTGACGCAATGCTTCCAGGCTCATACTAAAGTCTGCGCTGATTTCGTCTTGCCATGATTCTAACATTACCTGCAAATCCACCATTTCTGCTTTAGACATTTGTGCAGATAAAATTGCTTCTGTCCACGCTCTGTCTAGAGGTTCTGCTATAGAATAACTGTCTCCACCGTAATCTATTAACTCCTCCCATTCTTCAGCATAAGTTGCGGTTATCGTTTTAAGAATTGCCATGGCATTATTTCCATCTCCATTTTCTGACAACTCCTGCGCTTCCTCAATTACAGCCAGCAAATCATCTGTAAATGGATCATCTTCTGTACCATACTCTAATGCTTGCAATCCATCCCGTAAAATCCGTTTTACATGAGAGCGAAATGGTGCAGTATCAATTTTGTCACGACGCGTGGAAGGCTGTTTTATTGTCGAAGTCGGTATGGCTATTAAACTAACAAACTTATCAATATCTTCAATTAGTTCTGGTCTATTTTCTACCAATTCTTGCAATAATAGCTGAGTTTGAACAAGATCAAGGCGATTTAATAAGTTTTCCAGCGTCGGACGTTCTTCAATCTTCTCTGATTGATGTATACATTCCAATAAGGTGGCAACTATATGTTTGCACCAACCATCGTAATTATAAGCACAAGTACAAAAAGCTGAGGTAATTCCACCTGCATCATAACCAATACGGACTTGATATGGTGTAATTTCGCTACCCGCTACTTCTGCCTGAATTAGATTGCCTCGTTTTTTTGCGAGAGCGATCGCTCCGGTGCGGTAATATTCCTCACCACGATTATATGATGAAGCGTTGGAGTTGTGCCGTATTATTGCTTCAGAAATTGCTGGAATCGACATATAGCAGTCCTAAATCAGAGCGTGAAAAAACCAAGTCTACGTGTCAATATTTGAAAATTTTGGGGGTAAAGGGTAAAGGATAAAAATCCTTATATATCCTGCTTTCTACACCTTTTCTCCAACAAGATTTCCCTAAAACCTACGCAGTATTGGTATACTTGTACATCCTTCTTTCCTGTTCCCTACCTCAACCAATAAGTTTACCAGTAAACCAAAAAGTTTTTCCGCGCATGGCGATCACGGGAGTACGCCGTACGTATCAGCAACAAATTTTAATTTGAGACAAAACATCGAGATAAGATACATCATACTTTCCGAATTAATCAGACAGGGGCTTGCGGTACGGTATGACGCGCTTCAGGTACATTTGGTGATGAGGATGTACTGTAAGCGCGAGATAGGATTAATTGATAACCAGGGATTGGAACTAGAAGTTGAAGCAATAGACATCTGGTGAAAAAGAAGTTGAAATCCCACACCTTAATTGTGTCATCTCTACTACCACTTTATATTTTAGTAGTACTCTTTCTTGTGTAAGTAGCTGTGTATAAAAAATTTTATCCTACCTATGGTAGTTGTATTTTAATCCTGAAGAGAAGTTCGGCAATATCATAGGCAAGCTGCACCCCAATCGACACACCTATATAAGAGCGATCGCATACTCCTGTTCCAAAACACCCAATAACTTCTCCTGCAACGGTGTCAGATAAGGTGTGGATAGCTTGGACAATCCGTTGAGAACCCAATATGCAGCAGTATCTAAATTTCCCAAGGAGTGAAGCTTCTTTAGGCGCAAGCATAACTGCTGCATCTTGGCACACTCTTCTTCCAAATAATCAAATGACTTGAGGTGTTCCAACTTCACGACGTACTCAGCATCCCAAGTTTCTACAGTGCAACTATAATCACCTATTGAAGTAATAATGCACCAACAACCGCTTTTCCCTCTTAACTCTGGATTATCTTTTGCAACGATTTGACAAACTTGCTGCATTCTGTAAGGATTTGGCACTCTGGTTCTCTCTCGAATACGTTGAATAATATCCTTCACAATTTTACCTGTTGGGACTTTACCACAAGCTGACTCTACTGAAAGCAGCCAAGCTTCCTGCTGTAGATCCGGTTCTAGAGGGACGAGTGGTCGTACTTGTGATTCTGCCGTTGGAAAAATGTCCACAAATTGTGGACATTTCTGTAAATTGTCCACAACAATTGCAGCATCAATAAATTGGTAGGAACGCGAGCGGTTGTAACCGAAGCGATCACGACAGTACTCCTCAAATGTAGAGTGACTATTTCGGTAGAGCTTCCTATCTCTCAACTGTTTCAGAGCTTTACCTGCCTCATAGAACGACCTTTCGACTATCCGTTCATAGTGTTGGCGATCACGTTGTTCTTCTTCATTCAATTCCAACATTTCGATAACTTGGAGAGGCATAACGTTGCCTGCGCCAGTATCTGTGATGTGTGCCATGATATTAATAGTTCCGATATTTCGGTTTGTATGATAGGCGATCGCTCTCCCGCCAAGAAGTTGTGATCGCCTTCATTATGTTTTATTGTATACGTTAATGTACTAGCACATCAATGTGTTAAAGTATTTTTAGATGATTAACAACCATAAATTTGAATGACTAAATATGTTGATCTCTCTCCTTATTGGACAGAGGACAAAGACTTATCTATTCAAAAAGCTAATGAAATAACGGGGTTAGATAAAAGAACTCTCTCATCTGCTAAGAAGGGACATCTCGAACGCGCTCAGTTTGAAACTCTTTTTAAACTGAGAGATTTGGCTTCTAAGTTAGCTGGCAAACCACTGGCACTAGAGGAGATTTTCAAAGATGGTTGAAATTGTTGGGGCGATCGCTCCTCCCAACTAGCTGCTGATTTTCATGCTGGCTACATGTAGGCGAACTCTTGCTTGGTCGGTGGCGATGCCTTTATGCCACGGCGGTATCGCCGTATCGCGCTTTACAAAGCGCAAAATATTTTTAATGTGAGTAAGAGGCAAGGCAATACGGTTCGGAGCGTGCTTTATTTGTAGTTGCACGCAGCAACGCTCATCAACGAAATAAAGCACTTGTAGATTGCATTACCCTATTAATCATGTCAGCATTTGTTTGACTACGGTGTGTCAAAGCTTCTAGTTGTGCTTGGACAATGTCTGTCTGCCCTGTTGTCGCCACATTGCCACAAACTACGTCAATCAAGCCCGCAATAATAGTACCATTTTGTGCATACACTCCTAATAGCAAGTCAGGGTCAATTACTGTCAATCCGTTAGTCTGTGCATAGACATTTTTCGTAACTATCATTGCTGGTTGTCCAAGGTAGAAAATGATCGGGGGATTGTGGCAGTATACATTGTAAGGACTGTATAAGCCGTATTGACCGCCATATATACTACATGAATTACGGATGCTATATAAGCCGTTTTGACTGCCATACACCCCGTAAAGATTGTTGATTGAGTTTAAATCATTTTGGTCACTTGATAGTAATCCCAAGAATTGACCATCGGTAGCCCATAACTGTCCTATTCCATTAATAGCAACCAGAAAGTCTAAGGTTGACATATTTATTAAAAGTATTTCCTTCAGTTTTGCACGTAGTATTTTGTACTATCACAGTGATAATACAATACGGTTCAGTTAAGCCTTTTTTTCTCCCCCTGCATCCCCTGCATCCCCTGCTTGCCTCAACAGATAAATTTCCTTAACTGAACCGTATTGAGTGATAATAACGATTTTTTCAATTGTTTTAATTTTTGTTAAAATCCCACTACTTGCTCCACGTTGAGGTTAGGTTCAAGTTATTTCCATCTCCTTCCTTTTACCTAGTTTTCTCGAATTTGCTTCGGAAACAGGAGGTTGTAGTTGGGTTGATTGCTGATGAAGGAGAATCATCTCTTGCAATTGCAGTGCCCCAGTTTCTGTGAGGGGTAAAATTTCTTCTCCAGTATGGATATTGCCTTTGCAGATGGTTCGTTTAGAATCTGTGCGCACAAAGAAGTCGCCATTGGGTTGCACGTAAGCAGTCCAACTGTTGCCAATTTTGAACTGTTTGGTTTCAGTATTATCAGGTTCAATTTCAATCTTTCTTTTGTATGTATTATTGACGGCTTCAAAGAGCAAGTCTTGCATTTCCTGACGCCAGTCGCTCATATTAATCTGGGTGGTAGTATCAATACCGTACGTCTGTGCAGGGG
>JAQYWO010000227.1 GCA_029379215.1 Rhizonema sp. PD37
GTCAACAAATATAAATGAGGATAAACAATTATGGAAGAACGACCTAATGTTGGTCCCTTTGACCCCCTACTGGATGTACAAGGTGTTAAAGGACCACAAGATATATTTGGCAATATTTCTTCATCCAGTGGTGCTGACAATCCTTTCAGTATGGGTAGTTCTACTACAACTAGTAGCAACTTAGCATACGGTGGTGACCCCTTTGCTGGTGAAAACTTCTGGAACTTATTCGAGAAGAGGAGTTAACCCCTCAGATCCATTTGCTCATAGTAGCAATACCTCTAATGGGTTTTAAGTAATATCGGCAGTATCTAATACCTTGGTTTTAAAGTTACTAACATAAGTTACTAGTTATATAGATGCATATTGGTGATAAGAATCCAGAGCAATGATCCCCAATTCTTAACAACCGTAGCATTTCTAGCAACTTAGGTTATGACTGCCTTTTCAGTATCAAATTTTCTTTAAGAACTGTGAGATTTTTATGTCAATATACTTAGCATTTACCCTACAATTTACATATAACTGTGCGATCGCATAGGTGTCGAGGCTTACTTTTACTATAATTTAGTTGAAAATCGGTTATAGATATGCAAACTGTTATAGAGTTACGCAAGAAAGTAAAAGGTCAATCTTTTACACAGATAGTTCATACAACTATCTCAGACAGAAAATTTATAGCTCGATTAATTTATACCGATCTGACTAAAGTTTTTTATTCTCTTAATCTTATTAGATATCGTCTTCGATACCCTAATGTAAATTTTGGCAGTGATGTCAAGATAAGAGGTAGTTTTTCAATAAAAGGAAATGGGCAAGTTGAAATTGGAAATAACTGTGCATTTCTAGGGAATAAAAATTTGCCAAACAAACTTATTACTGGAGATGCTACATCTAAAATTACCATTGGAAACAACTGTGTCTTCAAGGGGTCAACTTTATCTATAGAAGAAAATGGGCAAATAGAAATAGGTCATTCCTGTTGTTTTGCTGTTAATAGCTTTATACCAAATCAAGTCTTGATTCAAGATAAAGAAGCCAAAGTAAGCATTGGAGATTACTGTTATTTTAATGGTGCAACTGTTATGGCAAAGAAATATATAGAGTTTAAAAGGCAATGCTTGGTAAGTGATAGCATGATTGTAGATACCAACTACCATAGTGTTGAAATTAATCGAATGGCTCCGAATGTAAAAGAAAAAGTCAAACCTATATACGTAGGTGAAAATGTTTGGCTTGGCAGTCGGAGTGTCATTATGAAAGGTGTTTCTATTGGAAACAATTCAGTGATTGGATTAGGAACAATTGTTCGGCAGCCAGTTCCAGAAAATGTTATAGTTATCGGAAATCCACAGCAGATAGTCAAAAAGTTAGATACAAACATCCCACCCTATATTTGTTCAGAAGTATAAGTAGGTCGGTACAAATAAAAGCTTGATGAATAAACAACCCTCAAATACAAATTTACTTTCAAAAGAAGACCGCGAGCTTCTTTTGCTCTTACGTGAGCAGGAACCGGCTAAATCATTACCAGAACGACCTCTAACAGCAGGAGAACGTGCTGCTGATTTCGTCGCCTCCACAGTTGGCTCTTGGAAATTTATTATTACTCAGACTGTTATTTTAATCGCTTGGATAATTATAAATGTGACAGCTTGGTCCAAGCATTGGGACCCTTACCCTTTTATTTTACTCAATTTAATGCTGTCGTTTCAGGCTGCCTATACTGGTCCAATTGTAATGATGAGCCAGAACCGATCTAGTGAGATTGATCGCAAGCGGGCGCAGCAAGATCTTGATTGTGATTTACAAGCAAACTTAGAAATTAAACTCGTGCATGAAAAGCTCAACAAGTTTCGAGAGGTTGAGTTACTCGAATTAAAAGTGAAGCTGGAACGTATAGAGAAATTACTTTTAGATGCCCAAGAACATAACTCTCATTAGCGATCTTTAACTTGGAGGTAACAACGTGCAAATCACTAAACGCAATGTCGAGTTGAGAGTTGATGACAGTTTAATGCGTGTCTACGTAGCAACCCCCAAGCCTACAGGACATTATCCAGGAATTGTCTTCTACAGTGATATTTATCAGTTGGGTAGTCCAATGATACGTCTCGCTAACTACTTAGCAGGACATGGCTATGTCGTTGCAGCTCCAGAAATTTTTCATCGAACGGAACCAGTTAATCTCGTGATGGAACCAGACGACTTTGGGCGGATGCGAGGCAACGACAATGCGCGTCGAACTCCTATAGCTGGTTATGACGCTGACAACCTTGCTATGATCGAATTCCTTAAGACAGACAGTTCGGTTTCGCCAGGGAAAATAGGGACTTTGGGGTTTTGTATTGGCGGACATCTCTCTTTTCGGGCAGCGTTGCAAAGTGACATCAAAGCTGCTGCATGCTGCTATCCTACAGGTATTCCCAGTGGTAAACTCGGTCAGGGGATCGCTGATACGATCAAGCGAGTGAGTGAAATCAAAGGTGAAATGTTAATAGTACTTGGCACTCTCGATCCTCACATCCCAGAAAGCGATCGCCTAACGCTCACAAAATCCCTTGAGAATGCCAGCATCCCTCACAAAATTGTCCTCTACGAAGCAGAGCATACCTTTATGCGTGACGACGGTTATCGCTACGATTCTGCTGCAACAACTTCTGCTTGGTCTGAAATACTAACTTTTTTTGAACGTATCTTCGCTTCCTGAAGGAGATAACCGAATTTGACACCGTTTTAGCAAAGTTAAACCACCATCTGTCGGTAAAATAACCCCAGTAATATTAAGTATTGGTTATCAACCTTACAACAGCATCAGTAAGTTCTTCAGCCTGACCATGGAAATGATTACCTCTGCACCCAGTGCAGCAGTTAGTTTTGCAACAGACAATCCCATCCGACTGCCACCACCTACAACTAAGATACGTTGCTGGTTTATATTTAGATAAGGCAGTTGCTTTTATTCTAATACATGTAGCATCTCACTTCAAAGCTGAAGCTTGCCGTCCACCTAAACGTTGTTCCTGTGCTGCTGGTAGAACGTTGACAGAGATTGTTGCATAAGAGCCTTGTTGCTGACCAATCATAATTAGGCGAATGAAATCACCTAAGCCTTCTACCAAACGAGCATTACGTAAAACCCCGGAATCAACTGGTAAAAATCCAATTTCCAAGAGCAAGCTGCATAACTGTTTTTCTAGCTTGTTCGTTGTCTCCTGCAACAAAGACCGAAACTTGATAATCCTTAAGTGGTTTAGGTGCTAATTCAAACACAAGAATGAGCCATTGTATTGAATGCTTTAACTACGTGACTATTGGGAACTTCTTTAGCTAGCTTCTCTGCTAGGGATTCCTCAATTGCCGGATAAGCAAATCCTTCAGGAATGTCTTGGTTGTTGCAATCGATGATGATTTTACCGTTCAAAACTTCACTCCTTGGATAGCAAATGCTTTGGCAAAATGCCACGTGCCGTCCACAAAATCACATCCGCAAAAGCCGCAGCCTCATCATTAGTACCGCCTTGCGTTCTCAGTGCTGCGAATTTAGCCACTGACTTTCCTTTTTCGGCATTGCGGGAACCAAAAAAGACGTGATGCCCCTGTTGTGCCCAGAGAGTACCTAGAGAACGTCCCATGTTGCCACTACCGATGATTCCTATTTTCATAACTTACAGCTTTAAGCCCCTTCCAGATAAGCGTACAAATACTATGTCCGTCATATAGTCTACGCGCAATTTTGAAGATAGGCGCTTGTGGTGTTGCGATCGCTTGATTTAAAGAGGCGGGTAGAGTTAATCAAACAAGCATGTCGCCATGCCAGGGTATGAGATTTTCAATGAAGTCAGATTAAATTAAGTGTCAGTCTCTTTTTAGATATGCAATCATACCACTATTCAGGCAGATAGTACTTGTTTGTGTGGTAGCTTAGCATATGAAGACAGAGACTGACGTACAGAAGAGTTTAGCCGCAATGCTAAACATTGCTCGGAAATCTTAACCCAAGTTGTGCTTGAGTATATATAGTAGGCAATGGGTAATTGGGAAAAAAGGCTACGATTATGACGGTTCCTTGATAATTATTTTTCCCATTACCTATTACTTATGACTAATGTTGGTATATGTAACTAGCGCGCTTACGTTACAAAACTGTTCATACCACTTATGATGGTTGCCTAGCGGGAACGTCTCCTATACCGCTTAGATTTTGCCACTTCTTTAGCTTTACGCTTGTGTTTCTCCAAGGGAGTTTCAAAGTGACGATGTTTCTTTAGATCTGGAAAAATTCCTGCCTTGGAAACCTCTCGCTTAAATCGACGTAAGGCTGACTCAATTCCTTCATTTTCGCCCATAATTATTTGCGTCATTCTCTGTCCTCATTTGATTAACTGAAATTAGTGCTTGAGTGGCTAGATATAAACAATCTAGTACAATGCAAGTAAAAAAGGGCAGAATCGTTATCTGCCCAAAATACCCGAGAGTTAAATTCTTTGTTTGGGATGAAACGATTGGACAAAGGACCAAGACTCATCTCAAAGCTTAGTAACGGCGATTGTATCCTCCTCCTCCGCCACCACTGCCCCTTCTGTCACCACCAAAAGAACCTCTGTCTTCACGCGGCTTAGCCTTATTAACTTTTAAATTGCGACCCATCCACTCAGCAGTGTCAAGGGCTTCGATCGCTGTAGCTTCTTCAGCATCTGATCCCATTTCTACAAATGCAAAACCGCGTAAACGTCCAGTTTCCCTGTCTTTTGGTAACTGGACGCTCTTAACTGTCCCGTATTCTGAAAAGACTTGCTTTAAGTCATCCTCCGCAACTTCATATGATAGATTACCTACATAAATTGACATAAAACATCTCCAGAACCAAGTAGTGTAGAGATTTAGATTCGGAGAGACGCTTGTAAATGAATAAAAACAAACTGCATAACCGAAAATAATCCTCGATCATAATAACATAAAATTTCGCACCTGTAACTGAACTACAGATTATATTCCATAAGCAGTAGTAGCTTCCTTATAACCCAAGTCAGATAAGCTCAGCAAAGTACATAAATAATTGTAAAGTAATTCGCAATTCCATAACTTTGCTTCAATTTTCTGCCTTTATGTCTTTGAGTGCAACATTAGTGACAGATAATCAAAAACTGTGGTAGGACGATATCATACCATTTCCAGCCCAGGAATAATCTTGAAAGTAGGGTTTCAGTAATGCACATGAAATAAAAGACGGATTGATGTATGCATAAAAGCGGATACAAGACCTACGTGAAAGGTAAGCTTTCTAACATGTAACACGATAATACAACGGTAATTGGATGAACCACTTGTAGTTCATCCAATTGGGTGAATGCGATGTCTTCCTTAAGAATATACCCTGAAAGTAATAGCGATCAGCAAATAACTTGCCTTATGAACCTTATCTACTGAAGGTTGAGCGCTAATTATCCTCTGTGATTTGTGTGTAAGAAGGTTAAAAAGTGGATGAAACTGTGAAAGGATCGCATACACAAGCAGATTCTCAACAAGGAACGTTGCCCTTGCTGGAAAGAATTGCTGCAAACTTACCGGGGATGATCGTGCAATTCCTTCAACGACAAGATGGTTCCCAATTTATCCTGTATGCTAGTTCTGGGTGTCGGGAGCTATGTGAACTAGAGCCAGAAGAAGTGCAAAAGGATTTTCAGTTTCTTTCCAAACAGATCCATCCACAGGATATAAAAGCCTTTGACGAAGCCGTCGCCACCTCTAGTGCTACTCTCGCGCCTTGGCATTGGGAAGGTAGAATTATTACCCCTAGTGGCAAAATTAAGTGGATTCAAGGAATATCCCGTCCGGAACGACAGGGAGGTGACGTTGTTTGGGACGGTTTGTTGATGGATATCACCGAACGCAAGCAGGCAGAAGAATTACTACACATGAAGGCAAAACGCGATCGCCTTCTAGCACAAACTTTATCCAGAATTCGCTCCTCCCTCAACTTAAACCAAATTCTCCAAACGACAGTAGAAGAAGTCAGGCAATTTTTACACACAGATCGAGTTTGTATAGCGTTGAAGGAGACAGATGTTCATTCAAAAATTCTTGCCGAATCAGTAGATCCTCAATATCCATCAATCTTGGGCTGGAGAAGTGATAATGAAACTCATCCGTCAGAGTTTAAAAAACTACTCATGACTAATCGCGTGCGGATAGTAGAAGATATCACGCAAACAGCCGTATCTCCTCATTTGACGGCAATGTATCAACAATCTCAAACCAGAGCTAGCTTAGCTGTACCAATTATACTGGGCGAGGAATTATTTGGTGCATTAATTGCTAACCAATGTAGTGGACCGCGTCATTGGACTGCTATAGAAATAGATTTACTTCAACAGATGTCAGAACAGGTGGCGATCGCAATTCAGCAAGCACAACTTTACCAAGAGCTAGCACAACTCAACACTAACTTGGAACGTCAAGTAGAAGAACGCACCGCCCAATTGCAGCAAAAAATGCAGGAAATTAAAGAACTCAGCCGCGTGAAAGATGTCGTGTTGCACACAGTTTCTCACAATCTCAGAACTTCGGTGCTTGGTAACTTGATGGTATTAAATAATTTGCGATGTAATGAAGAGGTAAACATTACGATATCTCGTTCTATTGTTGATCGCATGATTCAGGGTAACGACTATCAATTGGCAATGATTGAGTCATTATTAGAAATTCATACAGGAGAAGAAGAAGTTGTACCTCACCTTGAAGAAGTTAATTTTAGCACATTGCTAAAGGCAGTTATCAAAGATTTGCAGCTAACGTTGAATAGACATCAAGCAACTATTAACAATTTGATTCGTGAAGATCTACCGCTAGTTGTTGCCGCTCCAATACAGTTGCAGAAAGTTTTCGTCAATTTGTTTACTTATAGTTGGCAACACAACCCACCAGGATTAAAGTTTACCCTGAAAGCCGTAGTTGAGGCAGGAATGATTCGTTGTACGATTCAAAATAATGGCACGAGAATGAACAAGCTAGATTGCGATCGCTTGTTTGATTTGTATGTATGCGCTCCACAAGCTCCTTGTTCTACAGGAATTGGCTTAAAAATGTTTCTTAGTCGGCGAATTATTAAAGCACATGGCGGGGAAATTGGTGTCACTAGTAAACCCAAAGGTGGGTTTACTTTTTGGTTTACATTACCTTTAGCAACTGCACCTAATTAAGCGCTACTAGTGGACGCCGATGAAGCCAGATCTCTCAATTGCCTCTTGCCCCTGATTTGTGAGTAAAAGTGTGGCATAAGCATCACCTACCTGTTGGGATTTTTCTTTATTCTGCTTAATAATCACATACAAGTTAGAAGTAATTGGATAACTACCATTTTTGATTGCTTCAATATTAATCTGGTTGCGCTGACGCGGACATTGCTGTGGTGGCACAAGAGGTTCGAGGTAAGGAGGAATTGCAGAAGTGGAAGTAACACTCAGTGACAAAGGCTTCACCATACATTGTGGCACCAAGGCACGGGCAGAACCGTAATACAACCCGCCAGGGGTTTTGTTGACTAGGCGCAGTGCCTCCGTAGCTGAGTTGACGTACTGCATGTTCGGGCTAGATGCTGGTAGAGCAAAATTTTTATCACCAGAGAAAACTACTGTGTCTGTATCTTCTCGGAGTTGGGAGAAAGGGGTAATGGGTAAATCAGGTCCGCCCAAGAGTTTCCAGTTGGTAATTTGCCCCTGATAAATCTGTTGCAACTGGTTAATAGTTAAGCTCGATACCGGAAGAGAAGGGTTAACAATTACTGCGATCGCATCAATACCTACCTGACGAGCAGTAAGTGTGAAGCCACGTTGCTGGGCTGTCGTTAATTCTGAAGGCGTGAGGGGACGTGAAGACTGAGCAAAGTCCAATTGCCCATTGAGCAACATGCGAATACCTGAGCCTGAGCCAGGGCTTTCGTTAGTCGGGTTAACGTAGTGCAACTTTAATTCAGGATGTTCGCCCTGGATCTGGGAATCTACCATTTGCCTGATAGGTGCCCAAGCTGTACTACCACCATAATTGAATACACCGGGCGGAACAGAGGTAATTGACCTAAAAGTTGATTGAGTAGGTGAAGCTATGTTTGAAAGTTTTTCGGAGGAAGAGTCAGCAGTGATTGCAGAGAATAAGTGAGACTTTAGCATCCAATACAACATTCCCCCAATCACCATCAGTGTGAGTACTTTGCCAATAATTATACCTCTAACAAATACTCCTAGTTCTTCATTAATTAAGGGCTTTCTTTTGGTTTTCATATCATTATTTTGAGGACATTTTTTGTAAAGGACAACTAGCGGTGGTATCTGCTAGAAGTAAAGACAGTTTTGTTACTGAAGTTTTCTGAGTTCCTGCTATAAATAAAACGTTAATGTGTAGTTGATGAAACTCTCATATATAGCTAGATTAAGGCTGTAAAATTGGAGTTGGCACATTGAGAGGTGAGCTAGTGGGGGAGGGAGATGGAGTTGGTTGGATCTGAACCAATATTCTTGGATAAATAAATATATAAAATAAAATTGCGACTCCTAGACTAGTGATAATGCCAAAGCTGATTCCGAACAACAAAAGAGAGTTTTTCTGTAGTAGCAAAGAACGATTGTCAGCGCTTTCGTCATTCACAACCAACTGTTGAGGTTGGACTGGTAACTGTGACTCAATGAACTTACGTTGTATGTTTGCTGGGAGCAAAGGTAGCAAAGTATTACCAAGAGCTTTTTGCGTCTGTCGTATCGGGACTACGAGTTTTTGCCGCATAGTTGACTGGTGCGTAACGTACTCAGCTATCATTGCAGGCATTTGATCCGGCGATGCTAGTCGCTGTATCGCTTGCAAAGCCTCACTTGCTGAATGGTATCGCTGTCGAAAATCATAGCGGATCATCTTGTCTAAAACACCTGCTAGTCTGGGGCTTACATGTACCAAATGATCCCAGATAATTTCAGCACTCTGTTCATCTTTTTGTAATTCGTCTGGCTTTAACCCTGTCAAAGCTTGAATCCCAATCATGCCCACAGCATAAATATCACTGCTGAGTTTTGGATAACCTGATGCTTGTTCGCTGGGCATATAGCCGGGAGTTCCCACAATTACAGTCATGTATGCCTGTGATTGAGTGTTATCTAGACTAGTCCCAATTTGCTTAATCGCCCCAAAGTCAATCAAGACAATCTTACCATCACTTTTACGTCTGATTAAATTAGAAGGTTTGATATCACGGTGAATGACGTTATTTTGATGGACAAAGGCTAACGGTTCAAGAATACCCTGCAAGAGGTTAATCACATACTCCTCACTCCACAGCTTTTGGGGGATGAGTTCATCGCTTAATGAATTGCCTTCAATCAATTGCTGAACTAAGTAGAATTTCCGTTTTTCTTGAAAGTGTGCTAGCAAATGGGGAATTTGGTCGTGGATTCCCAAGCGATGTAAAAGTTGTGCTTCCGAGTAAAATAGGCGGTTGGCAACCTTTAAAGTCTCGGTGTTAGTTGTCAGAGGCTTAAGTTGCTTGACGACACACTTAGTGTTAAAAAGTTTGACATCAACAGCAACGTAAGTTTGACCAAACTCACTTACCCCTAAAGATTCAATGATTTTGTAACGTCTACCTAGTAGTTCACCCAACATAGTAACAAACAGTCATTATGCGAAACTATACTACATTCACTAAAGCGTATCTAAAAAATTAGAGGAAATTTATGATTTTTAACCTTATATACCACAGAGAGAGCAACTTTTGCGCTTATATTAGCACACTTCATCTACCTCCACACAACCCACATCTTTATTCTTGAAGGTATTGACCATTCAAATAGAATTTGCTCTAATTCGAGCCAAAGTAGAATATAAGCATACAAGGCTCATACTCAGTAGCACTCGGCTAAAAGAGCCAGACTCACAGCATATACTTACGTAGTTTGTTTGAACGCAACTTGGTATCACTCATGGCAATCGGATTGAGAACAGTGCAAAAGTGGTGGAAAAAAGCTTTTTCTATACAGACGCTGACAGTGGATGTGATCTTCAGTGAATATAAAGCTTGGAGCAATCGCTTCATGTTGCAAAGGTTACGTTTGGGACTGTTGATTGCCATTGGTTGTGAATTTACGTTCATTTTACGAGATATTTGTCAAGCAGTTTTTCACTTTCCTGAACTGGCAAAGCTGACACCAGAAGTTAAAGACCTTATTTATACGATCAATATCTCGATATTTCCCTGTCTGTTAGGATGCTTAATTCTGCATAAGACTAAGATCGCTCGTCGTTATCCAGGGTTGGTTTTTTTATGCCAGTCTTTTTCCATTACTCTGGTTGAGCAAATTGTCGCCACAGTCAAAGGTTTTGCTTTTCCCGATCAATTAGCGTGGATCGCAACGTTCCTGACTCAAGCTACGTTGATACCAATTCGCTGGCATTTCCACTTAGCGTCACAGTTAGGTGTGTTTATTTATTACTTTGTAGTCAATACAGCCATCAAACTCAAACGACCTCCACCTTACAGCGAGCATCCGCTCTACAGTGTGACGTTAATTTTATCACTCTTTTGGATATGTTTGATCTGTGATGTAGCAGTGTATTTGTACGAACGACTGCAACGCTCTGAATTCTACGCCCGTAAAGAACTTGAAATTGCTTATGAGAAATTAGGTGTTGCAGAAGCTAAGTATCGTAGTATCTTTGAAAACGCAATTGAAGGTATTTTTCAAAGTACTCCCAACGGACGTTATATTACGGCAAATCCCGCATTAGCACGTATACTTGGCTACTCTCATCCTGAAGAAGTCACAGCAAATTTTACTAATATCGAACATCAACTCTACGTCAATCCAAAGCGTCGGGCAGACTTTGTGCGCTTGATAGAAGAGTATGGAAGTGTGTCAGAATTTGAATCTCAAGTTTATCGTCAAGATAATAGTGTTGTCTGGATTTCGGAAAATGCATATGCGGTGCGCGATCACACTGGACAACTGCTTTTCTATGAAGGGATGATTGAAGATATTACCAAGCGTAAGTTAACCGAGGCAGCACTTCAAGAACAGTTTATTTTTTTACAAGTATTAATTAATACAATACCAACTCCAGTATATTATCAGAATGCTCAAGGGATATATGTAGGTTGTAACAGAAGTTTTGAAGAATCTCTGGGATTGAATAAACAGCAGATTATCGGTAGAAATGTGTACGATATCGCACCTAAAGATATGGCAGAGCAATACAAACAAGCAGACAAGGTTTTATTGGAAAAAGGGGGAGTTCAGACTTATGAAAGTAATATACTCTACAAAGATGGGAAAAAACATGATGTGATCTTTTATAAGGCAACTTTCTCTAAATCAGATGGCACCCTCGGGGGATTAGTAGGCGTGATTCTAGATATTAGTGATCGCAAGCACACTGAACAAGCACTACGAGTATTTTTTCATGCGGTTTCTCACGACTTACGCAACCCGGTGTTGGGAACTTTAATGGTACTGCGAAATTTGTTAAACAAGGCAGAGGCACAAGCAAGCAATTCTCCTTCTATCGGGAGCATCCCCATACCGCGTTTCATTTTAGAACGGATGGAGCAAAGTAGCGATCGCCAACTTAACTTGATTAACTCGTTGATGGAAACTCATCTCAATGAAGTGCAAGGTGTTGTCTTACAACTTCAAAGAGTGCAACTGCATACAATTGTGGAAGCAGCGATCGCTGACTTGCAAGCAATACTGACAGAAAACCAAGCGCTCCTGACGAATTCAGTTTCAGCAGATTTACCATTTATCAGTGCCGATCCTATACAACTGTGGCGAGTCTTTTCTAACTTGATTGTTAATGCTGTCAAACACAATCCACCAGGCTTAAGTATCACCCTCAATGCTGTGGTTCGGGAAGATAAGATTTATTGCACTGTCTCTGATAATGGTGTGGGTTTGAGTCAACAACAATGTGCGAGGCTATTTGATCTCTATTTCCGAGGCGATCGTATCCGTAATTCTGTGGGTTTAGGATTGGGATTGTACCTGTGTAAACAAATTATCACTGCTCATGGTGGCGAAATTGGTGTAGAAAGCACAATGCATGCCGGAGCAATATTTTGGTTTACTTTACCATTGAAAATGACAGAAGTTGGTAATAGGTAATTGGTATATGTTTTTCATTGAATTTGTTGCCTCAATGATGGCGTTAAAATCATTAGTCCTCTGACAACCTCTTCAGGAGTAGCTGTGCCATTGGTTATACGCTCAGTGATCGTCATCACCTCCAAGGCTAGATTTGTCGGAATTCCGGTTGATGTTAGCCGCTTCAATTCCAGAACGTCGATACCTGCTGCCAATCCCTCCAAGTACTCCTCTACAGTCACTCCCAAGTCTTCAATCTCTGACATCCGTATTATCTCCTAGTTACTTAAAAGTGCGGTACTACACCTTACATTCTATCAATTAAATCATTGGATCTTGAGAGCAGTTACAAGTGTAAATTGACAGCGTCGTAGATACTTAAAGTTTACAAATGTAAGGAAAGCAAAATTTTTATTGCAAGAAAGTTAAATGCGACTTATTTCTTGAGAAACTATTATTGATTGAACTGTAGAACCGATCATGAACGCACAGAGAGGCAACTCGAGGGGACAGCAGCAGGAGCAATGGATGGATTCCTCGCCCAAACCGAGAGATTGGTCATGGCCGTTCTGGCATGCTGTACCACTCTATCCCTACGGTACGCGGCGAACACTTTGCAGAGAAATAGTTCATAACAGTATTTGGATATTTGATCAGCTTCAAGGTACGCTCTACACCGTCGTGCCGATTCGTATGACTCTCATAAAACTTTCGACAGGCGGTTTCCTCGTCTATGCACCCGTTGCGCCGACAAGAGAGTGTGTCCGCATCCTCGAAGAATTAGTTGCTCTTCACGGTGATGTTAAATATATCATTCTACCAACGAGTTCCGGTCTGGAACACAAAGTTTTCGTTGGTCCCTTTGCTCGCTGCTTTCCTTCTGCACAGGTTTTCGTTGCTCCCCATCAGTGGAGTTTCCCGTTTAACCTACCACTCAGTTGGCTTGGCTTTCCTCAAAAACGTACCCAGGTACTCCCAGAGGATATAAGCGAGGCTCCCTTTTGTGATGAATTCGACTATGCAGTACTAGATATTAACTTAGGGCAGGGAGCTTTCGGAGAAGTTGCACTCCTCCACAAGAATACGCGCACCTTGCTCGTAACCGATTCTATTTTGTCTGTGTCAGAAGAACCACCTGCGATCGTCCAATTAGATCCGTACCCCTTGCTATTTCACTCCAGGGACAATGCCTCTGAGGTGATTGAGAACAACGAAGCAAACCGTCGTAAGGGATGGCAACGCATTTCATTGTTTGTGATTTACTTCCGTCCGAGTGCGCTTTCCATGACTGGATTGTGGCAGATGTTGCGCGATGCTTTCAAAGCACCGGATCACTCAGCAAAGGCGTATTTCGGTTTATTTCCATTTCGATGGAAAGAGAATTGGAAGCAGTCATTTGATGCGCTACGAGGGCAGGGGCGTCCATTTGTCGCACCGATTCTACAAACCCTGATTCTTCCCCAAGCACCAAAACAAGTGCTTGACTGGGCTGATCAAATAGCAACTTGGGATTTTCAGCAGATTATTTCCTGTCACTTTGATTCTCCAATTGAGGTTCTTCCGCATCAATTCCGCAACTGCTTTAATTTTCTTGAGAAGAAACCTGACACTCTAATCGATATATCTGAAAGTCCCAACCATCCCTTACCGGAGGAAGACTTTAGCTTTATCAGGGAACTGGAAGCAGGTTTAATCAGAAGTGGCATTGCAACACCAGTACGTGAACAGGTGTCAGCAGCTGACAGCGATCACCTACGCTAACCTCCCAGAAAGCCAGTCGCTATCACCGTCGGAATTTCCTTCGCTATCTACTTGAAGATTTAAAGTTAGCTGTTTAATTTGGCTTTCAAGTCGGGAATTTTCATGAAGTAAAGCTTTTCAGACTGAGATAAGCTGTTCCACACCTAGTTTGCATATAATGGAAATAGGATAAAGTCGTAAAGC
>JAQYWO010000228.1 GCA_029379215.1 Rhizonema sp. PD37
TGACTATCTAGGAAGAATTCCTGCTAACGTTAAATTCTTAAACGAAAAACATGAGCGATGATGGTTCATATTTAAGTTGGATTTATCCATCTGGCAAATTGAGAAAAAAGGGTTTTGAACCCATATTAGTAAGGGTAATCGAGTACACAATTGAAAATCTTGATAACCCAGAAGAACAAATTAGATATCGTTTAATTACGAGCTTATTGGACATTGAAAAATTCCCAGCCCTATTACTTGCTTGCGAGTACCATCAACGTTGGGAAGTCGAGAATACGATTGATGAACTCAAAGTACATCTTTTAGGACGAAAAACTCATATTCGTTCTCAAAAACCACGGGAGGTGGTGCAAGAAGTTTACGGTTTATTATTAGGGCATTGGGCTATTCGGTTGTTAATTTTTCAAGCTGCAAGCAGCGCAGATGTTTCACCTTTACGTCTAAGTTTCACAGGAACGTTACGAGTTGTTCGTCGCGCCCTCCCCAAATTCCAACGTTTACAACCACAAGAACTTCCCTTTTTTTTCAGTTGGTTAACTGTAGAGATTCTTGACCAAGTTTTACCAGAAAGGGTTGATAGAAACAACCCAAGAGTTGTGAAAAAGCCTGTATCAAAATTTCGCTCGAAAAAAGTTAAACACAGAGGTACTGGAACAATAACCCATCCTCCTATATTTGTTATTTCAAGCACTGCATAGCCTTAACTGAACCGTATTGCACTATGTCGGTGTATCTATTCCCATTGATGCGGCGATGAGTGATGTACAGGGCAAATTTTCAGTTAAGGGGTATGGCGAAAAGGCAGCTATTAACTACACGCAAGCTATGCAATCAATGGGATGTTTATAGAGGAAATTATGCAAGCAATACTGAATCGAGTTCCTAATATTAAATCTCCTAAATATCAAGCAATACTTTTTATGATTGTGTGTATAGCATTGTTCGTCGTTCCCGCTTTATTAGTGAACCAGACTTCATCAACAAATAGTGTTCGCCCCTGGACAGTTGCTCAAGACATTGCACCTGCATCATTGATTGAAAGAGCATTGCGACAGAACTCAATAGGTGGTGTTGAAGCCAAATCCATCAAAGTTTTGCAAGTCCCGTCTCACGGTGCAGGAAAATTATATATTTTTGATTTCCAGTCGCCGCAACTTTGTGGCGCAGGTGGTTGTATCTATCCGGTTTACCAAGAGTCGGGTAAGTTGGTTCTTTCAATAATTGCTAACCCAAATTTACCTAAAGGTGAAATGTTAATTCGAGCGGATGACACAGTGCAAAATGGATTTTCGTGCCTCGTGATTACCCAAAGTACGCACACTGAGGGCATGGTATCACGCTCCCAGTATTGCTATCAGGGTACGGGATTTGTCAAATTTAACGAAGCTTTGACTAAGGTGGGTGAGAATTTTGTTTGGGGGGTGGCAAAGTCATGAGTACTGACATTTCAACTCACTACTTAGTTCAAGTACTAGCGTCCCCATCACATTCTACGACAGGACGGGTGGATGAACAACTTATAGGTTTACTCAAATCAAAATCCGGGCTAATGCTCTTGAGTTGTTTGGTGGTAGTCGCACTTCTGCAACTTTGGAGCGCAGGAAGAGCTAAGAAAGGCAAGATTGCTACTAGTTATTGGGGTAGTGGCAAGGAAAAGCAAAAGGCAGCGATTATAGCTAAAAAGCAAATGTTAAAAGTGACACGCAATAACGTGGCGCTATATGTAGGTACTCCCCAAAAAATGCGCGATCGCCAAGAGTATGAATGGCGTCAGGATGGATTGATTAAAACACCATCTTCTTCCAAGTGGACAAAGCCATTGCAATTGCTTAACGCCACCCCCACTTTATACGTCCCGGATGCCCAGCGGGGAATTGCTGCCATTGGGGCTGCGGGTAGCGGTAAAACTTTCTCCGTAATTGATCCCCTGATTCGTTCTACTTTTGACCAAGGTTTTCCTATGTGTCTGTACGATTTTAAATATCCGGCTCAAACAAAACGTGCAGTTGCGTATGCTATGAAGCGCGGCTACACAGTGAGGGTATTTGCACCGGGGTTTCCAGAGTCAGAAGTTTGCAATCCCCTCGACTTAATCAAAGACGAAGAAGATGCGATCGCTGCTGGGCAGATGGCGATGGTGATTGCGCGTAACTTTGATAAAGGAGGAGGAAATAACGGTGGGGATAAGTATTTCGAGGAAGCTGGGGACAGTTTGGTTGAGGGAATTTTGCTTGTCACCAAGGCGATTAAAACTCTTACTGGGGACGATAAATACTGTGATTTGATGATGGCGCAGGCAATTTTATCTTTATCCAATCTGCCAGCGCGATTAGACGCTGCTTCTAGGGATAAACTGAAAATCTGGACAACTCGACCTTTATCTCAGATCATCAGCGTCAAGGATTCTGAGAAAACTGTCGCTAGCATTGTGGGAACGGGACAGCGAATATTCCAGCGGTTTCTCAAAAAAGACTTTGTCGGTGCATTCTGCGGCAAGACTACCCTCCCTCTAGATTTAGATGGTAAGCAACTGATCGTATTTGGCTTAGACCGTAATAACCGGGACATTGTGGGACCGTTACTGGCTGCTATCCTACATATGATTGTATCTCGAAATGTATCGCGGACGGTACCCCGCAAAGACCCTTTGGTTGTGGCGCTCGATGAATTACCAACTTTATATCTGCCAGCATTGGTGAATTGGTTGAACGAGAACCGGGAAGACGGATTTTGTGGGATTTTAGGCTATCAAAACATTGTTCAGTTGGAGAAAGCTTACGGTAAGGAATTGGCGAGAGCTATTTTGGGAGGAACGGCAACAAAGTTTATTTTTAACCCTCAAGATCCAGAATCTGCCAAGCTGTTTTCTGATTACTTGGGAGAGATGCAAGTTAATTTCAAATCTAAATCTCAAAGTACTGGCAAAGGTGGCACAACTCAAAGCTTAAATGACCAAAATCAGAAACGGCACTTGCTGGAAGCGGCTGAGTTTGCCAAGTTGGGGACTGGACGGGCAGTGATTATCAACCCAGCTTACACCCGTGGTAATGAAGCGTATGTTCCCTTGCTGCAATCAGTGAAAGTTCCTCAAGCAGATATTGCTCAGATGAATTGGAGTGAGGCAAAGTGGGACTTGATTCGTCAAAGATTAATTGCCAGTCATTCATCAGGTGTCACTGATGAGGAGCGTTCCCGTCAATTTCAAGAGCGGCGTGATTTAGCTGAACAATTGTTTCCTGCATCAACAGAAACACCTGTCGAAGAAGATTTAGAAGCAGTGTTTTAACAAGAAAGGCAGAGGGCAGGAGGCAGAGGGCAGAAGGTAAATTGTCTAAAAATCCTTCAGGGGGTAGGAGTAGCGCTCATCAAAATAATAAAAATGTATTCCCTTGTAGAGTGCAATCAAATTATACGGTGTCCTCAATTAAGTCCCACGTTTTTAAACGTGGGTTCCCTTCTGCCCTCAGCATAGCTGCCTTGTCTCAACGAGAAATTATCACGTCCACCTATTTATAACGCATGAATACATCTTTACTTTCACAATTAGCTGAATATCCTGAATGGCAGGAGCGTGTAAAACAAGCGATGCAGCTACCTCCTTTTAAAATGAATTACTCGCCTTTGGTAACTGAAGTATTTGATCAGCAAGGGTTACTTATAGGTGAGGTACTAGGAAGTATTGTTTATGAAGGTAAGCGAAATATAGATGAGCCTAGCAAATTTATTGCCTGGTTTTTTGATGGCAAGCTAGGAGTATTTTGCCTCTCTAATCAAGTCATTGTGAATCGATTACAAATTCTGGCGGCTACGTACAAAAATGGAGGTGAATTGTAATGTCCGGTGTATTTACTATTTCTACGGGTGAGTCTAGCTCTTTTACCGAGCAGTATTTACGGCTGATTGAAAACTGGCTGCGGGAGTTTGTTGACAAAAATCAACAGCAGCAAGACGCAGACAAAAAACCAGAAATTGAAATTACTGTAGGCGATCGCGTTGTCTATGGTCAAGGAGTTAATGACCTTAGTCCCTCTATAATTGAGCAGTTAGATCAATTACAGAACACTCCTGTTGGTGGTATTGTCGAGAATGCTATTTCAATGCGAGTCAAATTAGATGGCAAGGTTGTCCTCGAATCCGATGAGTTAGGTAAGGTAATTACCAATTCATTTTATGAGCAATATCGTGACAAGCAACCTGCTCAACAAATTGAGGCACTGCCTATCACATTTGAAGAGCCAGATTTGGATAATCCTTTTGTAAACGAAGAATTACCACCTGAAGATAATCAAAGTGTGAATGTTGAAGAAGAGCCTAATTTAGGAAAAGTTCTGCTTCAAGAACCTGATTCAGTAGTAACATATCCTATACCACCACAACCACAAGTTGAACAAACTTCTGTTGTTACTGAAACTGGCGGGGCAAGAGTAAAGGCTGCTCTTGAGACATTGCCCGATAGCAGTTTAAAACAGCTTTTAACTGCTCAACTGAACCAAATGCAGGAGCTGCAACACTCTCAACTACAAAATCAACAACGCCAGTTTGATGAGTTAATTAAAGCGCGGTTTACTGAACCTAAAAACACTCATTGGTGGCAGCAAGCAGTGCATTCTGTAGCGAATACTGTTCAAGAGGCGTGGGCTTCCTTGGTTACGCGATCGCGTGAAGTTAAAACAGCAGCAGCGATTAAAACTTTGTTTGATACAAGCACATCACCAGGTGCAAATATTTATCATACTGCGGGTTACACCATCGCCCGTTCTGGACAATCTTATAGCTTGAGTGATAAGTCAGGTAAGACATTAATGCAGTTTGATGCATCCCCGATTGGAGTGCGTGTCTCACAGTCAAGTCATTTGGAGATATCAATGCATCAAGATCTCAAACAACTCCGCATTTCTCAAAGGCGGCGTGAAGAACCCAGTGGGGCATTTGCTCCTGTGGGTAAGAAAGAGACGGAGTATTTTGCCAGAGTCAATGCGATTACCACAGCTTTAAGTCAATACGCTCAGAGACAAGGAAAGAATGTTCAAGTTGATGGTCAATTTTCATACAAGTGGAAAGCCACTCCTGACGGCAAAGTGCGGATAGATGCTAAAGATGGGCGCGGTTCACTATTGATTAAGGCGGAAGGGCAGATGAAAACTCGTATGAGTGAGCGAGACTTAGCTTACTTCGAGCAAATGTTACCAGTTCTCCAACAATCTACGTCAAAAAGTCAAACTCAACTACCTCAAATACCATCTCGAAAACAATTAGAGAGAGCTTAGGGACTTCCAAATAAAAAAACAATTAATCTGCAAGGGGGGAGCAGGGAGCAGGGGGAATACAAGAAGTAGGTCGAATTTGAGAATTGGATAATTTATTTCTTGGAGATCCCTTAATTAAAGCGTTGTCATTTAATATGCGCGTTGTATTTATTATAGAAAATCTTTTCTTTCCTTATCTCCTTGTATGTGTTTTCTGCACGAGCGTGCGGCTTTTTAATTTTATCTGAACGCAACTTGGTAGAAGCCTGTTTTCAAGAGTAAATCCTCGCGAATGAAAATATTTTAAACCAATGAATTTACAAGAACTAAAAACACTGATTGCTGCTGGGGAAACGGTAATTTCTGTTGTTGCACCTGTGCGGGAGCGACTAACAATTTTATCGCTACTACATAAAGAGCTTACACTCCAATTAAAACTGCCAATGTATCTGTGGGATTTAGGGCAAGGACAACGATTTAAATCTGTTAATTATAACGAGCATGATGAGCGGGTTGTAATAGAAGAAGGTTTCGAGTTTGGGGAGTGTAACCAAAGTACCCCAGGTCAACGTATGATCGCTGCTTTAAAATTCTTTAGGGAGGTAACTCATGCAGGAATCTTTGTATTAGAAAATTTACCTGCTTGTATGCGGGGTATTGACGGGGATGAATTAAAATCACTATTGATTAATACTTACTCAGAGTTGACAGCAAATGAATCTTCTAAAGTGTTGATTTTGCTTGTTACCGATGAAATAGAGTTGCCTTCTACCTTAAGTGGGCTAATTGAAACTTTAGAATTGCCGTTGCCTACAAGTGATGAGATTGCTGAGTTGATTTTATCTTACTTGCCAACTTTGACAGGTAAGCTCCTGGAGACACAAGAAGTTGCTGCATTCACTACTGCTGCTGCTGGGTTAACTAAGGAAGATATTAAAGCCGGATTAAGGCAGGCGATAGCGAAGCGAGTAAATTGCGTACCCTTCCGGGGAAGCAAGCTACGCGTCGCGTCTGCACCAGAAGCGTTGAACGCCGCCCAAAGTGATCAAGAGCCAGAAACCGACATAGTGCGATCGCGTAGCTTGCATTTAGCGCAATCGCTGTTGAACTATAAAATCAACCGCTTTGCATCGTTTAATTTAAACTTTGTCCCCGAGCCGAATGTGTACGACTTTGGGGGTTTGGATAACTTGAGGCAATTTATTCAAGATGCCAAACGCGATTTTGCCCCAGAAGCACGAGCAGCTAATATCCCACTACCTAAAGGTTGTTTGCTGGTTGGACCACCTGGAACGGGTAAAACACTGGCGGCGAATGTCTCGGCGCGGGAATTGGGATTTCCTCTGGTTAGTGTAGATACAGGAGCAGTGGCAGGGGGTGGGGCGACTTATTTAAAGCGGTTGCTGACTCGTGTTGAAGCTTGCGCTCCGATTCTGCTTTACTTTGATGAACTAGACAAGTTGTTTACGGCTAATACAATTTCGGGGGAGGAGAGCGGCAGTCAACAAATTTTAGGGACTTTGCTTACCTGGTTGCAAGATAAGCGTAGTGCTGTGTTTGTCGTGGCAACTCTCAATCGACTAGATGCACTGCCTCCAGAATTAACTCGTGTGGGTAGATTTGATGAAATTTTTTATGTCGGGTTTCCAACTGCCATTGAGCGTAAGCAGATTATTACACTCCACGCATCACGATTTGATGAGCGTTACCACTGCGTTAATAGCCCTTTGAGTGAAGCCCAATGGCGGATTTTGTTGGGTAAGACGGTTAACTGTACAGGAGCGGAACTGGCTCGAATGGTAGAAAAGGCAGCTCGTAAATTATTCCACCAATCTCTACCAATTCAAATAGGGCTGCATGAACTTTTAGTCGAGAGAGAAGCGATGGTGCCGCTTTATATCCGCGACACTGATAGAATCTTGGCAATTGAAAATCGGGCAAGATATGTCGCCCAACCTGCCGCCATAGAGGACACCAGCATTTATGCCCCGCCCATCACTACATTTTGGGGTGAAATTTAACGGCATTGAGCCTTATACCGATTCAGCCCAATCCCCGTTTACTTAATCTGTCTCGGCACCAGGGCAGCACAGACGGTTTCGGTTTGGGCAATCTCAAACTACTCAAATTGACCACGGTATTGCCCTCAAAAGTTTGCGTGCCATGAAACCAGACGGGCAAGGGGTGCTGATTTTAGGCGGTAAACTGGGGGTGGATGAAGACAGCGATCGCTACAACAGTCGGGAGAGTCGAGGCTTTTATTGGACGCTGTATCAACACTTTAATGTGGTTGATCATTTTTCGGTTTTTGGGAATCTCTACCGCAAACAAAGGGCAGGATTTCCCATTGATGTAATTGTCATTAATGGCAAATGTAAAAATCTGCATTGGTGGAACTGTTCACACTAAGGAAGAATTGGATAAAGTCAAAAAGATGATGTTAGCTTTGGAATAGAGTCTTGTGCAAAAGTTTTTTGATAGGAGCAGGGAACTTTTATGTATTGAGGGATACGCCGATACCTAAATCAGGAGGGTAACATTCTAGGGCGTCGGTCAAGTAATAGTGATTGACAAAAAAGAAATAATGTGAAGTGAGAAAAACCCGGAAAAAAGGATGCGATCATTAATTAGCGGGTTGAAAAGGCGTGTTGGTTTGATGCGTCAGATGGCAACCGTGCAATTACGTGGAGACTATACACAACGGCTACACGCCGTAAGTCAAATAAGTTCTTACGCAAGCCCAAGTAACGGACTGACCCACTGTACTGTCTTTGAACATAGTGGCTAGAGTTGCTTGAAACTCCTCATTAAAAAGGTGGTGACGATTGTGGCTTAGAAATATAAATAGTTTGACCCTCTTAATGCGAGAAATGATCGCTTGTTCTGCCTTTGACAATTCGATGGGAGGATTCCAGTCGGGAGGACGCATAAATTATACCTCTAAATCATGCCTAACTGATTTCGGCAAATCTCTATTCATATTACATATAGTTTGTCAACCATAATTACTTGACCGACACGAGCGTTAATGATCGCATCCTTTTCTTCCTGGTTTTTCCCGCTTCACATTATCTCTTTTTTGTCAATCACGATTACTTGACCGACGCCCTAGCTTAGGTATGCTGTTTACCAACTTTTGACCCATTGTTGGGAAAATACACAAGGTTCATGATGATGCCGCTCACAACCACGAGAAATCAGTATTTTTCTTTCCACATTACAATTAACGTAAGCCTCCAACGAACGGAATTCGTTGTGCCTTAAGAGAAACAACCTAGTTTCCTAAGAGTTCAACGGAATTTAAAGGCTGAAATTCTTACAGAGCAAGGTATATGAATTGAAATATAAGAGTGTACTGGTGTTTTTACTAAACTAGAAAAAGATCGCAGAAATATTTTTAAATTGAAATTGTTGAGCAATAAGTAAAATTGGCATAAATGGACGAACACGCATCTCTCACTAAATTTAAGTATGTCTAATTCATTCAATCACGGTTATGCTCTACTAATTGGTGTTGGTGAGACAAGTAATTGGCATTATTCACTTCCAGCTACAGTAAGGGACGTTCGAGCAATTCATGCTGTTTTAACAGATCCAAAGTTTTGTGGATATTCTACTGAAAGCGACCATGTCCGTATACTACATGATTCATATGCTACACGCAATGCTATTTTAGAGGGGTTAGATTGGCTAAAAGAAGCAACTACTAAAGACTCAGAAGCGACAGTATTAGTTTATTATTCCGGTCATGGCGTTTTAGAACTATCTACAGAGCAGTACTATTTGCTTCAACATGACTTTAAACTTAGTGATATCCTTGGAACTGCTCTCTCTGCTCAAGAATTTTCAAATGGACTACGTCAAATCAAAGCTAAAAGTCTTCTGGTAATAATTGATAGTTGTCACGCTGAGGGAATGGCAACTTCTAAGGAGGAAGACCTCAACCAGTCTGCTGGCTTTCTGCTCACTGCTCCACTCAAGAGCTTTACAGATACTTTAAGACATGGTGCAGGTCGCGCAGTGTTTACTTCATGCCGTGGAAAACAAAAGTCTTACATTCGATCTGATAATGTAATGAGTGTATATACTTACCATCTAATTGAAGCACTCAAGGGAGCAGCAAATAGACCTGGTGATGAGTTAGTCAAGGTTTCACATTTGATGAATTATCTTGCTGAAACAGTACCAGCTAGTGTTAGACAAATGTACCAGAAAGAACAAACGCCCTTTTTTGATTTTTCAACTGAAGATTTTCCCGTGGCATTGCTGTTAGGTGGAAAAGGTTTGATATCAAGCAATATGGTAGAAGCGTTACCACAAAAAATAATTGCTCGCAAAGAAGTTTTTTTACAACCTGCATTAAAGATGGCTCTTCGTGCCCTTGCTATTTTTGAACAACAAGCTGCTGGGTACGGTTCACTAAAAATTCCACCAGAGCTACTAATCCAATTAGAAGATAAGCGTCTTGAAGTTGCTAGTTTAGAGGCTCGTTTAAAAATTTTGGAGGTAGGATATGAATGATCAAGAATCTCTGAGACAGCAGTTAGATCTTGCTAATCGTGTTCTCCAGTTTCTCGAACAGCAAAAAGCAGTTTATACTGTACTTTCAGTCCCGCCAGAATTGCTCATTCAACTCGAGGACAAGCAAAAAGAAGTAGCTAGTTTGAAAAACCGATTAAGCTTAATAGATGGTGGGCAATCTACCTCTGTTCCTGACAATCTCCCTCGTAGTACTAGTAGTATCTTCGTTGGGCGGGAACAAGAAGTTAGTTTTTGTCTCCAGGCTTTAAGTAAAGAGCAACGTTGGGGGATTGTGATTCATGGTATGGGTGGAATTGGTAAGACCGAATTGGCTCTTGAGGTTGCTACTCAAGCACGTCAAAGAGGAATGTTTGATGGGTATCTTTTTGTATCAGCAAAAGCTTCTTGGTTAACTCCCGATGGCATTCGCTACAGTAATAATTCATTTTCATCTCTTGAAGCTTTCTGTGAAGAATTTGCTCGTCTCTTAGGTAAACAGGAACTTCTCAAAATTAAAGATTCAGATGCTTTAAGACAGGCTTTAATAAATAGTCTGAGAGGTCGAACAACTCTTCTTATTTGGGATAATTTGGAGACCTTAACAGATAAAGAGCGATACCGAATTGCAGTTTTTTTAGAAGATCTTCCACGTAACAATAAAGCTATTGTCACTTCTAGAGTCCACGTTAGTGATGCCGTACCATTTTTTCTCAATCAGCTCTCAAAAGAAAGTATTTTTACACTAATGGACGAACTAGGGCGGGAGCACCGACCTTTAGAAACAATCCTGCGTCAAGCTGACCATTCAGCGCGTCTTGAGCTTTACAACGCCACAGGTGGGAATCCCTTAATTCTCAATTGGACACTCAGAAGTCTGGTAGTCAACAGGGGTTATTCATTAGAAGATTCTTTAAAGCGTTTAAAGGATCCTTCTGTTGCACGAGATGTTTATACTTTTCTCTTCTCCGAACTTGTGAGCGTTCTTACTGAAGAACAAAAAGTTATACTTTCAGCCCTTGCAGCTTTTGAGTCTTCAGCTAACCTTAAGCAATTAATAGAAATTACTGATCTAAGCGAGGAATTAATTCGTGAGAATCTAAATAAATTGAGAACTCTTGCGTTATTAACTACTTCAGGTGAGACATACAGTTTGCATCCTCTGACTCAAAACTATGTTTATGATGCACTAGGACTAAAGACTGGAATGGCAAAAACTCTTATAAAACAAATCCAGGAGATAACGTTAAATATCACAAGCCACATGAAGGCACTGCGTTACTGGGTTAATTATGCGGAGAAGCACGGTCATAACTATCAATCATTTAGATATCTTGATGCTCAATGGCCCAATTTAGCCGCTACGGCTAGAACCTTGCAAGCAATAGCGAGCATACCAGATTTGATAAAGAATTTTCTTAAAGAAGAAGATGATGACTTTTTTATTATGTTAATAGGTCCAGCTATCAAGAAAACTTCGTCCGTACTGCGAGCAGGTGAAAGCTCAAAATCGAACGACGAATTGGAGCTTGCAGTATTATCATCTGTCAGTTATTTTGAAAAAAATACAAAAAATATTACAAAGTTCATCAAGGAAAAAGTTTGGGTACTTAAAGAAGAAGTTCTGAAATTTGTTGAAGAGTCTCAATTGACTCGTGGAATTTATGCAGCTTCTTTAATAGTAGAGCTTGCCAGTTTTCTAAGAAAATTTTTGCTTTATAGAGGAGAATGGGATAGGCAAATTAACCTTAATAAATCAGCTTATAATGTAGCTGAAGACTTACAACTATCTCGATTTTATCCTAATGCTGGATGGTTGGCTTATGACAATGCGAAAATCTATCAGTTTAGAGGAGATGTGAGAGAAGGTCAAAAATGGCTAGAGTATGCAGTCGGACAAATGGAGAGATGTTATTTCAATAAACGTCTTTCGGCAAATGTAATTTGCATTCGAGGTGAAATTGCTGAGCAGAATAACGAATTAGATAAGGCAGAGAGTTTGTACAGGCAAGCATTAGATATTTTTAGAAATTTGAAATCATCGCGCAAAGAAAATGATGAGTATAACAAATCAAAGGATGAAATAGAAGAAGCAAATACTTTGCATGTCTTAGGTAAGCTAACAGCTAAACATAGAGATTTTATAACAGCAAATACTTATTACTGTGAGGCTATAGAGATATACACGCGTTTACAGGAAGATGAAAGTAAAGTGAACGCTATACATGACTTAGGCTTATTAGCCTTGGAAATGAATAAATTGGAAGAGGCTAGTTTACATTTCAAGGAGTCACTTGAATTATCCAACTTACTAGGGTATAAATACATCGTTGCTAAATCTAAAGCTAGTTTATCCGAGGTATTTGAAAGACAGGGGAAATGTGATTCAGAAGTGGTTAAGATGGCTGTGGAAGCATTAGAAATTCATGAGTCATTGTTAAGTAAAGAATTAGGACAAACTCGTGATATAGTAGACCGTTTGAAGAAAATTTGTTAGTAACTCTTTGAGAGGATGTTTTAAAAGTGGGGGGCTATTGTAAGAAAGCTCACAAGGCTTATGCTGAAATTTGTAGACATCAGCATAAGCCTTGTGAGTAAGTGACTAAATCATATCCAAATGATCTAATGTGGAAACAGTGGGAATTAATTGCTGATGGTAGACGGGACTTTCACCCGTATCATACCGAGAGTTCAATCTGACCCATTCTTGGGTCAGATTAGTTGTTTTATTTACAGATTGGCTACTGAGATTCACTTACAATGAATCGCACAATTGGGGACAATTCGTTGCTTTCCCAACTTCGGGTCAGAAGTTGGTATTTGAATTCAGACTAGATGAATTGTTAACTCCGTATTAAATTGTCGAGTGAAGCGACATTTTGAAGTTATGGATAAGGCGGCAGAGATATAAAAAACTAAATTGAGATTATGGTGCTTCCCCTGTAAAGTGAGATAACCTGATGTCGTCAGCGCAGTAGTAAAGAGGAATGACTGGTGATAACCGATAATCTCAGAATCAATCAACTTTCACCCGAAACTTACGAATGGTATCTGAAATATTTGGAAGCGTTGGATAGTTTAGACATCAAGGTATACGGTAAATTTTTAGCGCAAGATTGCTCTGTGCTGTCAAACAATAACCCTCCTATGGAAGGCAAACAGGTTGTGATGCTTGGACTTGCTGCTTACTGGAAAACCTTTGCTAGTTTAGAACATGACCTGCTGAATATTTATGGTCGCGATTCGTCTTTTGTCCTTGAAGCGCTAAATCATTATAAGCGCACCGATGGACAGCTTGTAACCATTAGGGCAGTGGCTTTCACTGACCGTAATAAAGAGGGTCTGGTAACTTCTGTAAGATTCTACACAGACACTACCCCTGTGTTTACATAGCATCAATCGACCTTAAGATCCAATATCAACCTTAAGGTTTAGTATTTAAACAGTAGAGAAGACGGGACTTCTATCTCAATTACTCATGAGCACCAATATTCTACTTCCTTGGCAGCTTGAGACAGTGATTTGCCACAGCCAACGTATACTCTCAAGCTTTCAACATTGGACAGGGCAATCTTTGTTTGAAGTTAGTGGCGAACCTATCCAGATAGCACAGGCATTGTTTGAATTGCCCTTTCCAGTATTTTCTCATGGTATAGAGCCAGACCCAATCTACAACTACGGTAACCGCAAAGCTCTAGAACTATGGGAACTCGAATGGGAGCAACTGCTCCAGATGCCTTCAAGGTATTCTGCAAAACCCGCAAACCAAGAGGAGCGCTTGCGTTTGTTAGAAAAAGTTACAAACTTTGGTTACATAACTAACGGTCGGGGAGTTCGCATTTCTCGAACTGGTAAACGGTACATGGTTTTAGACTTCACCGTTTGGAACCTATTAAATAAGGAGAATCAGTATTGCGGTCAAGCTGCTACATTCTCCCAATGGACGTTGATTAATTCCAGTACATCTTCCTAGACAGCATGAAATGTAATTTTGTAAAAAAATTACGTTATAGCCAGTAAACCAAAAAGTTTTTCGCGAGAAGAGCGATCGCTCTTCTCACTTACGTGTAATATAGCTTGCAATTTTACGGCAATTTCACTTCCTTCTCGGGATTATTGTAGTTGGAAGTTTATTCGTAATCTATCTTGGAGCATCGTTATGCCGTCCGTTCCGTCCGTTCTGCGACCAAAATAGTCGTACTTAGTGAAATCAATTAGCGCAGAACCGACTCCACTAGATAAGGCAATACGGTTCAGTTAAGCCTCAAAGTCAGGTAAAATATACATTGTTACTTAACC
>JAQYWO010000229.1 GCA_029379215.1 Rhizonema sp. PD37
CTCCCGTACAGTGATTAGGGTTTAATTTAGTAAGTTGTAAGTAAAATCGAACGATCCAGGCAAACCCGCCCCTACAGTGGTTACTAACACCCAAAACCATTACGTAATTCGTTGCGGGAAAACATACCGTGTTGCCCACAATGTAAACAAAGGTAGGAAAATTATATGAACTAATAAAACAGATATCGCTACCCCAATGATGTGCCAATGAACGCCAATAAGTAATGCTACGGTAAATATAGTCGTAAATAAGACATTCCACCGCAAGTCTAAATGAGGTTTACCAACTGCTACAAGTAACTGTGAGGCTGCATCTGCAAAAGGTCTGGGAATTGCTGATAAGCAGATTAATATGACAATAGGAACGGCAACTATCCATTTTTGACCAAAAATAATTGGTACGTAGAAATAGGCAAAACTAGATTGGAATAAAACAAAGGGAATAATAACTAAGCTAATAATTCTGAGACTCTTTGAGTAACTTGTTTGGAGATTGTTGTGTTCTGTTCTTGCTGCACATAAGTGAGGTAAAATAGCCGAGTTGATAGCATTAATAATGCTTAAACTAATTCCTAATCCGGCGTTAAAACCAAAAAAATATGTTCCTAACTCTTTAACTCCTATACAAGTATAAATAATTAAATAATCTAAGTTGTTCCGCAAAGTCCTTAATAAATTAACTGCCAATATATTTTGACCAAAATTCCATATTTTTTTCCAATACTTTGTTGTAAATCCTGTTTGAGGACGCCAAGAGTGATTATTTAAAAATATAATAATTTCCAGCGGTATAACTAAAACTGACGGTAGAGCAAATGCCCAAACTCCCATACCTAAAACCGCAAAGATTGCCGAAAGTATAGTTGCCAAGGAATTTTGTATGGTATCATTAAAAGCTATCACTTTAAAGCGATTTTCTCTTTGAATCAGCATTCTTTGAATGGCTGCAAAAGGCCAAAGCAAATAAGCCGCTCCTACCACACAAATCGGTAAAATAATCTCATGAGTGTTCTGAAGCCAAGAAATTGGAAAGGCAACAAGACACTGAATAATAAATAAACCGCTAAAAATTAGCCAGTTTAGCCAATAAGCTGAGTTACATAAGTCGTTTAGTTCTTCTTCCTCAGCTTGAATGATCTTCGCACAAATACCTACATCGGCAAAGGTGATAGCAAATTCACGAACTGCTAGAATAACGGCTCCCAAACCATAATCATAGGGTGTGAGAAACCTAGCTATAATGACAACTAATCCCAAACGCAAGACTCTGTAAAATATCTCTGCCATACCCAGCCAGCCGAGATTGCGGATAAACTGATTAGACAGTTTGCTTTGAAAAGTATTATTAATTTGGTTCAGAAAATTCACTATTTTTTGCAAACAAATAAATGGAAGTAACTTTAGTTAGGCATTTCTCGATCATCACTGTGTAGCTAATATAGCATTTTAGACAGATTTGTGAACTTCAAACAGACTCATATGCTAACTTATATTTATGATTAGTCTTTAGCCATAAGTCATTTAGGGCAAATGATTAAAACAAATGACCAAGGACGTTTTTCAAAACTGACGTGTAGCAGAAGTTTCAAGTCGGCGAACTACAATGAACTTCATCCTGTATTCACTCTCATAGTAAGCAGTTTTAACGCCCGACTAGGTCATTTATCAGTAGAATATGGCTATTTATCTAGAGAATTTTTGTCATCAGTCCAATTAGGGATGCGTTGCTTTATTATTTTTTGATAAACCTCAAGTACATATAAGGATGTAAGAATTTATGTTTTGGTGTTAAATTTTGAATATTGCCAAGAGTAGACTCAAAACAATAGAATTCATTATCTGTTGTGGCAATATTATTTTTAGGTAGGAGTGAATGTGAGTAGTATTTTTTCTCGTAAGGAAGTTGTTTGGTTACTTAATTTATCAGTTCTGGCAGTTTTAGGAAGCAGTTCATCTGTTCTTGCGGAAACAACGGAAACGAATAGTGGTTTTCAGTTAACTCAAAATAACGAAACTCAAGCGTCTTTCAGTCAGATTAATGCCGAAGTAGATACGTCCACCCTAAATGTCTCTACTCAAACCCCGGTAAGATCCTCTGTCCAAATGGCACAGCAAGTAACAGGATCAAATGTAGCACAACCCCAGCAAATTCTCACAAATAATCAACAACAGAAGAGCGATCGCTTCGTCACATCAGTTCCAGGGACAACAGCGCAGTTTCCTGGGAATGTTAAACTTGAAAAACTAAGTCGCGTTGTGACACCAGTTCCAGGTACCACAGCAACGACATCAAGAGCTTTCTCAACTAACGATACAGAGTTTACTTCTCAACCATCGTCTCCTAGTAACACTCAATTACGCAAATCAACTAATCGTGTCGCTCAAGGAGATATTGAGCCAGGGAGAGCAACACGTGGTGGATCGAGCTATGTGGGAGTAGCTGGCAACATTGGTTTAAGTGGAGGTAGTTCTGCTTTGGGTGACGGTAACTTCACAATTATCAGTAAAATTGGACTCACAAGATCTATTTCTGTACGTCCAACAGCGGTGCTTGGAGATGATACCGTACTTCTGTTTCCAATCACCTACGACTTTTCCTTCAAACCCATCTCAGATCCATTTAGCCCTCCACTGCCGATCGCTCCTTACGTTGGAGCTGGTGCAGCTATTAGAACTGGTAGCGATTCTGAAGCCGCCTTCCTGCTCACTGGTGGTATAGATGTGCCTATCAGTCCTCAATTTACAGCCACTGCGGCTATAAATGCAGCATTCTTTGATGATCCTAGTGTAGGAATTTTACTCGGAATTGGGTACAACTTCCGTGGCTTATAAAAGTTAGAAGAGGGGGAGACAGGAGGTTATTATTCTCCCCTGCTCCCCTGCTCTCTTATTACTTGGGACTGACTTTGTCAATCGTCTTGATTTTGCCGTCTTCTCCAACTGTCCAAACATCATACACACCAACGACATCGCCATTTTGGTCAATGTCTACTTTACCGCTAGCTCCCTGATAATTAATCTTCTTGCCGTCTTTAAGTAACTTTAGTGCCTCGCAGACATCACTAACTTCGGTACCGGGGCTGTTGGAAATTTCTCTGATTTTGCTAGCTATACCAACCCCCGTATTTTGCTTGGCAGCTTGTGCAGCCAGCACCAATAATGCCGTAGCATCCCATGCATGAGGAGTATATGGTGCTGGTGGCGCTCCTTTTTTAGATTGCCAAAGTTTGGTGAAAGCATCCAAGCCTTTGCCATTAGAACCGGGCACAGTACCGATCGCTCCCGCTACAATATATTTACCATCAGAGCCTTTACCTACTTTGTCTGGAAAAGTATCTGACTTTGTTCCATCTGTCAGCATAATCTGTACCCCCTGAGTCAAACCTTGCTGATAGGCAGCTTTTAACAGCAGACTTGCAGTTTCTTCGTAAGCGACAAGCAGTAATGCATCTGGTTTACCAGCAAAAGCCGCTGAGGCTTCTGTATCAAAAGTCGTTGCTTTGGGATCGTAGCGTACTGGGCTATTTTTGTTAGCGACTGTTCCCCCCAATTTTTCAAAAGCTTGTACAAATGCTTTCTCAAACCCCACACCGTAGTCATTGTTAATCACGGCAGTGGAAACTCGCTTCAAACCTCTTTTACTGGCAAGTTGAGCTAAAGCGAGTGCCTGTTGGGTATCTGAAGGAGCAGTACGTGCCCAAAAACCTTTAAAGTCACCTTTAGTAGCTTTTTCAGTAAATATAGGGCTGGTGCTACCTGGCGAAACAAGCATGACTTTATTTTGTGTGGCAATTGAAATTGCCGCCGTAGAAACGCTACTTGCAAAGGAACCAACGACACCAGCTGCTCTATCGACAGTTGCCAATTTTGTCATCCCCGCCGCACCATTTTTGGGATCGGTTTGATCATCTACCGACACAAGAGTGACTGGTTTGCCATTTACGCCACCGCAAGCGTTGACTGTCTCTACAACTAAGGGTACAGCCCCGATCATCTGCTGTCCAATGGAAGCTAAGTCGCCGGTAGCTGGTAGCAGAGAACCAATTTTTAACTCTTGGGCGTTACTTGTTGTCGTTGTTGAGTTGGCGACTGGGCTGGTGTTACTTCCATTATCGCTGGTATTGCTAGAGGTATTTTGACAAGCTGCGGCAAGAAAACCTGTAATTAAGGTGATTAAGGCGAGAGTCAAGGCAGCACGAATTTTATGCATAAATTTTTTACACTCCTATGCTTGTTATGAAGCCGAAAAGAGCAAAATTTATCCTGATAGACATATAAGTTTAATCTTTGTTGGCTTCAAAGGCTAAATAATAGCATCTTCCGAAAGAATGAAAAATTTTAGATTGAAGGAATATGTCTTCTGCCCTTACGGGTAATACTATTTCATATCATGTCCGGTAAATTAATCTGAATTCTATCTAAACCCCACCCCGCGCATGATTTTCTTTCCTCCTACCTTCTGCCCTCTGCTTTTCTTTGTCATCTCGACGGAACGAAGGTTAGCGTTACTGGCAGTATGCCAAATTTATTCAGTTTTCCCAAGATTCGGTTAAAAGTTGGGATTTACAAAATATCTTTTCCACTCTAGACGTGGATTAAACAGTTAGGAATATATTTTATATCACCTACGCTGTTGCCCCTTTTGCCCACAGAGATGGGCAACAAGTACGATGATTTCGGTTGGTTCAACGGGTTTTGCTAAATGGCGTTGAAAGCCAGATATGATCGCTTGTTGCCGATCAAGCTCTCCGGCATAAGCCGTCAAGGCAATGGCTGAAATTTGCCTCCCATGCTGGAGCGCCCGAATTTGTCGCATCAACATATAGCCGTCCATTTCAGGCATTCCAATATCACTGATGATCAGATCGGGAACGGACTGCCTAATGGCTTGCAATGCCTCAATTCCCGATGTAACACTGGTGACGCTCGCACCCGCAAGCTCTAAAACAAAGGCGACAAACTCACAGGAATCAGGTTCATCATCGACCACTAGGATACTGATGTCACTCAAATCGTCATCCATTGAGATTGAGTCAACTGCTATTGACGAAGTTTGACTTGATACAGCGGCAAGCGGGATAAGCACTGTAAAGGTGGCACCCTGCCCTTCGCCCGGACTATCAACCGCAATAGTTCCACCATGTAGTTCGACAATTTGCCGTGCGATCGCCATTCCTAATCCCAATCCCCCAAATTTGCGAGTGGTGGCTCCATCTTCTTGGCGAAAATGTTCAAATACATAGGGCAGAAAATCAGAATTGATCCCCTTTCCATTATCCTTGACTTGGATTTGCGCATGAGTTGCTTCTTGAGTCAAGGTGATCATGATTCGCCCACACTGAGGCGTGAATTTCACCGCATTCGATAATAAATTCCAGACCACCTGCTGCAATCTTCCTGCATCGCCGATGACTGTAACGATCTGAGGTGGAAAGTTTGTCTCAAGGTGCAGCGATTTAGCTTCGGCTGCTAAACGCACTGTTTCTAAGGCAGATCCAATCACCATCCTCAAGTTAACGGGCAGCTGATTCAAACTCAATTTACCGCGCAGAATGCGAGAGATATCGAGTAGATCGTCAATCAGTTGCACTTGCAGTTGGGCATTGCGCTCGATTGTAGCAAGCGCGTACGCGGTTTTTGTGCTGTCGAGTTTTCCTTGCTGCAACAGTTTCGACCATCCCAAGATCGGATTGAGCGGCGATCGCAACTCATGGGACACCACGGCCAAAAACTCGTCCTTAATGCGATTGGCGTTCTCAGCAGCTTCTCGTGCGGCTTGTTCACGTTGCAGGAGTTGTTCGCGCTCAAGATCAGCGATTTTGCGATCGGTGATATCTGCCAGTGCCCCAGGAAAAGCGAACGGTCTACCATCAGCATCATATTCGACGCGACCTCGTGCAGCCAGCCATCGCTCCGAGCCGTCTGCCGTGTAAACGCGGTACTCGACGGCATAATTTTCGCCAGTTTGGATCGCTTGGTTAATGGCTGTAAGCACTCGTGGGCGATCGTCTGGGTGCATTGCCTGTACAAACAGTTCGATGGGCAAGCCGATTGCAGCCATCTGTGGATCAACACCAAACAGGTGAGCAAAGGCGGCATTCACAATCACGAGATCTTCAGGAATCTTCCACCGCCATGTATAAATGGCTCCTGCTGCTAAAGCAGATTCTAATTGCACATGCGCTTCTCGCAGTTGAGCTTCGGTTCTTTTGCGAACAGTTAAATCAATCACAAAGAAAAACCCACTGTTCGGCTCATCCAGAAATGATGCACCCCCGATCAGAATCGGAATACGTCTACCATCTTTGTGAAGGTAAACTTTTTCATAGGATGGACTGAAGCCTTGAGCGGCAATTTCGCTCAAGGCATTTTGATCTAGTGCCCCGTATTGGGAGGGAGTCAAAGCTTGCCAGTTGATTTGTCCGGTTTCCAACTCCTGTCGCGTGTAGCCAATCAGATCGAGCAAAGTATCATTGGCTTCCACAATTTCTCCAGTGTTCGTCCAGATGCCCATTGGCACCATTTCGCACTCAAAAATGCGGCGAAAGCGGGCTTCACTTTGTTGCAGTGCGGCTTCGGCTTGTTTACGCTCATCTTCGACACGCTTGCGATCAGTGAAATCAAGGGCAAAGAAAATACCTGCTCCGTTTTGATCATTAAAGTACCCGCCGCCGATCATAATTGGAATTCGATGCCCGTCTTTATGGATGAATTCTTTTTCATACGGTGTGCAAGCATCGTCTGCCATGACTTCGGCAATCGCTTGTTGGTCTCGAGCGCTGTATTCAGGCGGCGTTAGCTCAATCCAACGAATGCTTCCGGCTTCGAGTTCAGGGCGGGTATAACCGATTAAGTCCAGTAGCGCATCGTTCGCATCTGTAATATCGCCCGCACCTGTCCAGGTGCCCATTGCCACCATATTGTTTGAAAACACGCTTCTAAACCGCGCTTCCGACTCACGGCTCGCCACTTCGTAGGACTGTACAATGCTCTGGTGTTGCTGCTTCAACTGCCGTAGTTCGGCTAACTCTGACAACACCCGTTGACTCAAGGTGTTGTCTTCAACCTCCGGATCGTTGAGGAGACAATTGGCAAGCGCTACATGGGTTGTTAGCAGGTGATTGATGTCATCCTCAAAACGCAATTCTGGGTGGAGGAGCGTCCAGTAATGAGCCATTCGCACAAACGCCAGGAACACATTGAGGAATTCCATCCGCGCAGTGCCAAACATCTGCCGCAGGGCAACCATAGCTCCAAATGCATCGGGGGTTTGCAAAAATACATGGGTGGCGCAGGCAAAGATTGCTGATTCCTCAGCAGTGTCAGCACTGGGAGATTCAAAGCTTTCTGGATCGCAGGCGGCACACAGGGCGATCGCCGTTTCTAATTCCTTGCCCCGTGGGAGTTCCCGTTGCAGCAGCCGTAGCACTTGCTCAATTGTTTGGGGTGGGCAATGGCGATCGCCTGCCGGGTATCCTAACCCAACTAAAAACCCAACATGCCTTGCGATGCAGTACCGCACCTCACAAAAGCGCGAGAGGTAGACAAATAACCGCTCCTTAAATAGCGATGGTAGCGGACTATTCAAGTAGGCGAATCGGGCAAATCCCCATAGGTTCATTGTCACCTCTGGGGTATCGCTGGCAAGCATAAAAAAGTTTGGCAGGACACCAAAGCGTTGTTCAATTTCTTTTTCTAAAGGTATGGACGCCATAAATACGGTTCCCGAATTCGCTCTTATAATTTAGTTTACCAAGAGTGAGGGGTTGGGATGAACTATCACAAAACAGGATCATTCAACGCTCGTCTTTTCGCACCTTGATCTAGATGTTCAGTAAACCAAAAAGTTTTTTAGAAATCAAGACAAGCGAACATTTCACCTGAATGGAGGCGTTCCGCAAAACAACCTCTTGATAACCATTGAGCGCCGATACCGCTAGCTACCTTAAGGCAATCGCTCTTAAGCTAACGCTGTTTGCTCCTTGTTCACGAGGACGGTAAGTCTTATTGTTAGGTTCATGTGCAAAAGTTTTTGGTTTACTAATGTTTCTAACCGTCAGCCTTGGACAAACGAATATCAACATTGCATTACGAACTTTACCATTTTAAATATGGGAAATCCTTCCCACTAAAGAATGAGTTAAAGTAAAGATTGCAAGTGATCAACAACACAAATTAAATTATTTTAAAAATATTTTGGTAACTAAATTTTATTTATCAGGAAAGGCAGAAGGCAGAAGGGAATTCTGACTCCTGTTCTCGACCTTTCCTGATAAACTTCAAAGCAATACAGGGCAAGAAAATTGCACTAAATAACTGAAACCCAGATATATCAAAAAACAGGTAAACTAATGTCAAACTCTTTCTCTATAAAGATCTGAGATTCTTTTGTGACTATCTTTTTTCTAAGTCCTACTGTTAGCACTCAGTAATCAACAATAGTAAGGTATCACCCTGATCTGAAGGAAAAGGAATAGAAAAATATTCTTGAGACTAGATCCCAAATTCAGGTGAGTCCCAAAACTGAAGGACTGACGACTAAACGCTTAAAAACGGAGAGGGAGGGATTCGAACCCTCGGTACGGAGTTGCCTGCCGTACAACAGATTAGCAATCTGCCGCTTTCGACCACTCAGCCACCTCTCCAATTGTCATGACAAGCAAGTTTACCAGACTTTAAAGTAGAATGTCAACCATTATTTTCAAACAGAATTCAGACAATTTTGGATTTTTGATTGGGAATCATTTACAGTCAAGTCAATGTCTGCTTTGGTTTGCCCTTGAGGGCTTTAATCCTCAAAAACATTTCTGACGACGAATGAATTAAAACGATCTGTTTAATTCATCCTTGTAGAGGCATGAGGATTATACACCCAAAAGGCGGAGCAGGATAGGAACTAGAGTGCCCTGATGGAAATTGCGGTGGTTTCCCATAAGAAATATTTATTTTTTTTGACCTGGTTTAACACGTTCTTATGTAGCCATCGCCAACTACTTTTACAGAACTTATATTAAGTTCTGTACTTGTTTCCAGAATTAAAGCACTTGCGATCGCAGCCAAGCCACTGGCAAACTACGTAGTTTTTGCCACTGAGGTACGTAAGCGCGTTGATTAAAGACTTGATAACCGTTGCGCTCAATTCTGGATAATATGTCACTGTAATGCATGAGAGCCGCCCATACAGGCAAACGGGCGTCGGGGGATAAATGACTAATTCCCTTTTCGGCATCAGTATAAAATTTACGTGCCCGTTCAATTTGGAAGCCCATGAGCGATCGCCAGCGTTCGTCTACCACACCTTTCAACAAGTCTTGCTCGGTGTAGTTAAATCGCGCCAAATCTTCTAGTGGAATGTATATTCTTCCTCGCCTTGCATCTTCACCGACATCCCGTAAGATGTTGGTCAGTTGGTTAGCAATTCCAAGAGCCAATGCTTCTTCAGAAGGTATATACGGTTGTGTGTTCTGATTCCACGGCGCTGTATTTGAGGAACTATTGACTCCCATCACTGCTGTTGACATTAAGCCTACAGTTCCAGCAACACGATAACAATATAAGTAAAGATCCTCAAAGGTTTCGTAGCTACTTCGGTATAAGTCCATACGTTGACCGGCAATCATATCCCGAAAGGGCTGAATGTCCATTGGGTAACGTTGAATGGTATCTACCAAAGCGACATCGAAATTGTCTGTTGGATGTCCTGCAAAAATCGCTTCTAATTGCTGCTCCCATAGATCTAGGGTTTCTGGCGTAGTGATAGTAGATGCAGAACCATCCACCAATTCATCTGCACGGCGACACCAAGCGTATATCGACCAGATAGCGCGACGCTTTGCCGCGCTCATAAGTAAAGTGCCGATGTAAAAAGTTGTCGAATACTTTGCAGTGAGTTGGCGACAAAGTTTATAGGACTCGTCCACAGAGACCAACGTTTTCATGCGTGGGATGGAATCAGGCAGTTGCAGCATTCGTTGCAGGCTGAAGGTTTTGGGTTGGCAGGCTTGAGGTTGCTGGAGGTGCTTCTGCGATCGCCTGCGCTGTCAGCTTACCAGAAAGTACGGCACCTTCCATACTCGCTAAAAACCGTTGCATCGTGTAATCCCCTGTTAGATAAAAATTCCTTATAGGAGTTTTCTGAGATGGACGGTACTGTTGACGACCTGGTATAGCCTTATATACTGAACGCGGCGTTTTGATAATATGGTACTTAAGCAACTTTGTGGGATTTTCTACCCCAAAATGTTTGGGAAAGAGTTTTTCCAGTTCAGCAATCGTAGCAGCAATAATTTCCTCATCTGATTTAGAGATCCAATCTTTCGCTGGTGCTAGAACTAATTCCAACATTGAACGATCTGGATTTGCGTAGCCACGACAGGTATTGCTCATATCGGCATAAACGCTGAGTAGAGGCGATCGTGAAAACAGTAATTGGTCAATATCTGTGAGTTTACGGTCAAACCACATGTGCAAGTTTATCACTGGCACGCCTTCTAAACCTTCTAGCTTCTGGAAGAACTCCATCTCCTTCCAAAGTCTTGGTAGCATCACCTTAAATGGATCTACTGGCATTGCCGACACATACATATCGGCTGTTAACTCTTCGTCTGCGGAGCCGTTTACACCCCGAATCTTGAATCCTCTGACTGTACCGTTTGAATCAAGTAAAATTTCTTTTAATGGCGCGTTCAGCCGTACTTCGCCACCGCGTTCGGTGATGTAATCTACAATCGGCTGACACAACCGCTCTGTTGGCGAACCGTCCAGAAAAGCCATTTTAGAACCATTCTTCTCCTGAAGGAAGGCTCTTAGCGCTGTCAGGAGGACGACAGCGGAAATTTCCGAAGGATTAATGAAGTTTAGCGATTTTGATGCGGCAATAAAAATATCTTGTTGGACGTCCTTGCCAACACCTTGCCGCGTTAACCACTCGGAAAAAGTATAATTATCTGTTTCCTCAACATACTTTTGCCCTCGCAGCATAGCTGGAACTAATCCCTTCGCTAACTGGATTTTCTCACCCCAAGTGAGCATATCGTTGTTACGCAGGATTGCGACTATGCCATTCCAAGGCGATGGTAAGTCCGGAAAATCAAAGCGACTGTAAGTCCCTGGTTTTTCCGGCTGATTGAAGATCATTGTGTGTTTTTTCCACTGCAATCGGTCTTCAATACCTAGTTCTTTAAATAACTGCAGAATATTGGGATATGCCCCAAAGAAAATGTGCAGCCCAGTTTCGTACCAGTCACCGTCTTCATCTTTCCATGCTGCTAGTTTGCCTCCCAATACGTTTTGGCGTTCCAAAACAATCGGAGTGTGACCTGAGTCTATCAGATATTTAGCACAAGAAAGCCCTGCTAGACCTGCTCCCGCGATCGCTACTCGCATTCTTCCTTTTTTTAATCAATTTATCGTTTTCATTATAAGTTGCAATCCGTTACATTTGGAATGTTATTGTGCGAAAAGAGCGAATATCTCAAGATAAAAATCCTTTTCTCTCCCTCTACCCTGATGCTTTTAAATACCGTGGCTTTTTCCAATGACCCAATGACGTCGGAAAAACCGAGCTAAAGCAGGTTCTTCCAAAGATAGACATATTGGGCGTCCGTGAGGACAGGTACGGGGGTTACGAGTCCTTTGCCACTGCTCTAATAATTGCTGCATTTCTTGCTGACTAAGGAGTGTACCATTGCGAATGGCACTACGACAAGCAACGGCAACTTGGGCTGTCAGTAGATCACCACCCCAACTAAGTTCTAGAATTGCTTCAGCACAGTCGTCACGCTGTTGTAAAAGTGCTGGTACACTGCGGACTGCCCACAGTTGTTCCCCAAAAGGTTCAATATCTAGATTGATGCGTTGCAGTTGCAATACTTGAGATGGAGACAGTTGATAAAGAATGACTGGAGGTTCGATGGGGAGAATTTGCCAACTATCGCACAACTGCTCGTACAAAACGCGTTCATGGGCAATGTGCTGTTCTACTAACCACATACCACCAGGATGTTCTACGACAATGTAAGTGTTATTAATTTGACATACAGCTTTTAAGGAAAGGGGTGTAGTGGTGTTTCCTTCAGAGGGGATGGAACGATTAAAATTATAATTCCCTTTTTCTTCGGCGGCTTTGAGTAATTGACCGACTCGTGTTGTGTGGACGGATTCTTTAATAGTATGAGAATTTATCCGGAACGTCTGTTCGATAGCTCCAGATATTTGCTCTTGCCAATAACTGAGTTCGTTGAGATAAATTTCTGTTTTGGCAGGGTTACGGTTCCAGTTAATTTGTTCTGGGGAAATGCAAAGATGTAGGAAACAAACTGGATAGCGATCGCGTGGTAATGTTTTGTAAAATGCTGATATAATTGTTTGCTCCAGTTCCTGCGAGTTTACTATCCGTTTATTAACAGCTACTCGCACCCAATCCGGACGATGGCGATGACAGCGATCAGGCAATCCTAATACTAATGAGATACAAGAGTTTCGCTCTGGTATTTCTAGTTTTAACTCTTGTAAGTCGGCGTGTTTAATCTGAGGTATAATCTGAGACAATAATTGTCCTATTTTAATAGCAGGACAGATTGTGAACCATTGCCGCTCATTTTGGCAAACTTGCCAAGTCACATGGGGATGACACAGAGCAATTTGATGAATTGTTGCTTGCACCGCTTTCATTTGCTGTGCTACCGTCGGTAAACCCTGACGGCGAGTTAAGCAACTACCAAAGAGATTGGACACTGTCACAACTGTACCGGGTGCGATCGCCACGGTTTCCACCCTGAGGGCTTCCCCACCAGAGCCGTAGACAACTTGCCAGCCAAAATCTTCTTCTGTGTGACGACTCAAAATTTCCAGTGAAGCCAAAGTTGTCAGACTGTGCAACGCCTCACCACGAAACCCCAAACTATTAATGCGCCATAAATCTGCACAACTGCGTATTTTACTCGTACTATGAGCAGTTGCCGCTCGTTGCAAGTTGTCTAAGGTCATTCCGCATCCATTGTCTGCTACACGTACCCGCCATTGTTCAGGCGATATAGAAAGTACAATCCGCGTTGCACCTGCATCCAGGGAATTTTCTACCAATTCTCTCACAACAGAAGCTAAAGAGTCTATAACCTCTCCAGCCGTTATGAGATGTACGACTTCTGTTGGTAAAGCTTGAATAGTATAAACCATAATTTATAGTCTGGGTGAGGAGTCAACCTCTGTATAGAATACGCAAATTGACTGGTTTTTCTTTATCTAAAATTCCAATCAGCAAAATTTCTTAACAAAATCGTTTAAAGTTGTAAAACACTTGTGAAGTCTGCTAATAGTTGATAGTTTATAGGAAAAATAATTATAGCAGAGCTTGGGTTGAATATTTTCTAATAGAAAAGCAATTTGAGACGCGGTTAATGAGCATTGCTCACTCTAAGCTTAAACTTGAGGAATTAAGTAGCAATAGTTTATGACTCCATAACTGCCAAAAGAATACCTAATTTAATGAGCTGCTCCGGAGATAAAAACACCAATAAAGAAGATACAAAGAAAGGTTATGTTACATAAACATCAGCAAAATTATCAAATTATTTATCAAAAAACATGTACCTAATCATTAAAATTAATAGATTGTTAAGAAAAAAAAATCTATTAATTATCTGCCTGTTTCTACTTATTGTCTGTAGTTCTATAATTTATAAGCTCTTCATTCCATTACAAATAAATAAGGAGGAAGACATCTATTACCTTTGGCTTGAAGGAAAACGTCTTTTATCAGGAGAAAATCCTTATGCAAGAATTTTAGCAGGCAATATGAGAGAAAATAATAAATATGCTACTTATTTTCCTCTATTCTACTTATTATCTTATTTGACCCAACTCCTAGGATTAAATAATTACACAGATTGGCTAATTTTTTGGCACAAGATTTTTTTTATATTTAATTTGGGAATTGCTTTATGTGTATTTTATGCATTATACCGATATGGTTTAGTCATACTGGCTTTTTTTTCAACATCATTTTGGTTATTTAACCGATGGACTCTTCATAC
>JAQYWO010000230.1 GCA_029379215.1 Rhizonema sp. PD37
GTATTATCTGATTCAGGTATTTGAATGTTGTAATTTTTCATTAGTCGAAGATAAAAAGATGTGTGGAAGATTTACTTTAAGTCAATCAGCAGAAACGTTAGCCCAAGCTTTCGAGATCCAATCCCTTCCTGATTTAGAGCAGCAATATAACATTGCACCTACGCAAGTGGTGGCGACAGTATCGTCTAATTCAGACAAGGAGCGGAAATTTCAGCAGTTACACTGGGGATTAATTCCGTCGTGGGCAAAAGATACAGGGATAGGGGTGAAGCTTATTAACGCTCGCTCGGAAACTGTGGCAGAAAAACCGTCTTTCCGCGCTGCGTTCAAACACCGACGCTGTTTAGTAATGGCTGATGGTTTTTACGAGTGGCAGCAACAAGGTAAAACAACTAAAAGTCCCGCTTCTGGAGAAAAGCTACTCTCTTCGCATCCAGAGAAATTCAAAAAGCAGCCATTTTATTTTCGCCTTCAGGATGCACAGCCTTTTGCCTTTGCCGGATTATGGGAGCAATGGGAATCTCCGGAAGGAAAAAAAATAGCCTCCTGTACAATTCTGACAACTGTGGCGAACGAATTACTGCAACCGATCCACGATCGCATGCCTGTCATCCTCTCTCCAAAGGATTACGATCTATGGCTAGATCCCCAAGTGCAAACACTCGAACCTCTACAACAAATATTGCGCCCCTACCCGACAGAAAAGATGAGTGCTTACCCAGTCAGTACTTTAGTCAACAATCCCAAACACGATAGCTCGGAATGTATTACGCCATATGAAGCGTCAGCCGTCGGCTAAGAAAGGAGTTTTATCAGAAAAGTTATCTTTTGAGGCTACGGAATACCCAAGTATTTTAGATCTTTTTTAAGCTAATTACGTATCTAATGCTCGAAAGTTCACATCCAAGCCCTTAAGTAGGGGGGATAAGAAATCCCAGTCATCGCTTAGAATACCAGGATAGTCGCCTTGTCATCGACAATTGGTTAAGAGTATTGACAAACGACAAATAGACAATTAGCTCAGATATATTATTGGTACACCCACTAAGCGCGAAGATATGCCAAGAACACAGAAGAACGACAACTTTATTGACAAATCCTTTACTGTTATGGCAGATATTATCCTGAAAATTCTGCCAGCTAACAAAAAAGCTAAAGAGGCTTTTATTTATTATCGGGATGGGATGTCAGCGCAGGCAGATGGAGAATATGCTGAGGCTTTAGATAACTATCAAGAAGCTCTCCAACTAGAAGAAGATATCATTGATCGCGGTTATATCCTGTATAATATGGGGCTAATACATGCGAGCAACGGCGAACACGAAAAAGCCGTAGATCTATATCATCAGGCTCTTGAATGCAATCAGCGTCTAACTCAAGCTATGAACAATATCGCAGTTGTTTACCATTACCAAGGGGAGAGGGCTAAGGAAGAAGGAGACGAAGATGGAGCAGAAGCCCTGTTTGACAAAGCTGCTGATTTTTGGGTTAGAGCTATCCGCATGGCTCCTAATAACTATATTGAAGCCCAAAACTGGTTGAAAACGACTGGGCGATCGCAAATTGACGTATATTTTTAGTCCTTTGTCCTCGGTGATTTATGAATAATAAATGACTAATGACCAAATAATTCATCACCAATAACTAATAACTAAATCATGATTGATCGTGAACAAGTTCGCAAAGTAGCCAATCTTGCGCGTTTAGAGTTGACACAAGAAGAAGAAGAGCGGTTTACTAGCCAGTTAGGCAACATTATCGACTATTTTCAACAGCTGAATGAACTCGATGTCAGCGATGTAGTACCGACGACTAGAGCGATTGATGTCAGTAATGTGACAAGAACGGATGAGTTACAACCTTATGCCGAAAGAGAAGCAATTCTCCAAGGTGCGCCGGAACAAGAAGGTGAATTCTTCAAAGTGCCGAAAATCCTGAACGCTGATTAGTTAGTGATTGGAGATAATTATGGGCTTGGGAATCCTTAAGGAAGGTAAGTGGGTACCCGAAAGAGATCAAGAAGACTCAGAAGGTAAATTTGTCCGCCCATCCACGACTTACCGTAACAAGATTACAGCCGATGGTACCAGTGGATTTAAAGCTGAACCAGGACGTTATCATCTATATATTTCTTGGGCTTGCCCTTGGGCTTGTCGCACAGCAATTATACGCCAGTTGAAAGGGCTACAAGATATCATCAGTATGTCAGTAGTAGCCCCAGAGATTCACGACAATAGTTGGGAATTCTCTGATGAACCAGGAGCGATCCCCGATACCGTCAATGGTACGGACTATCTCTGGCAAATATATACCAAGGCTGATCCGAACTATAGCGGTAGGGTAACTGTCCCGGTTCTTTGGGATATTCAGAAGGGTACAATTGTTAACAATGAATCCCGCGAAATTATCCGGATGCTTGATACTGAGTTTGATCATTTGGCTAAACAAGATGTGAACTTTTGTCCCAAAGATCTGCAAGAACTCGTTGATGAGACAATAGAAGCCATCTACAAACCCATCAATAATGGTGTGTATCGTGCCGGATTTGCCACAAGTCAGTCAGCTTATGATGAAGCGGTAACGGAACTATTTGATGCTCTAGATCATTGGGAGAAGGTGTTAGGAAAGCAAAGATACTTATGCGGGGAGCAAATTACTGAAGCAGACTGGTGTATATTTACTACACTATTTCGCTTCGATGCCGTTTACTACGTGCATTTCAAATGCAACTTACGTCGGCTCGTTGATTATCCCAACTTATGGAATTATCTCAAAGACTTGTACCAACAGCCGCAAGTCAAGGAAACTTGCAATCTTGACCACATTAAACGGCATTATTATAAAAGTCATCCCAAGGTTAACCCAACTCGCATTGTACCGCTCGGCCCATTGATTAGTTTTGATGAACCTCATAACCGCGACAAATTAACTCACAATTTATAATTCCATCAGTTATGACTTGCTTCCCTAAGAGTAATATCATGTTCGATAAATGAGTTATCAATAAAAGATAGGTTCGTAGTTGCGCTGTCTTCGCTCTCAAATTGATAAGAGCGCTGTAGACGCGGAGCGGTGAGCAGCGCTGCAGGAGGGTTTCCCTCCGTAGGCGACTGTAAACCGGAAGGGCTTCTCGCAGAGTAGCGCAACTACAAGCCATATTATAAGTGTTTAACCGAATATAAGAGCAGAATACTTATCTTAGTGCGTTGATAACTGAGTGTTGAATGCTTACCTTAGGGAGATAAAATGGCAAAAAACAAATTGTCTCTCCATTACCTAAGTTTGGCTCTGGCGATCGCACTGGGTGCCCTCTTGCGCTTTTGGCATTTGGATTACAAACCTCTATGGATGGATGAAGTCATCACTGCCATATTCAGCTTTGGGAAAAGCTATAACGATGTGCCTTTAGATGTAATATTCCCAGTTGAGCGCCTACAGGAAGTGTTTACTTTCCAACCAGGAGTTAGTTGTTCTCAAATTTCCCAAAACGTCGCTAGGTATTCAACTCATCCACCGCTATTTTTTTGCTGGATGTACAGTTGGTTGGGGTGGATGAGTCCTTTAGGGAAAGAGTGGGTAGAAAAATTGCGAAGTCTACCAGCTTTATCGGGTGTGGGAGCGATCGTCGTCATGTACTTCGTCAATCGTACTGCCTTCACGCCATCTGCTGGAATCATAGCAGCAGGTTTAATGGCAGTCTCGCCCTTTACTCTTTACCTTTCCCAAGAAGCAAGACATTATACATTACCAATGCTGGCGATCGCTTTAGCATTATTAGGGCTAATACAAATTCAACAGGATCTTGAAAAGCGTCAGACGGTTAGATTTTGGGTATGGTTGAGCTGGGCAATTCTCAACAGTCTTAGTTTTTACATCCACTACTTCTGTATTCTTAGCTTCATTGCTCAAATTGCAACGCTCCTGACGCTGATGTATTGGCGTAGGGCGAATATCCTGAACAAACGCAAAATCCTGCAGGCACTCATTCTGTCTATCAGTGGTGTTGCCATCAGCTTTCTGCCTTGGTTGAGGGTAATAGTTAATCATTCTAACCGTGCAGAAACAGACTGGCTTACCCCTGCAAATTTCATTGCTCCCTTTTATCAAACCTTCCTAAACTGGGTGCTAATGGTGATTGTTCTACCTGTAGAAGAGCAGCCTCCAGCAGTGGCAATTGTCTGTGGTTTATTTATGGCTTTGTTTGGTATTTGGGTAGGTTGGCAAGTTTTTAAAGCTTTACAGCAATTGTGGAGTCTACCTTCAACACATTTGGCGACACTAACACTCTTAAGTTTCTTTATTTGGGTATTGTTAGAATTCTTTGCAATTGTCTATTTTTTAGATAAAGATATCACCGCTATTCCTCGATATAGCTTCGTCTATTACCCAAGCTTTTGCGCCTTGCTCGCTGCTAGTATAACTAAACGAAATTCTAAATTTATCCTCTTACTTGTTGGCGTTCTCAGCTGTATTTTTGTTATTTCTAACTTGGCTTTTCAAAAACCCTTCAAGCCTGAGCAAGTTGCTCAACATATGAATTTTGAACCTGCTCTTCCAATCATGGTTGTGATGGCATATAGAGATTATCAGGATGTCGCGTTGGGATTAAGTTTTGGCTTAGCACTTGAACCACTTAGGGAATATAGAGCAGATGTAAACAAGGGCGATTTGACTTCTGTGGCTCCTCCGAACTCCCCATCGCCTTCAACTCATTTTGCTTTTTTCAAACAATCTCCAGATTTTAAATCGGTTTGGCAACAGCTTTCGCAACTATCTGTACCAGTCACATCCGATCTGAATTTGTGGGTTATTGGCCCAGGAAGAAAACACCATGACTATCCACAGCAAGTAGGATTTGCCTTTCAAACTCATTGTAATATAGATCCTAACCAATACTACCGTATTGGAGTCCCGTATCAACTCTATCGATGTCGTCATTCTTAACTATAACGGTTCTCACTTAAATCTACCTAATTAAGTCATTAAGCATAGAAGTTTTATAGCCTTGAGGTGGATGACAACTACTAAAATCGAATACTAATTTATACTTAAAAGTATTATTAACGCCACCGTAACCGAGTTAATCTAGCCGTGTCTATTCCTAAGTTACTGAAGAGTCAGAAACGATTGGCAGAAGAGCGTACAGAACAAGAGTGTATACGTGATGTTCTTCTGCTAGTTACTCACTTAGCTAAAAGTGAAGAGGTTACCGTCAAGCTGATCTTTGATCGTCTTTACGATGTTGCCTCAATCAACCTAATTAATCAAAAGATTCCTTATCGTCCCCTTAATCCTATAGTCAAATCAATTGCTAAAGTGTCGGAACCAGCAGTCAGAATTTTTGCTTGGCTTTGGTTTCAGAAGAATTTTCCGCGACTGATTACGAACTGGTTATATGTAAAGGTTAGTTTTCCAAATTTGAAGCGGAAAACACAAGAGTTAGTTTCTATAGTTCCAGAAGTTCAATCATATTCTCTACCAGGAGTAGAAAAAAACAGCGTAGAAGAGATTAAACGTCTTCGCTCTGAAGTTAGATATCTAGCTGGAATTTCGGCAGGAGCGCTTGCTGCTTTATTCAGCACTATTATCTGGGTGAGTTATAGCTCCCAATTAAGAGTTATGGGATTTCCGACAATCAATTCCCTTGAGAAATGTCTTCCATCGACAAACGTGGAGACTTTTAAAAGATAGACAATGTTAGCCTCGTTCGAGCTATCACAAGCTTTCGTACTAGGCATCAATTACAGCGTATAGACACCCAAACTACATCAGGACTTACGCAAAAATAGCCGAAAAGCTTAATGCATTGAACCGCCAAGACAAGGGCAGCGCTGTGCGGGAGTTCCCCCCGTTGAGGCGACTGCCCGCGCCAAGAGCGCTCTTGTATTAGTAGAGTGTGCGTAAGTCCTATACATGATGCAGCTAAATAGTTATTGGATAGTCGTTAGTTGTTCTTATTTGAGAAAAACTAACTAACAACCATCACTTATAAATCAACTATTCATCAATCTGCCAAGAATCTTTAGTCAGTTCTTCATCCAGAATTTTCTTTTGTCGCAAAATTAAAATAATTTGACCCAGTATTGGGAATTCTGGTGTGGTATCAAACCACTGAAAATCTAGCTCTCCGGATCTATCCACAACAAAGTAACTGGTCGCATTCCATTCACGCCGAGTACGGTCTATAATGACCAGCACAGGTTCTGGTACATTTTGTGTTTGGCTGGGGAAGCGATCGCTATTACACAGAATCACCACAGGATCTTCTGCACCTAACACTGCTTGCCAACCTGGTATCGGTACCCAAGCTTGCTCTCCGGCAAATCTAACCATGCGAAATGGTTGCACTTCTTTGACGACAGGAACAGCATGTAAGTCTTTCGGTGTCAATGGTAACTCACCTACCACAGGGACAACACGGGGCAGATCTTCCTCCGATTCCAATCGGTAAAAGGGTAATTTGGGGGCGATACTTTTAGGTACGACGGTGAAATCAGTAAGTAATTGTTCTATTTTTTTTCTTGCTGTTTGCGAGTGAGCAAATTTCAATCCCTTAGCGATTTGGCGCGATCGCTCTTGAAAGTCCGAATATTGACGAGCAAATTTCCACGATTGATAAGCTATGGCGTCCCCTGGATGATTCTCAAATCCTTCAGGCAGGGTAGGCAAGCGGGAGAAATCTTTAATTGCTTTAGCGACTTCCCGCGCTTCATCAGCGTTGATTTGGTGAGAGAAAGTGAGTTCAGCTGCTGTAGCTCGTTCCTCTTGAGTGAGTAGGCGTAATTCATACAAAACATCGCTTCCACGTGTAGCATAATGCGCTCGCACTGCTACTGTTGCCTCTGCCTTTTCTAAAGAATTGTAGACTTGTGCGCCGACAATAACCTGATTTTGTTGGATCGGTTCAAATCCTGTCGCTTCAAAAATTGCCTGGGGACTGTAACCAGCTTTCTGTAGTTGAGCGAGTGCAATTCCCCATTCCACCCAGTTACCTTGCTTTTGTCTGAGCTTTCGCAGTAATTCTTGTGCTACATCATCAGGAGTGTTATCAGGATTTTGAGCTAAAGGTGGTAGGTCAGTCATGTTAAATGAGTAAGCGAGCTTCACTTTGAAGGGCTATAAATACCAACAGCCGCAAGTTTTATTTTATGCTCTAACTGTAACTCTCATCATAATTTTCTCCTCCTCTCTACTTCCATAGTTGGATTTCACACTAAGTTCTGCATTATCTTGTGAGTAAAGAGAGTTCTGATAACGTAATTTATCTGAAGAAAAAAATATCTCTAATTTAAATTTAAGATCGTTGAATGAAGTAGGCCTCTTGAATCATGACCCATATATACGACAAATAGCCCCTTGCAATCAAGCTATTTACAAAATATCTTGGTATAGATGAGAACAAGAAAGCTCTAAAGGAATGATTCTCAAGATCATAGTCCAACTGTTGAACTAGATAAAATCCGGCATCAATTAATGACTATAAAGAAACCGAAAAAGCAAAAAATTTTGGTAGTTGACGATGAGCCAGATAATCTTGATCTGCTATACCGCACCTTCCGACGCGACTTCAATGTTTTCAAAGCCGATAGTGGAATCAAAGCCCTGCAAGTGTTAGCAACAGAGGGAGAAGTGGCAGTCATCATCTCTGATCAACGGATGCCAGAAATGAAGGGAACTGAGTTTCTTAGTAAGACTGTACCTCAATTTCCCGATACGGTAAGGATTATTTTGACAGGATTTACTGATATTGAAGACTTGGTGGAGGCAATAAATGCCGGACAAGTCTATAAGTATATCACTAAACCTTGGGACCCTAGTGAACTACAAGCAGTAGTTCAACGCGCTGTAGACACATACGATTTACTTAAGCAACGTACAGAAGAATTACGGCGTACAAATGCCCAAATGGCACTGCTAGCTGTTTTGGTACAGGTTACTCAGAAGGCTTCTAGCTTAGAAGCTACTCTCACATCCATTGCCACGGCTGTTGGTCAAAGTTTCGTAGCAAATAGTTGTATTTTGCAACTCATAGAGGCTAATGTCTTTACCGCTCAAGGATTATACAGTACTGAGGGGACAACAGAAAACTGGCTAGTGCATGACCCGTTAACTTCCGAGGCGATCGCCACTCATACCATACAAGTTTCCGCAAATGTTTCTAAAGACCAAAGCCTCAGTGATATTACTTACTACATTAATTCTGGTGTTCAAGCGCATCTAGTTGTCCCGATTGTTTACCAGAATGAAGTATTAGCAGTTTTGTCGCTACAGTGGAAACTACCTTGGACTTTGCGAGAAGATGAACTCACACTGATTCATTTATCAGCTCAATTGGTGGCGATCGCACTGATTTACACTCGTTATCATCAATCTGTGAAATAGTTAGGAAGTAGGGAGTTATGAGTTATGAATTTTCACTCGTGACTCCGTGCCTCCTGTACGGGCGGGTTTCTCAAGAACTCAGCCGGAGCTAAGATGTGCGTGTTGATTGAACCCGCCCCTAGTAACTATTAACCAATGACTAACGAAATTCGCAGTATTTTTAACCGTATAGCTCCAGTATATGACCAGTTGAACGATTGGTTAAGTCTGGGACAACACCGGGTATGGAAAGAAATGGCAGTAAAATGGAGCTTCGCTCAACCGGGAGATACTTGCCTTGACTTATGTTGCGGGAGTGGAGATCTCTCCTTGCGTTTGGCAAGACGAGTGGGAGCAACAGGAAAGGTATATGGAGTAGATTTTTCGTCTGCAATGTTAGAAATTGCCAAACAGCGCTTTCAAAACCAATCTCCCCACATTCAAGACTCAACTAACCCCGTCTCAAATACTCGAGTTACTTGGGTGGAAGCTGACGTGCTGGATTTGCCCTTTGAAGATCACCAATTCGACGCCGCGACTATGGGGTATGGGTTAAGAAATGTCATAGCGATTCCCCAATGTTTGAAAGAACTGCACCGTGTTCTTAAAAGAGGTGCGAAAGCGGCAATTTTAGACTTTCACCGTCCCAGCAATCCACAAATCCGTGTTTTTCAACAGTGGTATTTGGAGAATCTTGTTGTTCCATCTGCTCATAATCTGGGTTTACTTGAAGAGTATGCTTATATCAGTCCCAGCTTAGATCGCTTTCCTATGGGAGCGGAGCAGGTTACAATAGCTCGTCAAGTTGGTTTTGCCACTGCTACACACTACCCCATCGCAAACGGTATGATGGGAGTGCTAGTCGTCACGAAACTTTAAATTTTAGATTTGCGATTTTGGATTGGGGAATGGTAACTAGGCTTTGGGAACCGGATTTTTCCTAATCCTCAATCTCAAATCCACGCATTCACAATTCTAAATCCACGCATCCAAAATCCAAAATTCAATGGATTGGTCCCATCTCTGGTTGTATGTGTCTCCCCCTATTTTGGGTGGAATTATTGGCTATTTCACTAACGATGTAGCCATCAAAATGTTATTTCGTCCTTACCAAGCAATTTTGATTGGTGGACGAAGGGTTCCTTTTACGCCCGGATTGATTCCCCGCAATCAAGAACGTCTTGCCAAAAAAGTCTCTGAGACTATTATGGGCTCACTGCTGACACCAACAGAATTGCAAGATTTGGCGCGGCGACTGTTGCAAACCGAACGCGTGCAAGGAGCAATTTTCTGGTTGCTGCGAATGGCTATCGACCAAATCAAATCTGATAAAGAGCAAAAAAGTGCCAAGATCGTGGCAGGAATTTTGCGGGATTTGTTAGGGGAATCTTTACCGCGTCTCCTAAAAGTTTTAGCACGGCGAGAAGACTTTTTAGAAGTTCAAGTCAATCAAGTTTTTGACCAGGTATTACTGGAATTTCAACTGAGTGAAGAACAAGCTACTCGCCTTGCTGACTGGTTATTCCAAGTAGTATTGCCCCCAGAGGTGCTACGACAAGTAGTCATTGATTTTTTAACTGATCGCACGATTCAAACTATTGATGAAAGCTTTCGCGAAAAAACCAGTGGCACTTATTGGGTGGTGGCAAATTTGTTTGGTGTACGCAATACTTTAACTCGTTTGCGGACTTATTGTTTGGATGAAAAAGAGGCAACAAATGCGCTGATGCAAGAATTGATCCAAGAATTACAAGTGCGCGATCGCCTCAAAAAATTACTGCAAAATCTTTCTTTACAAAGTTTACCAATAGGCACAGTACGGCAACTCCGCAAGACGACGCGTGAAAGCGTTCGTCATTACTTACAAACACGCGGTGGTGATTTTCTTCAAGAACTAAGCGAGTCTTTTGATTGGGAAAAAACATCTTCTTTACTGCTGAACCGTCTCACAACTTCTGCTGTTGTCAGTTCTTCAATAGAAGTCGTGAGTAAAGAAATGGCTTCAATTCTAGAAAGATATTTGGAAAAAGATTTGGAAGCAATTGTTGCTCAAGCAATTCCCATATTGGCTATTGATCAAGTCATTGTTGAAAAAGTCAAGTCAACTTCACCAGCTGATTTAGAAGGTGCAATTGAGGGAATTGTGAAAAATGAATTGCAGGCAATCGTCACTTTAGGTGGTATCTTAGGTTTTATTGTGGGGTTAATGCAAACAGCATTTCTATTTTTTAGTAGATAATTTTTTATAGCACTTTAGTGCTTAAAATCGAGTGATGCTCACTACATACCCCTCAAAATTAATGACATGGACTACTAGCTTAAGATCTGTACCAAATCTAGTTTAAACCCAGGCATCACATCTTCACCTGATAGACTTGTAGGGGATTGCAGGACTTCAACAGCCTGGTTTGGGCGGTAAATTTCTACCCGTTGGTTTTGAGGATCAATCAGCCAACCCAGACGCACGCCGTTATTAATGTACTCCTGCATTTTTTGTTGCAGTGTATCCAAGCTATCTGTTGCGGATCGTAATTCTACTGCTAAATCGGGAGCCATCGGGAGGAATTTTGCCGGATCTGGTTTCAATGCTTCTAATCTTTCTTGTCTCACCCAAGATGCATCAGGCGAACGATTTGCACCATTAGGAAGCTTAAAACCCGTGGAGGAATCAAAAGTTAGCCCTGTACCATCAGCGTCTGCCCAATTGCCTAAGCGCTGTGTCAGTCTGCTATTTCGATTTCCACTTTCCCATCCCGTCGGTGGCATAATAATTAATTCTCCCTCAGCAGTTCGCTCAAGCTGTAAATCTCGATTCTGCTGACAGAGTAGGAAAAACTGGTCATCCGTTAGCTCTATAGTTGGAAGTAAGTTGAGGATCAGAGCGGTCATCAGTTTCCTCCAGCTTTCGCTAATTATAGCTTAAAATTATACCACCATTCGCGGTAAAGTTTTTCTAGGTTAATTGCTTGCTTTTAACTTTGGATAGGCAATACGCTTGTGATGAAATTGCTGCCAAACGTGAAGAAAAATTTCGGCTATTTGGGACATTTCCTCTCGTTTTAACCCGGAATGCACGAGTTGATTTTCTTGCCATCTCGCACGGAGGATGTTGTTGAGTGTTGCTAAGGCTTTTTCTGGAGTCACATCTTTGAGCGATCGCAGTGCCGCTTCGCAAGAATCTGCTAACATAACGATTGCTGTTTCTCGCGACTGGGGAGCAGGTCCATCGTAACAAAAATCTGATTCGTCTATGATTATAGTTGGGTCGGCTTGCGCCATTTGCTGAGCTTGGTGATAGAAATAGGCAATCTGCATCGTTCCTTGATGTTCGGGAATAAAAGCTTGGATTGCTGTTGGCAAACTGTGTTTCCGTGCCATAACCAACCCTTCTGTGACATGCTTTTTGATAATTGCTGCACTCTTCCAAGGGTCTTTTATTTCTGTATCATGTTTATTTGGTTCCCCCATTTGATTCTCAATAAATGCTAAGGGGTCGTGCATTTTTCCAATATCATGATATAATGTGCCGGCTCTCACTAATTCGACATTGCATCCCAGTTGTTTAGCGGCAGCCTCAGCAAGAGTAGCGACAAACAACGTATGTTGAAAGGTTCCAGGAGTTTCTGTAGCAAGTCGTTTTAATAAGGGGCGGTTGGGGTTCGCCAGTTCTGATAACCGGATTGGGGTGACTAAATCAAAGAATTTTTCGAGATAAGGACTTAATCCAAGCGCTACAATGCTCCAAGCTAAGCCAGATAAGGAAAAGAACGCAGCTTGCTGCAATATGACGTAGAAAGACGAACCAAATGCTGCACCTGACAAAACCTTGATTGTGAGGTAAACGCCTCCCTGAGTCAAGGCAATAACAACACTTAACAGAGCAAGTTCCTCACGCGATCGCAGTCGTTGTGCCATACAACTGCCTAACAACCCTGCTGCAGCACCAGCCAAAAGCGCGACTTTACTGACTTCCAAACTCACAGATAGGACTAACAACAGCAGTCCCATAACTGTCACGCCTAAAACGGGTCCGTAAAAGCTACCCAATAATAAACCGACCGCACTCCAAGTTGTATAATTTATACCCATTGTCAGTAGCAATGGTGTACTTAAGGCTAGTAGCATTACTAACAGGCGATCGCTTTGCCGCATTCGGGACTTTATGCGCCGTTCTATAAAGGCAAAAATACTAATAGCGCCGCTTACCAAGCCACCCAATAGCACTAACCCCAACCAGTTGATCTCCCGGCGAGTCAGATGATAATAATCCAGCACCTCAAAATTGGATTCCGTAATTCTCTCTCCCTTACGGACAATGATCTCACCTTGCTTTACCCAAACCATTACAGGCTTCACCCCAGATGCCGCTTGTACTGCCTGTAGTGTGGTTTGTATTTCATCTTTCTTCAAATTTGGCTTGAGGACAGCCATTAACATTTTGGTGGCTATTGGTTCGGCGCTTTTTGGTACTAATCCTTGTACTTGTAATTCCACAGCATTCTTTAAGACATTTAGCGGTAGCCCTGGAGAAATGCCTTGAGTGAGAATTCGTTCCACACTATAGTGGATTCCCGTTTGTGTTTTTGCCCAGTTATCATCTGGTAAGTCAAGGAAAAAAGTATCTTTATAGATGATTTGTGGGTTGATAGTGAATAGTTGTGAAAGTTTAGCGCTTGCTTGGCTGTAGCCCTGACGAGCTTTTAAGATAAGAGTGTTCAGTGCTAACAAATTTTGCTCTGATGTCTTCAGACGGTAAGCTACTAGCTCTGCGACTGCTTGCGTAAAGTCAGCTTTTTGGAACAAATCAATCGATTGTGCGTCTTCAATGGAAAGAGATTCCGAAACATGAGGACGTGAGGACGTAGAAGTATCATGTAGTAATATTTCAGCACCTTTCTGGCTTTTCGGCTTGAAAGACGATCCTGACTTATGCTTTGCGTTATTCTCTACAGCTAGTTGAAGCGCTTGCCATTCCCAGTATGAACAAGAACGCAAGTAACGTTGGGTGGATATGGATAAGATGGTAGTGTTAAAAAAAGGAAAGAACCCAATAGAAGCGCGAATTTTGTTCCCTTCATTGATTATTTGTTTTAAATTTTGGTCGATTTCTCCATTGACACGTACATCTACCATTAATATAGGTATAGAACTTCTACTAGCAAACTCACGTGTTTGGTCTGTACTAATTTTATCTTCAATATTAGCAGACAGAGGGGCTTTAATCGTCTGTGGTGCAGTAGTTCCTACCCGCAACTGAGGCTGGTTGTATAAATCATGTCCCATAACTCCAATGAAGGACAACACAGCAAGCGCGAAAATAAGGGGGGTATGCTTTCTACTTTTATACAGTTTACTTATTGCATAAATGCTACTTTTCATTTTGACCGACTTTGGCAGGTTTTCGCTTTTCTCAGTTTTCTTCGATAAAAACAAACCCTGTCGGAACTTCTTGAACTGTTGACTCCAGTGAATCAATTGCTGGGTAAAGGATTGAAAAAATGGGGCTTGTTTCATCTCCTATAACCTTGTTGCTGACTTCGATAGCTTAAAACAACAATCCCAATCGGAAATTTTTCTGAACGCCAACTTGCTACAATTGCTATTCTCAAAATAAGATAGGCACTTTTAT
>JAQYWO010000231.1 GCA_029379215.1 Rhizonema sp. PD37
AAATCTAGCGCAGCGTTCCCCAGTTGCGTCACTTTCAAGCCCCCTGAACGGTTACCACAGAAGCTTTGAACTTAACTGAATAACTGATCACCGCAAATCCATAATCCAAAATTAATATAAGTGCGTAATTTCACTATTATTTCTAACTCATTGATCGAACAAGATATAAATAACCGAAAACTGCTGTAATCTCAAAAAATAACCTTGTAGCCTCAAGTTATTAGGAGGCATAACTTGTAATATATCGAGTGTTATTACCTGTGCATATAAATTAAGCATTCAGCACTCTTTCACCTCATCGTCAGCTGCTTAGATACCAAAGAGAGTGTTCTTAAGTAATTTTTCTATGCCTTCCTCTCAATATTTAACACACATTTGTGAAGATTTTTGGTTTGCGTAATTGTACGGTTTACGTTTGAATATAGAATAAGTTGATAATGTAACTAATCTATATGCTTACTTTCATTAATGAAGTACAAATATAGCTTAAACAGTTCACATAGTTTTTGAAAATGATCTATAACATCCTGAAATAATTTAGTTTTTAAAGTTACTGCTTTTTAACATAACTTTAAAAAACTCTGTGATTAGATAAAGATATCAATATACCTTTCTTTTGCAGTTTCATTAAGTTATATTATACAAAATTAAGGAGTGGTATTTGAGAAAATTTACGCAGAGATGTTGTCGTAACGTAGACGAAATAGGGAGTATTGTACACAAAGAAACTACTTGCAAGATTCTTGTGGGAAAATTCCCATAGGATTCTGAATGATTAGACATGTATAGTTTTCTAAAAATTTAAATCAGAGTGCAAACAGACTAATGATAAATAATCCGAGTATGGCAACTTATCAATTGAGTGAATCTCCTTTAGATTTACGTGCCCCTGTATTTGCCAGATTGCGAAAGGGATCATGGTGGATGCGATTAACAATATTAGTCTTACTAGACTATGTTCTTCTATTTCTTGCTTGGTTTGTATCTGAATTTTATGCCTCTTCTGTACATTTATCAGAATCTATTCCAAGTAGTTTTTTATCAATGTTTATTACTACTGCTATTCAGATAGGAGCACTAGCTCTCCAAGGTAATTATCAAGCAGGTAATAAGCGGAATGACTATCTTAACATTGTTAAAACACTTGTTTTTTCTCAAGGCTTAATAATTATTATTGGTTTTTTCTATCAGCCAATTATTGAGGAAACACGCTCAAAGTTAATAATTTCTTTGCTAATCAGTATAAGTTTTATATGTTTTGGTAGATTTATCATAGACTTGATACTTGAATTTCTGCGTGATAAACAACTCTTAGGTTGTCACCCTGCCTTCATTATTTACAATTCTGAGGACAAGGAAAAGATTATTAACTTTGTTAAAAAAGAAAAACGTTACATTCTCTGTGGTGATGACAGTGCCAAATCATTAGATAGATATAACAGACAGGCAACTTTTGAAAAGCTTAATCAATTAGGTGTAACAGAAGTTTTTATCTCTTGGGATGCAATTAAAAATAGAATGTTTACCTGCTGGCTCTTTCAAGCATCTGGGATAACTGTGCATCTGTTACAGACAGAATTTAAACCAATTTACAGAGATGTAGAATTCACCAATATAGGTGGAATACCTTGTCTTAGTTTTTATTGTCCAACAATTCCAGGCGGAGGTTTTTGGATAAAGCGGTGTTTTGATTTTTGTTTTACCTCTTTATTTCTAATTTTGTCGTTTCCCATTTATATACTAATTGCAATAGCAATTAAACTGGACTCTCCTGGTCCAGTATTTTATAGGCAAACCCGTGTAGGTTTACGTAACGGAGAATTTAAAGTATGGAAATTCCGTACTATGAAGACTAATGCAGAACAACTACAAAAAGAACTAGAAGCTCTGAATGAAACTAAGGATGGTGTCCTGTTTAAAATTAAAGATGATCCTCGTGTGACGCGTGTAGGCAAATTTCTTCGTCGCTATAGTTTAGACGAATTACCCCAACTATTTAATGTTCTATACGGGGAAATGAGTTTGATTGGTCCTCGGCCTTTACCTACTAGAGATATAGATAAGTTTGCTGAACGTCATTTTATTCGACAAGAGGTTTTGCCAGGTATTACTGGTCTTTGGCAAGTTTCAGGTCGCTCAGATGTTTTAGATTTTGAACAAGTCATAAACCTTGATATGAGATACATTGAAAATTGGTCTCTTTGGTTAGATTTAGAAATTTTGTTCAAAACAGTTATGGTTGTTCTAAAAAAGGAAGGAGCTTACTAGTATTGTTTTATTCGTAACTTGAAGCCAGAGACATCTATCTCCAGATTATTCTGAAAAAATGATGAGTTATGAGTTAGAAGAAAATTCTTCAATTCAAAACTATAAATTCAAAATTTAAAATAGAAGAGATACGACAACATCGGCAAGCTTGATCGAGCTTTACAAAAAGGGGTTCTGAGAAGTGATAAAAGTAATAATTATAACTCAGAATTCCTCTGGTTTGAAAGCACAATAACATAATAAATGAAAAAAAGTCAAACATGTCTCCTGATATAATCTCCACTCATTTATCGGGACTTTAATCATGACTAATTAATAGATAACAAGAGTATATAGGATGGATAAACTGCTAGATAAAAAAAAATACGTAATTTCTATAGACACTTGTGATAAATAGAGGTCTCACTGAGCTAATACCTGACTATAGCCTCATATTTTAATAGTTGAACTTAAAGGCAAAAAATATGACAAGTCATAAATTCACTTTCTATCGATTATCACGATTAATAAACACATACAAGTGGAAAGTTTTGACAAAGTTACGTCTTAATAATTCAAAAATAAATCGCATTTTGTATCCTATTAATGACTCAGAGATTGAAGAAGCTAAGATAGAAATATGCAATTTAGAATTTTCAAAAAGCGATTATAACAATTTTCTAAAATCTCCGGTACTTAAAAAGTATAATCAGCTTTCATATCCATATTCCAAAACACTTGAATACCTGACGTCAATGACTCTGTTAGAGTTGAAAGCAGGTGATAAAATATTAGATGCTGCTGGTGGGGAAAAAGCAGAATATCTCAAGGCGTTAAGGGCTACTTATGACTTCAAATTTACTGCTTACTGTCAGGACTCCTTACTAGATGGAAAAAGTGCAGATGGAGTTACATATATTGGTGGTTCTATCGATGCAATCCCTCTCCCAGATGAATCTCTGGATGGGATCAGCTGCCATCACTCTTTTGAACATTTTCGAGATGATTTAGATATCAAATTTATTAAAGAGGCAGTACGCCTACTGCAAGTGGGTAGAAAACTTGTGATCGTGCCACTATTTATTGCTAACGAGTATGCAGAAATTTGGAATAATAAACAAATTTATAAGTACGATCCTGAAAAAGCGCTCACAATTTTTGACAGAACTGCTAGTTTTGCAGGATGGGGTCCTTATGAAGGTTTTGCCCGAACTTATAGCCCGACTGCATTGAAAACAAGAATTATTGATAATTTACCCAGTAACTGTCAAGCCAAAATATCCAAAGTTCTCCTAGATAATAAACCTGTGCCGGATATCAAACAAAATTATCATCAACCTCTGGTGAATGCAGAGATGAAGGCATTGATAATTACCAAAAAGAGTGCATAAATCAGTAATGAAATTTCAAATGTTGAGAATTGCTTTATTGCATTTTTCCTTTGACGAGTACAGTATACAATTGGCAAACGCTTTAGCTAAGTATGTTGATTTAACCTTAATTCAACCAGAAAAACTGTCAAATATCTGTAAAGATGTTATCGACGATCGCATTCGCGTATTAAGGTTGAAAACACCCCGCATTCGCGATCCGCGCAATCTGTTGACTATGCGTACATTGATGCGAATCGTTCGCGAGGTGAAGCCTGATGTGCTGCACGTCCAAGAAACTAACAATCCTTGGTACGATTTGACACTTTTGCTGCATGAGATGCCGCCTTTGGTAACTACTATTCACGATGTATTTCGTCACCCAGGCGATCGCGATCTGATTCCTGGTTCCGAGTACACTCGCAGAATTGCTTTCTACCGTTCCCAGCAGTTAATTGTCCACTCTAACTTGCTCAAAGACATTCTTGTCCAACAATTCCGCTTGCCCCAACAACGAGTTAATGTGCTGCCGCACGGGGAACTGGGCACTCTATTTCAGCACTGGGCAGGCGCTCGGGTTGCCGTCCGCGAACCTTATACATTACTATTTTTCGGGCGCATTTGGCCTTACAAAGGTTTGAAATATCTGCTTGAGGCAATGCCTTTGATTGCCGAACGCATTCCCGAAGTCAAGCTGATTATTGCTGGAAGGGGAGAAAATATTGCTGAATTATTGAGTGATGTGGACAAAGAACGCTACGAAATTTTTAATGGCTTTATCCCCGTTGAAGCTGTGGCGGGTTTATTTCAGCGTAGTGCGGTAACAGTTCTGCCTTATATCGAATCCTCTCAAAGTGGTGTCGCGGCGATCGCCTATGCTACAGGAACCCCAGTTATTGCCTCCAATATCGGCGGTTTAGGGGAGATAATTCGCCACGAACAAGATGGACTGCTTGTACCGCCCCGCGATGTTCGCGCCCTTGCTGATGCCATCATTCAGCTGTTGAGTGATCCTGAAAAGCAGCGCCAGATGCAAGCGGCGGCTGTGCTTCGCTGTCAGCAAGACTTGAATTGGTCGAATATAGCAGATCAAACTGTTGAAGTTTACAAACACGCCATCGCCGCTAAAAATACCAAACGTATCGGTTGATGAAAAAACTTTTACTATTTGCCGAAAAGGCATTCACTGTTGTCTCTTTAATCCATTATTCAGGAGGTCCGTTAGTTGTCATTCTTTCAGGAGGGGCAAGTGAAGGGGGCGAAGTCGAAGGCGGTTCTGATTTTGCCTTAATTCAGTTGATCTTCTTAGTTATTTATTTCATCACCTTTTGCTTACTTGTTATACGCTGGAAAAAGGTAATTAAGGTCATTACTAAAGATAAGTTGATCTGGCTATTGGTAGGACTAGCTGTCTTCTCCTTTTTCTGGTCTGATGCACCTGACATAACCAAAAGCCGTAGTATAGCCCTATTCGGCACAATTTTGTTTTCACTCTACTTAGCTAGCCGCTATAGCTTAAAAGAGCAGTTACAGTTATTAGCATGGACATTTGCTATAGCCATATTTGCAAGTTGTTTGTTTGCTGTGGGATTGCCAAAATACGGGTTGATGGGTGGAGTTCATTACGGAACTTGGCGGGGAATTTATAACCATAAGAACGTTCTTGGCAAAGTCATGGCTCCTAGTACAATTGTGTTTTTACTACTGGCGCTTGGAGCAGAAAAAAAACGCTGGGTATTTTGGATTGGATTGTTTTTTTCGGTATTGCTAATCATACTTTCAAAAGCATCATCACCCCTAATTAATGTTTTAATTCTTATAGTTGAATTATTATTCTTTAGGATTTTAAGATGGCACTATGACTTCATGATTCCTACCTTGATGGGAATCACAACAACAAGTACAATCTTGTATTCATTGGTATCTGCTAATGCAGAAGTGATCGCAGCTTTATTCGGTAAAGATTTAACACTTACTGGACGGACAAATTTTTGGCCCTTTATCTTAGATAAAATCTGGCGACGTCCTTGGCTAGGTTACGGATTTGGTGCATTCTGGAGAGGCTTAGATGGTCCATCTGCTGATATCTGGTATGCATCAGGTTGGACACCACCAAATAGCCACAATGGCTTTTTAGATCTTTTCCTTGAGTTGGGATTAATAGGCTTCTCAATCTATCTAATTGACTTCGTAACAAGTTTCCAGAAGGGATTAGCTTACATCAGGTTAATGAAAACACCTGACGGATTTTGGCCAGCAATGTTTCTCACATATATTGTGCTAGCAAATCTCACAGAAAGCACACTTATTATCCAAAATAACTTTTTCTTTGTTATCCAGGTTGCAATATTTTTTTCGCTACGCATACCGCAGTCACAATCAAAAATTAGCCCCAATAATTTTTTGTCTCAAATAAGAGCGCATTCGCCTTTAGGCTTTCCGTAAAGATAGACGTAAAAAGTGTATTGCTACAAGCTTAAGTACCAAAATAATGGAGTTATCAAATTTTATGTATAAATCTACTGATAGTCAACAGCAAATCATCAGAGTGTTAATGCTTGGCGCTAGTCTTGATATTCAGGGAGGAATTACATCAGTTGAAAAACTTATTCTCGAAAATGCACCTCCAGAAATACAAATTCATCATGTTGGCACATTTGCTCCAGGATCTGTAGTACAGAATGCCATAGTCTTTCTCAAAGCAATTAAAACACTTTTTTGGACGCTATTGAGAGGAAAAGCCGACTTAGTTCATATTCATTTTTCAGAAAGAGGCAGTACTCTTAGAAAACTAATTCTTGTACTTATTATCTTGGCTTTTCGCCAGCCTTTTATCCTTCATTCCCACGGTGCAACCTATCAAGAATTTTTTGCTGGAATTCCTAGATTAGCACAAATAATAATTGCTCTATTATTTGGTAAATGCAATAAATTCATTGCTCTTTCTGAAAATTGGAGAAATTATTTTATAGAAACATTACAGCTAGATGAACATCAAACTACAGTGCTTTATAATCCTGTCAATTTACCCTCAAACATTCCACAACGAAGAGACAAACAGCAGGTAAAGTTTGTATTTTTAGGTCGCATCGGTAAACGTGGTGGCGCACTTGATGCTGCTAAGTCTATTATTTCTTTCCCTAAGCAAGATAAAGGAGCATTTGATCTCATAAAGGCATTTGCCGCACTGCCAGAATTAGATAGAAATCGCGCTGAATTAGTTTTAGCTGGAAATGGAGATTTAGAAATGGCTCAACAACTCATTCAAGAATTAGCTGTTGAGGAAAAAGTTACTATTAGTGCTTGGTTAACGCCTGTACAACGAGATGCTCTTCTGGCAGCAGCAGATGTCTTTATTTTGCCTTCATATAACGAAGGTTTACCCATGTCAATGTTAGAAGCAATGGCTTGGGGTTTACCTGTGATTGTCACACCAGTCGGTGGCATACCAGAAGTTATCAATCACAACCAGAACGGTTTATTATTACAACCTGGAAATCAAGAACAATTGGTACAAGCCATGCAAAATATAATTAGAAATGAAGAGTTAAGAATTTCGCTAGGAACTGCTGCCCGCCGTCGCGTTGAGTGCTTTGATGTCAAAAATTACATCTCTTCATTAGCAGCGCTGTATGCATCAGTTGTCAGACAAGAAGCTTACGAAGAAAAAACTTTGATATTGAGTGATTAAATTTCATAAATTTTTCTTGTTTCAAAATCTGAAAATACAAATTAACCAATTATTATGAATCAGGCACTACCTAACTTTAACTACTCTAGGGTATCAGTTATTATTCCTTCATATAACAGTGCCCAATTTTTGCCAGAAGCAATTGAGAGTGTACTCAGTCAAACCTACCCTGTATTTGAGATTATCGTGGTGGATGATGGATCAACTGATGGAACGAAAGAAGTTTGCGATCGCTACCCAAACGTACAATATATCTACCAAAGCAACCAGGGTATCTCTGGTGCGCGTAATACTGGAATGCGGGTTAGTAAAGGAGATTATCTGATCTTTTTTGATAGTGATGACTGCCTTTTGCCTAACGCCGTCGAGATTAATGTAAATTGCATCAATTACCATCCAGAAGTTGGGTTTGCCTTTGGTAGTTATATTTTTCAATCAATTAACCCTGATGGCTCATTTACAACAGAAGAAATATATGACAATCAACCAGAAGTGGCTAGTTATGAAACTATTCTAGCTTGTCAGCATAAAATTCAATGTGCCTGTGTCATTTTTCGACGGAATGCTGTTGAGTCTGTAGGAGGCTTTTACTCAAATGCAGAGCCTTTAGAAGATTATAATTTGTTTCTCCGAGTTGCTCGTGAGTTTCCTATATACTTCCACAATCAAAGAGTTTTTGAATATCGTTATAACGGTAATAATGTATCAGGAAAACCTGCTAAAATGCTCATAGGTGGACTACGTGCACATAGTCTGCAATGGAGCTACATTGAGCAGACTGGAAATAAAGAATATGCAGTAGCTTATCAACAGGGCAGGGAAGCATGGATTAAGCTTTTTGCCGAGCGACTACCCTACGAAATAATGAGATACGTACAAGCTGGGGAGTGGGTTGCGGCTCTAGGCACTCTACGATTGCTATTAAATTATGACCCAAAATTAAGGGTAGTTGATCAAGAAATCTACGAAGTCTCTTATAAAGCTCTGCTCTCAAAATTGCGAGAACGACCAATCCAGCCTTCACTCGCATACTGGAAACAACAACTCGCGGGTGCGCCACCTCTATCGTCACTACCCACTGACAGACAACGATCTGTAGAGCAAACCTTCCGGGGAACTTCTCAATCCTTTGTCGTTTCTCAGGAATTAACCGAAGCACTCAACTCATTGAGCAGACAGGAAGGTGTCACCTTATTTATGACTTTGTTAGCGGCGTTTGATACCCTACTCTACCGCTATACAGACACAGAAGACATCGTAGTCGGTTCTCCCATTACTAGCCACATCAATTCAGCTATTTTTGTTAACGCTGTAACCCTCCGGACTGATATGTCTGGAAATCCCAGCTTTCAAGAATTACTGGAGCGGGTGCGGAAAGTGGCTGTGTTAGCTCAAAGTCATCAAGATTTGCCCTTTGAGATGCTGGTAGAGGAATTGCAGTCGCCGCGAGATTTAAGCTATTCACCGCTCTTCCAGGTGATGCTTGTGTTTGAAGAAGATGTTTCCCTAAAAAATATCGAGCTTTCCAGCTTAACTGCAAGTCCCTGGGTATTAGAAAATAACGCAGGGAAGTTTGATTTAACTTTATTTTTAAATCAAACCAGCAACGGACTAGAAGGAAAATGGATATATAATACTGACTTATTTGATGCTGATACCATCGAGCGATTGAACGGTCATTTCCAGACAATGCTTGCAGGTATCGTTGCCAATCCAGAACAGCGTGTTTCCGAGTTACCCCTGCTGACAGCCAAGGAGAAACAGCAGTTACTTGTGGAATGGAATCATACTCAAATAGATTATCCTCAAGATAAATGTATCCATCAGTTATTTGAGGAACAGGTAAAGCGTACCCCTGATGCAGTAGCAATAGTATTTGTAGACGAGCGCAGTGAGGCTTCTGGCAGAGTAGAACAACAACTTACCTACCGAGAGTTAAATAGTCGGGCAAATCAATTAGCACAATACCTGAGAAATTTGGGAATTGGAGCGGATATCCCCATAGGTATCTGTGTAGAACGCTCTTTAGAAATGGTTGTGGGATTATTAGGGATTCTTAAGGCAGGTGGAGCTTATGTGCCTTTAGATCCAGCTTATCCTCAAGAGCGATTGGCATATATGGTGTCAGATTCACAGATGCCAGTGCTTCTAACTCAGCAAGATTTAGTGTCCGTATTACCTGAGCATCAGGCAAAGGTAGTTTACTTAGATACTGACTGGAAAAATATCTCTCAAGAGAATGACGAGAATCTATTGAGTAGTGTGATTAAGGATAGGGCTTATATCATCTACACCTCGGGATCTACAGGAAAGCCGAAAGGCGTTCAAATTACTCATGAGGCTGTCACAAACTTTTTAAGTACCATGCAACTTCAGCCTGGATTGACAGACAAAGACATCCTCCTAGCCGTCACAACGATTTCTTTTGATATTGCTGTACTCGAACTTTACCTACCTCTAATGTTAGGGGCTAAGGTAGTCGTAGTCAGTCGGGAAGTGGCGGTTGATGGGATCAGACTGCTGAAGTTGCTGAGGGAGTCCAATGCTACAGTTATGCAAGCCACCCCTGCTACTTGGTACCTCCTTCTAGCAGCCGGATGGAATGGTCAATCGCAGCTAAAGATTCTTTGTGGTGGTGAAGCTCTATCCCAAGAATTAGCTAGCCAGCTTTTAGCCAGAGTTTCCTCTGTTTGGAATATGTATGGACCTACTGAAGCTACTGTGTGGGCTACGACCTATGAAGTCAGCGAACAGCAATTTATAGTCGGCACTCAAAAACCTGCAATATCCATTGGAAAACCGATCGGTAACACGCAAACATATATCCTCGATCAATATCTTCAACCAGTTCCCATTGGAATTAGTGGCGAGCTGTATATCGGTGGTGTATGTCTTGCTAAAGGTTACTTGAATCGTCCAGATTTAACCACCGAAAAATTCATTGCCAATCCTTTGAGCAATGAACCAAATTCTCGCCTTTACAAAACAGGTGATTTAGCGCGGTATCTGCCCAATGGAGACATAGAATATATCAGTCGCATTGACAATCAAGTAAAGATTCGGGGTTTCCGCATCGAACTGGGAGAAATTGAAATATTGCTAGCCAAACACCCAGAGATTCGGGAAATAGCTGTGATCGTCCGAGAAGATATACCAGGAGACAAACGCCTCGTTGGCTACATTGTCGCTCATCAAAATCAAACACCTACATCTAGCGACTTGCGTGACTTCCTCTCCCAAAAGCTGCCAAAGTACATGATCCCTTCGGCGTTTGTGACACTAGATGCCCTGCCACTAACGCCGAATGGCAAAGTTGACCGTCGTGCTTTGCTCGGGTACAGTGCGCCTAGTGATTTTGTCTCCTTGGGTACTACGCCTCAGACTGACAATGGTAAAGGAGACAGCCAGACTACATCTTACCTTACCTTAGAAACTGACTTTGACACCCCTATAAATTCCACAGAGGAAACTTTAGTCGCTATCTGGGCAGAAGTCTTGGGTCTGAAACAGATAGGTATCCATGACAACTTTTTTGCTTTGGGTGGTCATTCCCTCCTAGCTATGCGCATGTTTGCTGAAATTGAAAAGACTTGGGGGACTCGGCTCTCTTTAGCAACTCTCTTTAAGAAACAAACTATTGCGGAACTAGCGACTATTCTACACCAAAAAGAATCTTCTCAAGAATGGGAATCGTTAGTGATGATTAAACAGGGTAAGCCTACAAAACAGCCTCTGTTCTGTATTCATGCTATTTGGGGCAATGTCCTGTTCTATCGGAAGTTGGGACAATATCTATTGCCAGATCAACCTTTCTATGGACTACAAGCGCAAGGACTTGACGGTAAGCGATCGCCACTTACCTCCATACCAGAAATGGCATCTAATTACATCAAAGAAATGCAAAGCATTCAACCTCAAGGACCCTATTTTGTAGGGGGCTTTTCCTTGGGTGGTCTAATAGCTTTTGAAATTGCTCGACAACTTCACGCACAGGGTCAGGAGGTGAAGTTGCTAGCTATATTTGACGCTGGATCTCCTGTTGTTACCCAATGGAGTAGAGATGCTAATAACATTCAACTTAAAATTCTCTGGCAGTCAAGCTTCGCACATTTAAACAATTTACTCAATTTGAAACCACGAGATCAAATAAATTATTTGTCGGAAAGAATAAACTGGCATCTAAGAGTAGGGAAGGCAAGTATTTTCTACAAGTTTTATTTGCGATACATAAAGCGCTCATTTTTGGATCTACGAATTATTGATGTGGCTTCGGCTAACCATCAAGCTTTCAGAAACTACATAGCTCCAGAAATTTATCCTGGCAAAGTAACTATTTTCCACTCGACGAGTAGTTTTCAAAAGTCGGAAGATGATCCCCAGTTATGGAGTAAGGCTGCCACTGGAGGAGTTGAAATTTATCACATACCCGAAGCAACCCACATAACTCTTATGGAAGAGCCAAACGTGAAGTTTCTGGCTGAAAAATTGACTACTTGTTTACAACAGTCACAAGCAGAAAGCTCTCTATCAGTTAGTTATAAGAGTCCGGTTTGATTTTTGAACAAGCTTAGGTATTGTAGGGTGCATTCTTGACGAAGTCTGTAACACACTCCTCCCCCTAAGAATGGTACGTTACGAGTAGCACGTTCCACACCCTACGTATCTGTTCAAAAATAAAATAGCAGTTCTATAGCTTAAAGTACATCAAATTAAGAAAGGCTTGTTGGCAATGTCAGAACGACGCAAACTAGCAGTTAATTCTATATCAATGTTAGTGAATAGGCTAACGCAAGGAATTGTCACCTTTGTACTCACTGCGGCTATAGCTCGTACTCTAGGAGCTTATGCCTTAGGGCAATACCTACTGGCAATAAGCTATTACTACATTTTTGTAAACCTTGCTTCTCAAGGTTTCAAAACTTTGTTTACAAGAGAACTAGCCCGTGATCCAGAAATAACGCCAGTCTATTTAGTAAACGGTACCTTACTGCAGTTTGTTTTCAGTATTATCGGTTATGCAGCACTGGTGGTTGTGGTATTTATACTACACTATACTGCTGACACTTCATTTATTTGTTATATTATGGGCTTGACTATCGTGCCGTTTGCGCTTTCTAACGTCACGGAGGCAATTTTCCAAGCTCAAGAGAAAATGCACCTGATTGCTATCTCTACTGTGCCAGTTTATATTCTGCGTTTAGTAGTAATGCTTTGGGCAATGCAACTCCACTATGGAATTGAATATGTTGCTGGCATCTTAATATTTTCAGAATCAGTAATTTTGGTAATTGAATGGATATTGTTAACAAGAATAATAAAACCAAAATGGCAAATTAACCAAGATTTTATCTGGAACACAATCAAAGCTACGCGGACATTTTTTGCGATTGAAGGAATAGGTATTATCGCTGCCAAAATAGACATACTTATTCTTTCTCTCTTAGGTAGTGAGGTGCTAATTGGTATTTATGGTGCTATGTCTCAATTACTGCAACCTTTCTATATTATTTCTAGTAGCTTAACTTTGGCAGCTTTTCCTAATATGTCAAAAGCAGTATACTTAGGAAAGGACAAGCAGCGTGAGTCAACAGAAAGTGTGATTGAAATCCTACTTTGTATGGGATTACCTTTTTTTATAGGATTATTATTTTTTGGGAAAGAACTATTATTATTTATTTATAAAGACCCAAGTTTTGCACAGGCTACTATAATTCTACATATTATCTCATTATCACTTATCACATCTAATTTTTCACGCTCATTTAGCTACCTATTGATAGCAAATGGTTTCGAGAAATTTAATCTCATAGAAGTAACAATCACTACTGCTGTTGGAGGATTAGCAGGTGTGGTTTTAATTTCTCAATATAAACTACTAGGTGCAGCCCTGATGAATTTAGCAATGACTTTTACTAACTTCAGCGTATTTACATATGTTGTATACAGTCGCCTATTTTCATTGCATTTATGGCGACTGATGCGTCGTCCCCTACTAATTAGCATTTTCATGGTAATTGTGTTTTTGATACTGCAAGAAATTAATTTGGATTTTTTATTAACCATAATTTTAGCAACTTGTGCTTATAGTTTTGTCGCTGGATTACTTACTATCCTTGCATTTGGAGGATTTGATTCTGTACGGCAAAAACTTCTAAGCAAAGAGTAAAGCTGAAGAACGATTATTACACCTGGTACTCACAGTTTAATAAGTGGGTTTAACCGTTGTAACTATTCTGCAACAGAGTGCAGCTATTTTCGCCTCTCTCTGTACATGAGTTGAGGGTAGGTCATTTTAAATAAACCGTATTGTTTCCATTGATGATTTATCTTGAATTAATTTACACCAGTACTTAATTAGTAATACGAGCAGTAATAGCTATAAATTTGCATTTTCGAGCTATTCCTTTAAAATCACTACACAAATTTTTAGGGATAAATACAGTTATAAATCCGAAGAACTCTGAAATAGACTTGATGAGAAACACTAGATAAAGAATCTGATTTTTCAAGTATGAATAGAAAAATTATGTGAATATAGTTTTTTTTTGAATTAAGGATAGACAGACCAATTA
>JAQYWO010000232.1 GCA_029379215.1 Rhizonema sp. PD37
GTCCCCCACTGTATGGTAGTTTCAGACTTTGGATGGATGCAGAAAGGACCTTGCGTACCGGATTCTGATCTTAAGGAGTTAGGTATTGCGATAAAATACAATTTCTGTTTTCACGTAAACTTTTATCCCTACTGACTTAAGGTTAGAGGAAGGAAATAGAATGTTTCACAGTACGCAAATAACGCTGGGACTGTACAACCCGCTTTTTTGGGTGGCACAGCTTCCAGGAAATGTAGATATTACGCCAGCGCAGGCGTCAGGTATTATTTCAGGACCACGCTTTTTTACAGCTGTGATTTCGGGTGTCATTCTGGCTTTTGCTTTCCAGTTAGTTTTGACGAACCTCTCCGTTGCTTTTGGTATTTCCTACTTAGGACGTTCCTCTGATTCAGATTCAAGTCATGGGGAAGCGGAAAGTTTAGGTGGTACAATTCGCAAAATTGGTACTCTGGTAGGAATGTGGACGGTAGTCACGGTGACGGTTGCCTTGGCAATTGCCTGTTTTCTAGCAGTAAAACTCAGTTTGTTGGCATTAAGTCCCGGATTGGGAGCAATTCTGGGGTTAGTGATTTGGGGAGCATACTTTTTGCTCCTGATGTGGGTGAGTTCTACAACAGTAGGTTCCTTAGTTGGTTCAGTGGTAAACACTGCAACTTCAAGCTTTCAAGCGATTATGGGGACAGCGACTGCCGCACTCGGTGCCAAAGCAGTGAATCAGCAAGTTGTCGCAACTGCAGAAGCAGCAGCATCAGCAGTACGTCGGGAAATAGGCGGTGCAATCGATCCAAATAGAATCCGGGACAGTGTTGAAGATTATTTAGAAATGGTACGTCCCCCGGAATTAGACATATCTAAAATTAAGGGTGAATTTCAAAATTTATTAAACGATCCGCAATTGAAAGCGATCGCAGGTACTACAGATCTCCGCAACATTGATCGTCAAAAGTTTGTTGAATTAGTCAGCAGTCGTACCGACTTTTCAAAAAAAGACGTTAACCGCGTTGTCGATACATTATATGGTGTTTGGCAGCAAGTCGTCAGTCAGCACGAACCTCAACAAGACCGCTTGGGTGAGTTGATTGACTATGTCAAATCTATGCCATCAGGACAAGCCAAGACAGATGAACTTAACGCCAAGCTGGATCAGCTAATTGCCGAGAGGCGTTCTACACAACAAACTGACCAAAAAGCAAGCAACTTTGAATCGACAAATCCCTTTCAACAAACACTCCAACAAGGACTTGGAGGACTGATGGGCATAGTAATGGGGCGAGCCGATTTGTCAGATTTGGACGTAGAAAAAATCTTAGGTGTTCTCTCCACTGCTAAAAATCAAGTCTCTAAACAAACTGATAAGTTAGGAGCTCTTACTCCTAAACCATCGCAGCCTTATAGTCCAATTCGCGCTGATGTCGAAAATTACCTGCTCAATACCTATGCTTGGCAATTGAAAGGGGAGAAAATCGTCGAAGAATTCCGCGATGTGATTTACGATCCAGCCGCCGATCCAGGCACAGTACGGCGGGAACTCGAACAACTCAACAAAAACGATTTCATTAATATATTGCAACAACGGGGTCTGCTGACGCAAACGGAAATTCAGCAAATTGCTGAGCGGCTAGAACTTACCCGACAAGAAGTACTGTTCACCGTCGTTGCTGCAGAAGAGAAAGAAGTAGTACGTGACTTACAACGGCGAGTGGAAAGTTATCTGCTAGTCACACCCAAGGCAGATTTGACTGAAGAAAGCATTCATGAGCATTTCAAACCACTCTTGGAAGATTCAGACGCCGATCACGAAACTCTGTCCCGGCGTTTGTCTCAATTTGATCGCCAGGAGATGCGGGAAATTCTGCTGGAACGTAATGATATTTATCCAGAGGAAGCAGACAGAATTCTTGATGACTTGCAAAAACAACGGGAACAAGTCTTAGTCGAATCCCAAGGATTGGCAGAACAGGCGAAATATCAAGCAGAAACGCTGTGGATAAATTTAGAGTCATATCTGCGAAATACTGGTAAAGATGAACTTAACCCCAATGCGATTAGCACAGAACTCAAAACCCTCTTGAGCGATCCGCAAGAGGGAATTTCCGCACTTAAAGCGCGATTATCTCGCTTTGATCGCGATACCTTGGTGCAATTACTCAGTCAACGGGAAGACTTGAATGAAAATCAAGTCAATCAAATTATTGATTCAGTAGAACAATCCTGGCATAATATCCGCCAAGCACCTCAACTTGTTGCGGATAAAGCTAAGGAGCAATACGAATCCACGACGACAGCTATTGCGGATTACCTGCGGAACACTGGTAAAGAAGAACTGAACCCAGAAGGAATTCAGCGAGACATTAGCAGATTGTTTGAAAATCCGCAAGAGGGTGCTATGGGACTGCGTCGCCGTTTGTCGCAGATAGACCGTGATACTTTAGTAAAATTACTGAGTCAACGTCAAGACTTGAGCGAAGAGCAAGTCAATCAGATCATCGACTCAGTACAAACGTCGATTCGCGATGTTGTACGTGCGCCGCGTCGTTTAGCGATTCGGACTCAGGAGAGAGTGCAAACTTTCCAAACTTATTTGCAAGATTACCTGCGACAAACGGGTAAGGAAGAATTGAATCCTGAAAGTATCAAAAGAGACTTACAACTATTGTTGCACGATCCGCGAGTGGGGATCGAAAGTTTCAGCGATCGCCTTTCTCATTTTGACAGATCTACCGTCATCGCCTTGTTAAAAATTCGCGAGGATATGACTGATGAGGAAGCAGCACAAATTGCAGATAATATAGTCTCGGTGCAAGAGCAGTTTGTCGAGCAAGTACGGGGCATCCAACGGCGCATTCAAGACGTAGTGGATGGAGTTTTTGGCCGCATACGCAATTACCTCAACTCCCTTGATCGTCCAGAGCTCAACTATGATGGCGTCAAACGTGACGTTCGCCAGTTGTTTGATGATCCTCAGGCTGGGTTTGAATCGTTGCGCGATCGCTTGTCTTCTTTTAATCGCGATACCCTGGTTGCCATCATGAGTTCTCGAGACGATATTTCCGAGGAAGATGCGAACCGGCTTATCGATCAAATTGAACGGGCGAGAAATAGTGTTCTCGAAAGGGCAGAACGCATACAGCATGAAGCTCAGCGACGCTTGGAAGAAGTCAAGCACCAAGCACAGCGCCAAGCAGAAGAAACCAGAAAAGCGGCTGCATCAGCCGCTTGGTGGCTATTCACTACAGCAGTCGTCTCAGCCATCTTTTCCGCAATCGGAGGCGCTGTTGCCGTAATTTTCGTCTAAAATTGAGAATTTTCAAACTCATTTTTTAAGCCTCTCGCGATGAGAGGCTTTTTTTGCCCACGTATAGCAGTTCTAACTACTCTCCACTCCCTATTTTCAAAATAGTTGTGCCAATAGAATCGTCATTGTCAACGCTGACTGGGAACATTTCATTGACACTAAGTTGACGTTGGAGCGTTTTTTCCCGCATCCAATCGAAGTCACCCCACTTCATATACTCTCCCATACAGTAGGCAGAATATTCGATATGCTTTGTCTCATCAAAGATGAACTGATCAGACATTCGAGTCACTTTAGCTACATCTTCAGGTTTCGCATAAGTTTGCAGCACAGGGCGCAACAAGAGTTGTAAAATTAATGCCCGGATTTCAAGTAAATTTATTTGGATCAATTCATCCATAACTAACGACTCTTCCATAACTTCTTCAGCAGAAACAAGTGTTGTCGATGGATGCTTTTCCTGACTGTATTCAGGAGAGAAGGATTTCAAATGTGTCCTCAGCTCTTCGTCTAAACTCATCGGGAAAAGTATATTAACAAGAGTCGCGAACATCTTTGAGTGGCGGGATTCGTCAATAGAGTGATCGCGAATGCGCTTAGCAAAATCTTGGTTGCCAACACGTTGCCAGAATTGCCAAACCTGCTTGGAACCATTTCCTTCTTCAACGGCATTGACGATCAGGGAATTCGCGAACCACTCTGGCTTGCGGGCGTACTGGCGATACATATTCCCATACCATGCCTGAGCATGAGGAGGTGGGTGAATCTCACATGCCTCTCTCAAAACTGCTATGTATTCTTCACTAACATGGCAGTTATAACGTTGAAGATAATGAATTACTAAATCGCTAATATTATTCATTATTGTACTTAATAATTGTTAGTTAGGCACTAGCTGCTGAGAAAACATAGCTTTGCTACACCAATATTCTATTTGGATGATTTGTAATTTAATGGAGCTAGTAAATATTTCTAAAAATAATGTAGGGACATTCTGTGTATGGTACATTACTCAAAGCCCCTACTAAAGATTTCACCGAAGGCTCAATTAATCAAACCTCTTTATTGGAAGATCTGTAATGATAATATACCAAGGAGCTTTTTGCGGAGGAACAACAGTAATAACAATTGTAAAAATCCTTCTGCTAATACTAGAAACAAAATCATCAGTAGTACCACCGCCTCTAATTGCTTGAACGTCTTCTTCACTGAGTTCAAAGCTAATAAAGTTGTTGTCTAAATTGTCGATATTCATTGTTGATTATCTTTATATGTCTATTGCAGAAAATGGTTTTACAGTCCGAATAGGACCACCATATGTTTTACCGCCAGGACCGATGATGACAACACAAGTAATTGGGAACTGGAAATGCCAGCGATATGCTCCATGAACAGTATCTTCATTCCTAAAACCAGACGCATCTTCAGTGCTACCACCTCTGATTGCTTGAACGTCTTCTTCACTGAGTTCAAAGCAAATGAGATTTTTTTCTAAATTTTCGATATTCATTTATACTCTCCTTGTTAGCTCGACAGAAGATAAGTTTTACATCGGTTAGATGTGAAGTTACCATAAACCATGTTTCCTAAATCCCTCTTTGAAAGGGAGATTAGATGAGCGCAGCTTTATGGATATACTGTATTATTTCATATTCCCTATCTTTATTCAGTCTGTCAAGAATTACATCAACTCCTTTAAGACATAATTACTACAATTATGTCTAAATCATTTTTTTGTTATCTATGACTAATCAAGAAATTATTGAGCAACTAAAAGCGGCATCTCGTGACTTGATGTTTATCAGTGAGTCCGATTACCCGTTTGATGTTTTCCTATGGGAAGGTATGACATCTGTCACTGCTGAAAAGGTTATACAACAGACAGCACATCCACAAGATACACCCATTGAAGTTGTACCATTGGAAAGTTTCTTTAGGCAGGCGACGACTGTAGAAGATTGGCAAAGTCCAGAGGAACAAGAAACTGCTAAAAAATATCAAGCTCTTGTCTTAACACTTAAAAGTAATCTCAGCAATCTACAAGTTTATCGTCTGGGTACAATAGAGATTAATGTTTATATTATAGGACAAACGTCCACAGGTGATTCAGTCGGTCTTTCAACCCTTGTTGTGGAAACATAATGAACAATTAGATTCCCGACTTCGTAAAAGTTGCCCTTGAATCTGAGCAGCAGCCTTTATGAAGATTTCACTGCTTTAGACAGGCTGATATCTATTTTGTCCTCAATGATGTCTTGAATATGTATGGGAACATTAGAAAGAAAGTTATAGCGAGTTAGTTCTTCTAGTTTGTCAACACTCACTCGGTAAGCTTTCCAGTCAGGGTTTATTCCCTGTTGATTAGGTATGTTGACAGCAATTACGCGAGTGTTAGAAGTAATACTACTTATACCAGCACCCGGACGATCTAAGACAACAATAATTTTCCAAGTTGAAGCCGGAATTGTCACGTTGCCTTTGAGGAGTTTGCCTTGACTTCCGAGAACTCCGGCAATAATGTAAAGTTCTTTACCGCTTTTTACAAGTTGCCGACAATAGCTTTCCAAACTTTCCCAAGTTCTTCGGTTATTGTCCGGCGTTTGCGGTATGATGTTTGTCATTAAGAAAGTTGCGGAGTTATCTTCTATTGTTCTAGTGCGATCGCCGGAAGGAACAATATGACCTTTATCGTATCTTGAACTAGTATAAATACTGGGAGTCGCTCGCTCCCAACCAACAGGAAGGGTAGCATCAGGACGAAAGTTATTTTGACGATCTATTGTGCCCAACCACGAGTTATTCAGCTGCCAGCTTGTCCAGTTGGCAGTTTCGTTACTTTTATTATATGATAGTGCATACTGAGGTTTAACCATTAAGTAATTGTCAGAGTTAGCAATACTTTCTTTAGCATCAGTAGGATTTCCCAACATGAGATGAACACTCTTATTTGGCGCTCCTGGTTGCTGTCTTGTCGGTAATTTAATTAAGGAACATCCAACAAACAATGCAATCAGTGTGAGGGCAATAACTAAGGTTCTCAGGCGATGGAAAAATTGAGTTTTACTCATTTTTTTGGTTGTTCATTTATAAAATGCTAAGGTATGTTTGTTCGGAGTTCATTGGCAACATTCTTAATTGACGATTTTTTAGATCGGGTTCCAAACCTAAAACTTCCATTGGTATCACACCTAATAAGGCATAAGGGACTTCTGTAAGTTCTAAACAATCAAAAGTACCTTGACGATCCGCAAAACATAGCTCAACATCTCTAAAAATCCGTCCCTTTTGAACTCCTGCTGTCGTCTCTACGCTTGCTTCTCCTCCCAAGACTAAACCAAGCTGAGCGATCGCAGCAGCAGGTAAACATAACAAAGTCGCGCCTGTATCAACTAAGACATCGTTTAAGATGCTGGAGCGAACTTGCTCGGTAGGTATAAAGCCTCGTTCAGCTAAAACTCGATCAATACGGTTAGTTATTGTCAGGGTAACGATGACTTGCCCCATCTGCATATCTGGAAAATTAGGTATTCTCAGTTTACTCATATCAAGCAACCTCTTAAGCTTCTATCTCCTAAATCCCTGACTTCTTTAATGAGTCGGGGATCTTTTAAATTGTTGCACCAATCGCATCACAGCTGCACCCACTAATAATCCTGCCACTTGCGATCCATAACCGATACTAGTAGGGTTGTTACCACCAGAAATGTTTAAACTACCAACACTGTAAAATAACTGTTGCACAAACCACCAACATACGTGTAAAAAAGCGGGTAATTCTACTGGTATAAATATAATTAGTAAAGGAAGAATTGTATCAATTTTTGCTTTAGGGAACTTGAAGAGATAGGCTCCCAAAATAGAGGCGATCGCTCCATTTGCCCCAATAAACGGTAAGCTGGAACTAGGTTCGGTAATAATTTGAAATAAACCTGTAAAAATGCCGGAACATAAGTAAAATACTAGAAATAATTTATGTCCGAGAATATTTTCGGCATTTTTGCCAAAAACCCATAAGAATATCAAATTACCTAAAATTTGACTAAAACTGCCGTTAAGGAACATTCCCAGCAGCAGTGAGGTCAAACGCCATAGTACCACTATCCCAGCAGCTGGGTTACCAGACAGTGCATTTGCGACCGCTGCATTAAAAAGCGCCGGAATGACACCCCAACTGTTGACAACAGAGCTTAATTCACCGCTGTTCTCTAGTTTTAGTTCCCAAAAGAAGAGGGCTAAATTAATGCCAATCAGCCAGTAAATAACTCTTGGCTTTCCGCGACTTACAATATTATCACTGATAGGAATCATTATAATTTTAAATGAGTTAGAAATTATAGATACTTAGTTGGCACGGGTTTGTGTAGGAGTGAGGAGTGACTATATCATAGTAATTCTTTTTTGCTCAGAGACTTATTTTTAACTCCTCACTCCTGATTATTCATTTCTCACTCTCTTGTATCGCGCTCTCACTCTTGCAAACCAAATGCTAGGACACACACTTGTTGGACGATACCAAATTATTAGCTACTTAGGAGGAGGGGGATTTGGAGAAACCTTTGTTGCTTGTGATACTCATTTACCAGGCTCGCCTCAGTGTGTGGTGAAAAGACTCAAACCCCAAGCGACAGATCCAGTAACTTTACAAACAGCTAGACGTTTATTCGATACAGAAGCCCAAGTTTTGTATCAGTTGGGTACTCATGATCGCATTCCCCAACTTTTAGCTTATTTTGAGGAAAACGAAGAATTTTATCTCGTACAGGAATTTATTGAAAGTCATGACTTGAGTCAAGAATTCACTCCCGGAAAAATCTTCAACCAAGAACAAGTCATTTCCCTATTACAAGAAATCTTGACAATCTTGCAATTTGTTCATCAACAGAAAGTCATTCACCGCGATATCAATCCGCGAAACTTACTGAGACGTAAGCAAGATGATAAGTTAGTTTTAATAGATTTTGGAGCCGTCAAACAAATTACAACCCAGGTGATAACTCCAGGCGGAAACACAAAATTTACTGTTGCTATCGGTACCCCCGGATATATTCCGAGCGAACAAGCTCAAGGTGATCCAAAGTTTTCTAGTGATATCTATGCTTTGGGAATCATTGGTATTCAAGCTCTAACTGGGTTAACACCTGAGCAAATTGAAAAAGATGCCGATACAAATGAACTTAACTGGCAAAAATATACAAAAGTAAGCGATGATTTTGCTAAACTTTTAGACAAAATGGTGCGGTATGATTTTCGCCAACGTTATTCCTCCGCAACAGTCGCCTTACAAGCAATTACTGATTGGAAAAAACCCCATCAAACAGTTCCATTAAATGTTTACACTCCACCACCAATCAAAATCTTCCCTAAATTTTCCAAAAAGTTACTTAGAAATTCTGTATTAGGACTAAGTTGTATAGGAATAGGGATTGTCACATCTGTTTATATCGTTCAGGCAATCAACTCTGCTAATGCTACAGAGTTGTACAAGCAAGCAAATACACTTTATGAATTACAACGTTATAAAGATGCTTTATCTACCTATGAAAAAATTATCCAAATTAGACCAGATTATGCTGTAGCATGGAATGGTCAAGCTAAAACTCTGTCAGAATTAAAAGACTATAAAGAAGCACTTGTAGCTTACGATAAAGCAATTCAAATTAAGCCAAATTATTTAGACGCTTGGAGCGGACGTGCTTTTGCGCTTTTTAAGTTGCAGCGATACCCTGAAGCGATCGCCTCTTTTGATAAAGCTTTACAGTTAGAAAATAACTCTCCAGAACTTTGGAATGCTAAAGGTGAAGCTTTAAGTCATTTAAACCAATATAATCAAGCTATTACATCTTATGAAAAAGCTATTGAATTAAGAAAAGATTTTTATGAAGCTTGGTATAATAAAGCTAGGGCACTACATAATTTAAAAAGGTACGACGAGGCAATAGCTGCGTACGATAAAACTGTTGAATTCAAATCTGACTATTCGCTTGCATGGTACAATCGAGGCAATGCATTAGTTAACATCCAACGCTATCAAGATGCTTTTGCTGCCTATGACAAAGCAGTGCAATACACACCAAATTATCAGCAAGCCTGGTTGTCAAGAAGTAATCTCCTGATTAATTTGCAACGTTATCCAGAAGCAATAGAATCTTTTAATCAAGTTATTAAATATAGTCCCAATAACTATCAAGCATGGTACAATCGGGGCTGGTCACTGCATCAAATGCAACGTGACGAAGAAGCAGTTGCATCTTATAATAAGGCAATTGAATTGAAGCGAAATGATTATCAAGTATGGTATAATAAGGGAAATTCATTATATAATCTAAAGAAATACGCAGATGCGATCGCATCGTACAATAGAGCAATTCGTTATAAGCCAGATTATAGCGAGACATGGTACAGCAGAGGGAATGCCCTATTGAATTTGCAGCATTACCAAGATGCGATCGCATCATACGACAAAGCAATTAAACTCAAGCCAGATTATCAACAAGCAATAAACGCCCGTAACCAAGCGCAAGAAAAGTTAAAGGCGAACACGTTGCAGCAACCAGGAGACATTTAGACATCTCCGTCATCTCACACCTCAAACAGACTCTCACTACATTCGGTATAGAAAATAACAACAGTTAGCAGTTAACTGCTAACTGCTCATTTCTACCGAATATTCGCCTCTTGCAAGAAGCTACCAGGTTCAGAAGATTGTGACGTCTTCGTAGAACTGTTACCGATGAATGGCTCAACTCTGTCTAAGGCAGCAGTCATTCTTAATGAAGCTATCTTTTGACCTTCATTCTGAATTTGCAGCTTTTGAGCATATTCAATCAGCTTATTTTTAGCAGTTTTATAGACTGAAGCACCTTTAGGAATCTGGTGAAGAAACTTCATCGCACCATCGAAATCACTCACTTCCGCTTGATCATATGCCTTTTGTAACAAATGGGTTGCTCGAATATGCTGCTTCTGGTTATATTCCGCTAACTTCTGTTGAACTCTGTGATCAGAGGCGTCTTTGGGAACTTGGTGAAGATAGTCTAAAGCCTCGTTAAATTCATGTATTTTGGCTTTTTCAGAGGCTTTAGCTAATAAATCTTGTGTTCGTGCTTCGAGATGATTTTGTGCTTGCTCAACTAGTGTGTCTGTTTTTGATTGCCAGTATAAAATATCAGGGACTTGAGGAGCTGCATGAAGTACATCTGACCATCGATTCTCATGAAAAGCTTTTTCAGCGACTTGATATTGGTGAGCAGCCATTTGCCATTGATTTTGCCATTCTTCGATGGTGGATTGTGCCTCTGGATACATATGACTAGTGGAAGGAATTGATTTAGCCAGAGCGAGAGCTCCTGACAAATCTCCTGCTTGATATTCTTCCGTTGCTTTATATAAAGTTTCTGTTTCTTGGTTTGCTGGAGAATGATTCATTAAAGAATACACCCCAAATCCCAACATAAAAGAATTAACTGCCAATCCCACTTTCATTCCCACAAGTAAGGGCGATACGTTTGAAGAGGGATGATGATTGCTAGGAACAGTTAACTCGTCTTGATAATAATCATTTTCTCCCTTTTGTAATAAGGTGTACTCCACTTCTAATATTTGCGATTTGCCACATTCCAATGGCATTTGCCCGAGCGCCTGTAAGATTTCGGTTACCGACTGATAGCGGTCTTTAAAGTCGTAGCTAATCATTTGGCACAGAATAGCAGCCAGATAATCGCTGACAAATACATCGTTCAAACGCCAAATAATCTCATTAGTCGTTGGCTCAACTTTATTTAATTGCCGTGGTGTACGCCCTGTTAAAGCCTGAATTGCAATCATGCCTAAAGCAAAAATATCGCTATTAGGCTGTGTCTGACCAATAAATTGTTCTGGTGGTATGTACCCCAAAGAGGTTACAGGAATCCTGTATATAGGTAATACCGAATCTAACGCAAAATCAACTGGCTGGATCGAGCCAAAATCCATAAGAACTAACTTGCTATCACAAGCACGTCTGATGAAGTTTTCTGGCTTAACATCACAATGAATAACTTCTTGAGAGTGAACAAATTGTAGAATTTTCAAGGTTTCGCGTAAAAATTCGACAACTTCGCTTTCACTCCAAAGACATTCTGAATCTTGATTTGTAGGCAGTTCTGCAGCTAGCGAATGTCCTTCAATAAACTCTTGGACTAAGTAAAAGCTCTCATTTTCCTCAAAGTGAGAGATGAGTTGGGGAATTTGCTCGTGTTGTCCAAGAAACCTTAAGGTTTCGGTTTCAGTGAGAAAGCGCAACCTCAGAGTTTCTGCGTAGCTGGGTTCGCTATTATTCGCTTTTAGCTGTTTAATAACACACTTGGGATTCTCTGGAGTTTCAATGTCTATCGCAACATATGTTTGTCCAAATACACCTGCACCCAAGCTTTGGACGACTTGGTAACGCCCTTGCAGTACTTTACCGATCATGTATTGGGTCATTGGCTAGTTACTTAGTCTCTGCTTATATAGGTTTCCTAACATTTCCCCTGTTTCCGGAATTCCTGATAAATCTATGAAAAAAATAAATTAACCATTTCTCTAATGGTAATTTTTCTTCTATTTATGACTTAACAGTAGATAGCAGATGCGATGTGGTAGATGGCATGAGGTATGGAGTTTTACTTATGACTTAGGAACTCCCATTGCCGAAAAGCGCTGGCTTCTCTGTACAACTGAATGGGTTTCCCTCTTCCTACTACATACCAGTCCTTGCTTTTTTTAAGTATTTTCTTTACTGTGTTTTATAACACAAAAGATCAAGCTAAGACAAGTCTTTAAATATTTGCCGATCTGATTAATAATAACAACGACCTTCTAGCCCATTGCTTCTAAGAATTGGTAAGCAGTTGCGGCAATTCAAGTTCGTCGATGTCTGACAAAAAGCCCTGACGCAGTCGCCGTGAGTTGCGGGAAACCCTTCTGTAGCGCTGCCTCACCGCTAAAAGCGTCTATACAACATCCCGCCATCCACGGTTAATTCATTTTGTAAAGCGCGTTTATACTATAGAGGATGCTCCAGCATTCCTAGGAGCGAAAAGCAGCAATCATGGGCTGTCTGCGAGTTCTGATTTCTCTTCTTCAGGAATTGGAGCAGTTAACTCCTCAAATATGCTCATAATGATTGCTGCTGCGGGAACCGCTATAATCAAACCGATAAATCCTAGAAGTTTACCGAAAGATAAGAAGGCAAGGATAACTACTATTGGATGTAGATGTACTCGCTGACCCATGATTATAGGCTGGATGAAGTGAACATCGACTTGGTTTAAAATCAAGAAGAAGACTACGACAAGTAGAGCTTTAACTGGTGAGATAGTAAGTGCTACTAAGGCTGGTAAAAGTGTACCGACAATAGAGCCAAAGTAAGGAATAACTTCTATAATTCCAGCAATGAGACCGAAAGAGATAGCCAAGGGAACTTGGAGAATCCAGAGTCCAATCATGGCTCCACCACCAATAATTAGCATTCCCAATCCCGTACCTAAAAGCCAGCCTTCAAGTCTCCTCTCGATAGTTTTGAGTAACTTGATAATTCGAGGGTGTTCCCTACGCGGTGCCAAGCGCAGCATTCCTTGAATTAAGGAATTAGGGTTGTACGCCATGTATAAGGCGAGGATCAAGGTAGCTACAGTATCAATCGACACATCCAAAGTACTTCTGAGGATGAGTGGAAAGAAAGAAACAACTCGGTTAAGTAAACCTTTTAACTGCTCTAAACCTTGAGATAAATCGGGAATAAAACTAGCACGACTATGGAGTTCGCGAGATAAACTAATCAGTCTATTCAGGTAATCCGGTAATGATGTGCTTAATGTCAAAGCCTCTTCGTATATGCTAGGAGCTACCACGAAACCAAGGAATAAGAAAAAGGCGACAACCACCCCAAGAAGTATCATCACTGCTATCCAAGGCACTTTCACAAACTTCAGTAACCACAGCAAAGTAGTACGAAGAATTAGAGCAACAAGCGCTGCTAGAGCAACCAATTCTAATATCGGTAAAAGCTTAATAATAATATAAAGTGCGGCTACAACAAATACTGCTAAAGGAGCCCCATGAGTAAGCCGTCCCCATCCACTATCTCGATCTCTTGAGCCTGACATGGCACTCTTCTTTTATATAATTTACTATTTTCAACATCAATAAACTATCCACTAGGAACACCGTTGATTAACGCTTACGGCAATTTTACAGGAATTCTAGAGAAAGCCCATGTATAAGACTGATAAAACTACTGTATGAGTGCGATACGGATGGCAGCCGTTGCCATCCGTATCGCAATTTGGCAAGTCTGAGAAGATGATTGAATTTCGCACAACATATCAAGGGGACCTAAAATATTTCGGCGAAGAAACAGGATTTTTCAAATCTGCTCTAAGTCTCAGACAACTTAGCCGCTATAAAAATATAATGATTTATAACTTACGGAACATAATAAAGACTACAAATAAAAAGGAAAAAAATCAAAAAAATACTATCAAATTTATATAAATTCTGTCTTATTTATAAAAATTCAAAGCTTTATAAACCCACTTTTCCAAC
>JAQYWO010000233.1 GCA_029379215.1 Rhizonema sp. PD37
GCTTTACGACTTTATCCTATTTCCATTATATGCAAACTAGGTGTGGAACAGCTTAACACTTAGTACTAGAGCTGTCTTTGCTTTTTGACTCTCATATCATGTTCGGTAGATAAGTTAGAGGTAAAAAATAGGTTCGTAGTTGCGCTACTCTGCGAGTAGCGCAACTACAAACAATATTATAAGTGTTCAACCGAACATGATATCAAAGCAAAATTTTATCTGGCTGTCAGATTTCTCCATCACCAGAGTTTGAATTATTTTAACTAACAGGTAAGCTATTAAAAGTTTCCATAAACAACGAGGATTTTATGAGTACATGCACACATCTGAATCAGATCCATGAAGTAGAATCCAGTGCAAAGGGTTGTGAGGAGTGTCTGAAAATGGGCGATCGCTGGGTGCATCTGCGCAAATGTCTAATTTGCGGTCACATTGGCTGCTGTGATTCGTCAAAAAATAAACACGCAACTAAGCATTTCCACGTGACAGAACATCCCATTGTTCAGTCCATTGAGCCAGGAGAGGACTGGCGGTGGTGCTACATTGATCGCACTTTTGTTTAATCGTGTTGAAAGAAGTTTCTTGGAGATGACAAATTAAGGTATGACAAGATGGAGACGACCGCGTCTACGTGTTACTAGTGATGCTGAACAAGAGCGCCATGCCAGTTGGATCGAGTTATTCTTTGATTTGGTATTTGTCATAGTTGTTGCAACTCTGAGTAACACTTTAAAAGTAAATCTTTCGTTTGTGGGCTTTCTGGAGTTTGCCGCACTATTTGTGCCTTGCTGGTGGACTTGGGTACTCGTCACTTTCTACGCCGATCGCTATGATGTCGATGATGTCATTCACCGCCTGTTAATTTTGAGTGGGATGCTGGCTGTCATATTTTTAGCCGCGAATATTCACAATGCATTTGGGGCTGGAGCGATTGGTTTTACCCTTTCGTATGTAGTTGTCAGATCGATCGTCCTCATGCTGTATATGCGAGCGGCGCGTCATGTTGACGTTGCTTGGGCTAACTTTAAGCTATATCTGACCTCTTACGTACCCAGTACTAGTCTCTGGTTAGTTTCTATTATTACACCACAGCCAATTCGCTACGTCTTTTGGGCTGTGGCAATGGTGATCGAACTGCTGACGCCAATTCTCGGCTCCCGTGCATTTGCAAAAACACCCGTACATCCGTCTCACCTACCAGAGCGGTTTGGTTTGTTAACACTGATTGTGCTAGGTGAGGAGGTTGTTTCTGTTGCGACAGCTACATCAAGTACGAATTGGAATTTAATTACAACTTTTGCTGCTGTAGAAGGTTTTGCCATTGCCGCCTGTTTGTGGTGGCTATACTTTAACTTTCAGGAAACGTCGATAGTGATCCGTGACATCCGCTCAGTCCATATTTACAACTACGGACATTTGCCAATCATTATGGGACTGACTTTAGTAGCTGTTGGGATTCAACAAACAATTTACGAAGCAAGTCATCGCTTTCTCTGGGTAGGAACACGCTGGGCACTATGTGGTGGTGTCGCACTTTACATGAGTTCCATTGGCGTGATCTGGGTGGCTGGATGTCGCCGTCGCCTCAGTGGATTGCTTATTGGTGCAGTGGCGTTAGCTCTTAGTTTAGCAATTGCAGGCGGCTCACTTCCACCACTAGCAATTTTAAGTATACTGCTGGCAATGCTTATGTGTAAAGTCAGCATCGACATCTTTCGCTTGAAGAATTAATGCCGAAGGCAAATGCATAGCATCGTCCTTGTGCTTAAGCTGGTGGAAACACTGAAATTCTATCCAAAATTTATGTACTATATATAACTTATAGATTATTGACCTGTCAGCACTAGAGTTTCGTCTCCAGTGGCGTTGGGGACACCATTAGTGAGGCATTCTGCAGTATCAAATGTAGCAAGAGCAAGGATTCTTGTCGCCATGTCATTTTTAAACTCACCGTCTGTCACAATACCTGTACTTACCAAAACAGTTTCACCGCCGGGTTTTTGATTAATAGTACTGGCGAAATGTACTATACTGTGACGTTCATTACTCCAGTGGTATTCAATGTCATACGGGGTTGAATTTGTCAAATCGCAGGAGGCAGTTACGTTGAGCGTGTTGCTGTAGCTACCTGATTTAATGGTTGGATCAGTTAAGAGGGGAACGCACGTACTTAATGTGCTATCAATTTTCACTATGGCTTGTTTTTCCTCCAATGTCAGACCTGGATTATAGGTTGCTGTATATCCTCCTGTACAGCTAAGATCAAGGACATCAGCGCGAGCAAGCTTGCTACCCAAGCTGAAATCAACACTAATTATTACAGTTGCAGTGGCGCAAGCGAACGCTGATAAAGTGCGATTCAAAGAATTTTTGGACATGATGACGCTGGTAGATATGTGTAATTAGTTATTTCTTTTTGGGAATAACTACTTAGAGTTTATAGTGGGTCTTTATCAGCAACAACTATCCAGCGTTTGTTGACAAGCAGCACAAACAATGTTAGTAACATTTAAAAAATATGCAACTGATACCATCAGGCAAACGATGGCGAGGTTTCGCGCAGAACCATAAATAGTTGCTTGGTCTTCCTCCTTAATGATACGAATCCAAATCTGACACTTTCGTTTTTGCAACAAAACTAGCAGAATCAGCAGTGTCAGAAGGCGATGGTTGGGATTTTTTGTGTTGCCATTTGTAGTACAAAATTGGGACGGCAGAGCGAGATAACAGTAGAGAAGTGACTTCTCCTGCCATAAGCGAGAGTGCTAATCCCTGAAAAATCGGGTCGGTCAGAATGATGGCAGAGCCAACTACTACTGCTGCCGCAGTTAGCAGCATGGGACGGAAGCGAACCGCACCAGCATCAATGACAGCTTCTTCTAGAGGCATACCTTCAAGAAGCCTCAATTCAATAAAGTCCACTAAGATAATCGAGTTGCGCACTACGATCCCAGCGCCAGCGATGAAGCCAATCATAGAGGTAGCATTGAAGAAAATTCCGGTAAGCCAGTGGGCGGGCATAATCCCCACTAAGGAAAAGGGAATCGCCGTCATAATCACTACAGGCGTGAGAAAAGACTGGAACCAGGCCACCATCAAGGCATAAATCAGTACCAGCACCACTGCAAAAGCAATGCCCAAATCACGGAACACTTCATAGGTCAGTTGCCATTCTCCATCCCACTTGATAGCATAGGTTTCCGTTGTCGGAGGCTGCTGTATGAAATAGGTAGCTATCGGAGAGCCGATGACGTCAGAAACATGAGCAATCTGGGGTTGCAGGTTTAGCATGGTATACACAGCACTCTCGACGTGACCGGACACATCTCCGGTGACATACACCACAGGCTGCAAATTCTTGTGGTAGATGCTGTAGTCAGCTGTGGTGGTTTCGGTTTGGACTAACGTACTCAAAGGTACTAAATTCCCTTTCACTCCCTTTAAATTTAGTGCTTTCAAGTCCTCTAAACTAGTGCGGCTTGCCTGGTCAAACCGGAGATTGATGTCAACATCTTCGTGAGCAATTTCATCGTGTAGCAAGCCGACATTACGACCGGAAAGAGAAATTTGCAGAGCTTGAGAAATTTGGTCAGGACTGATGCCATTGAGGGTAGCTTTTTCCCGGTCTATCCTTAAGCGGTAATTGGTCTGGGGGGCTTCGACAGACCAATCTATATCGACAATACCAGGAGTTTTCCGATACAGTTGGCGAATCTGCTGGGCTAAATCAATCTGTCGCCTATAGTCCGAACCGTAGATTTCTGTCACTAAGGTTTGCTGTACCGGCGGGCCTGGGGGAATTTCCGCGATTTGAATTCTAGCACTGTATTGGTCAGCAATTTTCTGGAGGTTGGGACGAATGGCTTTGGCGATTTCGTGGCTTTGGCGTTTGCGTTCTGCTTTGGGCAAAAAATTGACTTGAATATCTGCCACATTCGGTCCCGATCTTAGAAAGTAGTGACGCACCAGTCCATTGAAGTTGTAGGGTGCAGAGATGCCCACATAGTTCTGGTAGTTGATGACTTCTGGAACTGTTGCCAGAAATTGCCCCATTTCTCGCGTGACTCTAGCTGTTTGCTCCAAAGTTGCCCCTTCTGGCATATTTAAGACAATTTGCATTTCGCTTTTGTTGTCGTAGGGAAGCATTTTCAAGATTACCAACTGCAAACCTACCATTCCCACAGCGGCAATTAATAAAGCGAAAGTGCCAGCAATGAAGGCATTGCCCCAGGCTTGGTGTTTAATCAGGGGACGCATAAAACGACGATACAAGCGGCTGAGAAAGTTTTCTCGCCCATCCCCCTGCTGCTGATGATTGCTTTTGCCTGCAAAAATCAGCACGGTTGCCCAAGGTACAACGATGAAGGCAACCAGGGCAGAGAAAATCATAGCAGCAGAGGCACCTAGAGGGATGGGGCGCATGTAAGGTCCCATTAATCCCCCGACAAATGCCATTGGCAGAATCGCTGCAATCACTGCCAAAGTTGCTAGAATAGTCGGGTTGCCTACCTCATTTACAGCTTCCAGCACAATTTTTTGTAACGTCTGTCGTCGGTTATAAGATAGTTGGAGAAGGATTTTGTTTTCAGGCATCTGGAGATGGCGACCGACGTTTTCAACTACGACGATGGCGTCGTCCACCAAAATCCCAATGGAGAAAATCAGGGCGAAGAAGGTGACACGATTCAATGTGAATCCGTAAAACACAAAACTGGCAAGGGTTAGAGCTAAGGTAACGGGGATGGAAATCGCCACCACCATTGCTTCTTTTTTACCTAGCGCAAACCACATCAGAACTGTGACAGAAACGACGGCGATCGCCATGTGGAACAGCAACTCATTTGAGCGCTCCGCTGCCGTTTCCCCATAGTCACGGGTGACACTCAGCTGCACTGTCCTGGGGATGTAGTTACGTTTAATCTGCTCAAGCTTATGCAAGACCCGATGAGAGACTTGAATAGCGTTTGCACCTTGGGATTTAGCGATGGCAATGGTCACCGCTTCGGTTAAAGTGGTAGAAGGCGCAGATGCTCCCCGATTAAGAGACTTTTCAGTGGTATCGTGACCATAGAACACATAGCTAGCAGGCTCTTCGGGACCATCAGTGACAGTTGCCACATCGCGCAGATAAACGGGTTGATTGTTAGCAACCGCTACAACTAAGCCTTGCGCTTCTAGTGCTGAGCGGATAAAGCTGAGAGTTCTGACCAGCAATGACTGATTATCTTTGCTCAATGCCCCACTGGATAATTCAGTATTCTGCGCTTGGAATGCCTGGGAAATTTCCATAGGTGTCAAGCCAAAAGCGTTGAGGCGCATTGGATTCAGTTCGACCCGTAACTGTCGCCTTTGACCACCAATAATTGTCGTTTCCGATACCTGTGGGACTTGCTTAATTTGTTCGTCGAGTTGGGTCGCAATCTGCCTTAGTTCAAACCCATTAGCTTGCTCACTCCACAGCGTGAGGCAGAGAATTGGCACATCGTCTATGGAGCGGGACTTGATTAGGGGGAGAGAAGCACCAGGCGGTTTTTTGTCCAAGTTGGCGTAGAGCTTGTTGTATAGTTGGACAAGCGCATCCTCTGTTTTCTGCCCCACGTAAAACCGTGCAGTTACCAGCGATGAATCCGGGCGCGAGGTGGAATAGACATACTCTACCCCTGGCAACTCCTTGATAAGTTTCTCCATCGGTAAGGTGACGCGCTGTTCCACTTCCTTCGCAGAAGCCCCTGGCATTTCTACAAAAACGTCTGCCATTGGCACTGTAATCTGCGGTTCTTCTTCACGGGGTAGGATGACCGTTGCCCCAATGCCTAAAAGCATTGCGACTACGATGATCAGTGGTGTGATCTTGGAGTCAACAAACTGCTTTGCCACCTTCCCAACTAAACCCAATCGAGATTGTTTTTGTGGCTGTTGCTCAGAATTCTGATAACCATTCATGGGCTATATTACAAAAACTTTTTAAATTTTAGATTTTGACGAGTGCGTAACTGCGTTGCTTGGAGAAGTATCTTAGTTGGCCAGTGGGTAGCACTCCAAACAATTTTTAGACCACCATCAGTTTTTGCAACACAACCCGTTTAACGTTCACTTCTAGCTTCAAATTGCTTCAACTCCTGAGACTGTTCCTGAAGACGGATAGAGAGATGCCCGCATACCTGTTCACATATTTCAAAGATGCGGGAGTCAGCAACGTGGTAGAAAACACTCACCCCCTGCGGTTGACGGATGACAATCCCCGATTGAGCAAGAATTCTCAGATGTTTGGAAACATTTGCCTGCCCCAATCCGGTTTCTTGGATAATTTCGGTTACATTTTTTCTGCCTGACTGAAGGCAGCAGAGAACCTGTAGTCTGCTAACTTCGGAGAGTACTTTAAAGTAATTAGCAATTTGGGTAAGGGCAGTAGGAGAAACCTTTGGCATAAATAATCAGAAATTTGAATAACATAATTCTTTATTCATTATTTTATTATATGACTATAGTGTATTATAATGTAAAACACAATTGCTATTTTAGTATACAAACCTTATCTAACTCTGTTTGTCCCGATTCAGCGATTTCAGAAAGCCTTGAGCGATTTTCTCCTAGCTGTCGCTATATTCATCCTGGTAAGGAGTTTGAGTAATGATAACTGACAAAAAACGTATCCTGATTGTTGGTGGTGTTGCTGGAGGAGCCTCTTGTGCAGCAATACTGCGTCGCCTGTCGGAGACATCTGAGATGTCCTTTACTCAGACCTTCGCAGTCATGGCGAAGGTCTAAGTAAAAGATTATCTCCGGGTCTTGAAATGGTTTTGAACTTAGGGAAAACAAAAATGAAAATCAAATCGACAGCTAACAATTTTTCAACTCTTATTCTTCTACACCCTGCTCAACTCCAATCCCGTCAGGCTGAACTACTGGTGATTGATGTCAGGCGCTGACTAGAATATGTAATGGGTCATATTCCCGAAGCACGTCGCCTCAGTCGCGATCGCATCCTACAAGAAATTTCAAAAGATCAGGCAATTATTGTGACTTGCCTGTCGGGACATCGCAGTTTTACAGCCGCTCAGTGGTTAGTTGAGCAGAGCTATCGTCAGGTTTACAACTTACAAGGCGGAACAAGAGCATGGCAGCAATCTGGCTAGCAATGGCAACTGGGGAATCGACTCTAACTATCAAAAACGAATGACGAAGCAGTACTTGCAGAGATAATCCGTCAGAAATTCAATAGACATCTCCAAAAATTAGAGACAGACCCTTGCTGCATAAGGGTTTCAATTTCTATTTTGGAAATGTCTAATATACACATCATATCCCTCCTATAAATGAGTAAATTTTAACTGCTATGTCTAATAATCAAAAGTCCATCAACCCCGAACCAATGGAGTTGGTTCAATCTCCCCCAGAAACTTCAACGCCACACTCAGTCACTTTGAAGAAGAAGACACCCAAGAGTACTCTAATGGCTTTATTAGGAGCTATTTTAGTGATTACAGGCACTGTGGTAGTGTATCAGATCGCTCAAAAATCCACGACTAAGCTATTACAGGCTAAAGTCCAGCCCATTGTCGTATCAACCTTGATGATTCAGCCGACAAAAGTATTTGATACAATCGAATTTTCTGGAACCATTCGATCAAGCGAAAAAGCTGTCTTATCAACACGGGTGATGGGTCGGATTACCAATTTATCCTTGGAAGAGGGAGATCGCGTTCAAAAAGGTCAGCTAATTGCCCAGATTGATGTCTTAGACATTGCCGCTCAAGGCACTCAAGCTCGTTCTGCCGTGCTCCAATCTCAGGCAGAACGTTCTCGTTCGGAAGCGACTTTGAACCAGTTGCAGTCGCAACAATTAGAGGCAAAGGCGGCTTTGGATTTGGCTCAGATCAACCAAGGACGGAATGCTCAGTTGTATAAAGAAGGGGCAGTATCGAAAGCCCTGTTAGACCAGGCAAACACTGCTATGGATATCGCCAAAGCCAGAATTGCTCAAGCAGAGTCAGGAATTAGGCAGGCGAAAGCGGCCATCGCCCGCTCACAGGCAGAGGTTACTCAGGCAAAAGCAAGTGTTTCTGCCTCCTCCGCCAATGTCAGCTATGGCACTATCCTCGCCCCTTTTGATGGAGTTGTTACCCAGAAGTTCTCCTATGAGGGCGAAACTCCTACATCGGGATCGCCTCTGTTGAAGCTGGAAAACCCTAACCAATTGAAGCTGGAGGTGTCTGTGCCCGAAACTAACTTGCGCTTTGTGCGACTTAATCAACCGACTACAGTTAGGATCGATTCTCTGAATCGTACTTTTTCAGCCAGAGTCACGCAGATTGTCCCGGCTGCTGATCCCAATTCCCACAGCTTTATCGTCAAGATTCAGCTTGAAAAGTCAAGCAATCTGATCCCTGGCATGTTTGGACGCATTGAACTTTCCGGTGGTATGAGGGAAGCGATCGCGATTCCCATCAGTGTTCTATTGAAACGAGGACAACTAGAAGGGGTTTACGTGATTGGGGCAAACAACCAGACTGAACTTACTTGGGTCAAAACGGGCAAAGTGCGGCAGGGGAAGGTGGAGATTGTCTCTGGGTTAGTAAAAGGCGATCGCATAGTTACCAACAATGTGGAAAGACTGAGCGATGGTCAACAGGTTACCATTAATAACTGATTTAAGCGGTTCTCATCGTAAATACCATCAAAGTGGAAGTTTTGGAGAGTGGCTGTAGTCTTGCTTACTAAGTATGGTTTAAGATTAACGTTCTCCCCCTCACATACATTTTCTCTACAAATAAACCGTTGTTTTTATTGACGGAGCGCACCATATTTCAAAATATTAATAACGTAGCATTTAGTCCAGTGAATCGAGCCTAAAAGTGCATAAGTTGATTTTGTTTACCTCTATTACAATTATAGAAAAAGTTGAAAGACTGCTAAATCCCAGTAGGGATGACATTTTTAAACACAAAAGTTTGAGACAAACTATATGGCACATGTTGTTGTAATTGGGGCTGGGCTAGGGGGTTTACCTTGTGCTTACGAATTGAAAAAATTGCTGGGCAAAGACCATAAAATTACAGTAGTATCCAGCGTTGCCAAGTTTACCTTTACCCCTTCACTACCCTGGGTAGCGTTGGGTCTTTCTCCCTTAGACAAAATCCAGCTTGACTTATCTCCAGTGTTGAAAAAACTGGGTATTGCATTTCTTCACCAAGCAGCATTGCAAATCGATCCTGTGGCTCAGACCGTCATGACTCAAGATCATCAGGTTTTAAATTATGACCATCTTGTCATTGCGACTGGACCTGCCCTAAATTTTGCAGCAGTGCCGGGATTAGGACCAGAAACTGGTTATACTCATTGCATTTGTACGGATTCCCATGCTCTGAATTGTGCAAAAGCCTGGGATACTTTCTTAAAAAATCCTGGTCCTATTGTGATCGGGGCGGCACCAGGAGCTAGTTGCTTTGGTCCAGCCTATGAATTTGCCTTTCTAGTAGACCATGAACTCAAAAAACGGAAACTCCGCAAATATGTAGATATTCATTTCGTTACACCAGAACCCTATATAGGTCACTTGGGCATTGGGGGTATGGCTAACTCCCGGAGACTCTTAGAAGATGCCTTTGATGAACGTGGGATCAAGTGGATTAGTAATGCTGCTATCACAGAAGTCACTCCCACAGACGTGAAACTTGCCTGTGGACAGACATTATTTTACAAATATGCGATGGTCATGCCCTCGTTTTTAGGCACTCAGGTAATTCGGAATTCCCCGACTGTGGGCAACGTCAAAGGCTTTATTCCTGTTAACAAAATCTGGCATCATCCCCAATACCACAACATTCATTCTGTTGGCGTCATCACAGCCCTAGATCCTGTAGAGAAGACTCCGATCCCTATCGGCACTCCCAAAACAGGGCAGATGAATGAATCTATGGCTCTTGCGGTTGCCCACAATATTGCTATGGATTTAGGGATTATCAAAGGCGAAAAAGCGAGACCCACCTTAGCAGCTATTTGCTTTGCTGATATGGGGAATACGGGAATTGCCTTTTTGGCTGACCCCATTATTCCACCTAGAAATAAAGGTTTTGTCAAAGAAGGTTTCTGGGTGCATTGGGTCAAGATGGCTTTTGAGCGCTACTTCCTCATGAAGATGAGGTTAGGAATTGCTATGCCTTTTTATGAGGAATTAAGTCTTAAGATTCTGGGAATCAGCCTGATAGAGTCAAATCCAAATGTTTTTACTAATATCTAGGAGATTAACCTAAGGCCAGCCCTTTCAAGGTGGTGAAATTCGGAACGAAGATTGGTTATTTCAATCTCCAAAGAACTCAATGTCTGAGCAGAGGATTCAAGATAGTAGCCCTGAAACAACGTACCCTCGTTAATCACCTTGAAAGGGCTGGTCATATAACCTATAAAAAACACTTCACATAAAATCTTGGGACCATATTAAATCTATTCATTGTACCTACACAAGTAGTGTATTATGAGTCGAACCGAGATACGTGTAACAAGCGTGCCACTTCGCCGGAAACGCCTATGCTGGGATTCCTTTGACTCATAGATCTTATAGTTCCTCAGTTACATTTGTCACTGGTCACCAGGCATCAGGGAAGTATCGACCGCTTGTGAAATGGCAGGCGATCGCTCGAGGCTCAGAAACGATAGTGATTTACATGGGAATTGAGAATCTGCCCTACATTGTAGAACAGTTGCACAGTTCTGGATTGAGTTTAGATACTCTCATTGCTTTGGTAAGTTAGGGAACGCGACCAGAGCTGGAAGAATTAATTGGTACTTTGAGAACTGTTGTGGCGCAAGTTGAAGCAGCTGAATTTGAAGCGTCGGCGATCGCCGTTATTGGTGCAGTGGTGAATATGCACAAGGCTTCCACGAAATCAATGTTGTCCAGAACGTTTTACAATACAATAGGTAACACAGATGAGTATCACACTAGTCAAGAAAATTAAGATAGACGGAAATCTTTGCCCCAAGTCTGCGAATATGCTTGAACATCTTGAGCAATTGGGATTGTTAGAGCAGATAGACGCGATCATTGCTGCTGATGAACGTGAGCCATCAAGCGAAGGATTTGCCATGGCGCTACAGCACAAAGTAGAAGCGGCACCGTTCTTTATTGTCAATAACGATGACGGTTCGACCCGCGTGTACACAGCATACTATCGCTTCCTTAAAGAGGTTTTTCACCAGGAAGTCTCGTTAAGTCAAGAACTTTCTGAGATTATGGCTCAACACGCAGACCTCGACTTCATCATCTAGGGCAATATTGCAAGGGCTTTCGAGAATTGTAGCGAAACCCAACAAATGCCGGTTTCGTACCTCAAACGCTTTTCGGGTGACGCTCGTTACGACGCGGAAGCGAGCTTTTCCTTTACTAAATTTGCTGATAATCAGAGCGATTTTAGCAGTATTTCTGCAAGTCCTGTGATTAATGACAGTGGCACAGTTGCCTTTGTTGCGACTCCGAGTGGAGGCACTCAAGGAATTTATACCAATAGTGGCGGAACAATTACAAAAATTACTGATACAAATGCTGTATCGTCTCTATTCTATAACCTTCCCCCTGCTTTTTATTTTTTCTCTCAAACTGTGGATATTAACAATAATGGCACTGTAGCATTTTTGGCAAACGTGAAATCTCAGATTTTATTCAGTTTTACTCAGCTATTGCTCACAGACAAATCATCTTCATCCATCATGATTAAATCGTTCGGGAAATTAAGCATAAAAGCCTGCGGAGTACATGAGGTGCATACGAAAGCACCTTTCAACTAGACTGTATCAAAATCAAAATTGAAAATATATGAAACGCCTAATCCTCGCCTTATTTGTCATGAGTTGTGCGCTTACAGTAACTCAGAGATCTGACGCAAACATTATTAATGTTTCTGAGAGCGAAACTGCTTCAGGAAGTCAAGCTGCTGTGTTAATGACTCAGCCAGTCATGATTAGTAGTACTGTTGGTGATACCATCAACCAAACTAACAGACTTGAAGAAGTTGCGAATTCAATTGGGGCAGTACACCTATCTTCATCAGTAAGCCCGCTTGACTTTTTCAAAAATCCTTCTGCTAGCCTTAAACAATTTTCTCAGGAAAATCAAAATCAGCCACCTCAGCAAGTTGACCCATTGGGCATTTCCAAAGTTATTCCACTCGATTCTGAAAATATTGGCTCATTTAATGTACCAGTGATTCGGTTTTAAAAAATGATGCTCAAGATTCCTGGAAATAATTCTTGAGGTCAAAAAGATTATAAAATTCTCGACAAAAACTAGCGATCGTTCTAATATGTTAATTATCAGCTTAAGATTTGGCAAAGCGCAGTGGGAGCTAAAACCTAGTGGGTTTTGCCAAAATTGCCAGAACCTATACAAATAAATAGTTATAGCATTTGGGTTGTTGAACTAAATGATAATTTATATCAATAACTCTGGCTGAAACTTATTGATGAACTCCGTTACCTCTGGGGAACTCCCACCGATTGGGTTAAGTCGGATTAGTTGGAAACTTAATCAGCTTTAATTAGCTGTGGACATCCTGAAAGCTCCCACCGATTGGGTTAAGTCGGATTAGTTGGAAACCTAAATCCTCCCTCATCATTTCCGTGGTATATCTCACTCCCACCGATTGGGTTAAGTCGGATTAGTTGGAAACTCGTCGAGAATCACTAAATCAAAACCGTCTATCTTGACTCCCACCGATTGGGTTAAGTCGGATTAGTTGGAAACCAGTTTGAACCAGCATTGGTACATCCATTGAAAGCACTCCCACCGATTGGGTTAAGTCGGATTAGTTGGAAACGTGTCTTTACCAAAGCTAAGTTCCATCTTATTTACTCTCCCACCGATTGGGTTAAGTCGGATTAGTTGGAAACGCATAAAGAATTTCTGTGATTGATAATCAGACTTTTTACTCCCACCGATTGGGTTAAGTCGGATTAGTTGGAAACAAGCTTGTTATTGCCGCACCAGTTGACTCCACAAACTTGACTCCCACCGATTGGGTTAAGGCGGATTAGTTGGAAACTGGCACTATCGCATTTTGGCGATTTAATTTGTTTGAGTTCCCACCGATTGGGTTAAGTCGGATTAGTTGGAAACTCTTTTTGCTCAGCAAGAAACTGTGTCAGCATAACGCTCCCAACGATTTGTCAGATTAGGGACATACGGCAACAGGTCTTGCTATCGAATCGCTTTTTCTATAAATACTTGTGTTTCTTATTTATACTTGATTTGGAACTATTGATTTCCCACGCACGTAGTCACGGATTTGACATTCATATTTTCAGTTGTCAGATTTGAGTATACCTGATCACTTGCAAACTTAACTTTAATTCCTCCGATAGATAGAACTGCATAAGATGATAATACTGGCATCTATTTACAGGATAAACGCTGTAAAATAATCCGAGAAACTTATGCCGAAGCCTACCGTGTTTCTATCTATTGCAAGTACAGGTGAAGACGTTGAATGTGTACAAAAAATTTTAAAGGCTCTTGGTTATGATGTAGTAATAGACGGCATCTTTGGTATTCCAACTGAAATCGCCGTTAAACGTTACCAATCTGATAAAAACTTAATAGTTGATGGGATTGTCAATTCTGTAGTTTTCAATATTTTGGTGAATGAGAATTATTGAAGACTGAGTTCTACAACAGTGACTTTATCTCAACAGACCGTTTTTGAAAATACGAGTATACTGATTTTCAGTACTAAGCTGCTATCTGAAACTTTCCATTTGTCTCTCCGTACTCTTAAAGAAAGATGTATCTAATAATAAATTAATAGATTGTACATGAAAGAACCCTAGCACATAGACAAGATGGAAAATGTTGCTAGGGTATAGACA
>JAQYWO010000234.1 GCA_029379215.1 Rhizonema sp. PD37
TATATATAGATATTTGCCGATTTAATAGATTTTCAGCTAGGTGAAGGAAATCACCGAAAACCTGCTGTTATTTATACATATATTTTTGAAATATTGATATTGTATGGAAGTTTCAGAGTTGAAAAAGAGTGGTGATTCTTGAAATTTGCTCCCGTCACATACAAAAGGGAATCATATACCTGAAATTAATCGTCACAAGAATCCGGGCAACAAGTCAATTCCAACTCGAGCGTCAGAATCCACGCATTTATAATGCGTAGTGTTGACTCAATACTAGATTTTCCATGCTATACTTCGCATCTAGGCAGAAGACAAATTGGTGAACTCAGATGTTAAAAATTCTAGTGACGGGTGCGACTGGAAATGTCGGTCGAGAAGTCATTCGCTTACTGTTTAACCAAAATTGTCATGTCTGTGCCGCAGTTAAAAATATTGACAACGCCAAACAGATTCTGGGCAGCAATATTCATTATATCCCATTTGACTTTACCAACTCCAATACATGGGCAAATGCTTTTGTTGGAGTCAACAAACTCTTTTTAGTCCGTCCACCCGCTTTTGCCAATATTCGCAAACAGATTGCTCCGGTATTATACGCTGCTAAACAAGCAGGGATTGAGCAAATCGTGTTTCTTTCAATACTAGGAGCCGAGCGCAACCGTTTTGTGCCACACTCGAAGATTGAACGCTATATCGAGCAATTGTGCATTCCTGCGACCTTTTTACGTGCCAGCTTCTTCATGCAAAATCTTAACACCGTACACCGAGAGGATATAAAAACTCGTGGTGAATTGTTCATGCCAGCCGGAAATGGCAAAACTAGTTTCATTGATGTACGGGATATTGCTGCTGTTGCGGTGCGTACTTTGGTTGAAGACGGACATTCTCAAAGGGCATATACGCTCACAGGTGGCGAGGCTTTGACGTACTACGAAGTAGCAGATATCTTCACTGCTGTTTTGGGTAAACCAATGCGATATATTAACCCCTCCGTTCTGAGCTTTGTCGCACAAATGTCGGCTCGTAGACTGCCATTGAGCTTTGTTTTCATCATGGCAGCGATCTATACAACTGCTCGCTTAGGACTAGCAGATAGTATCACATCTGATGTAGAGCAATTGCTCCTCCGTCCACCACTGACTTTGCGGCAGTATATCGAAGATTATCAACAATTTTGGCAATAAGAGCATGTGCATCATAAACTCTTATTCTTGTCTTGATTTACTATATAGTTCTCAGTTATATCTCATACACTCGCACCCTCTTTAGGTGCCCATATCACAAACTTGGGAGAGGGTTATTTCCAATAGCTTTCTGGAAAATTATGTGTGTGACTTAAACGAGACACACTAAAAGTCAGGTTTTGTCAAGACTAATTAAGATGGGTTTGCCCTAAGTGTCTGGTGGCTACACGTCTACATTTGTTACAAATTGCATAACTAGCAGTATAGAATATCAATAATCTAATTCAGTATACAAATAAGAAAAAGTATGAATTTTGACAATATTTGTAAACTTTTAGCTGAAAAATATCCAATTGAATTTGCCCGTTGGTTGCTAACGATTGAACCGCAAAGAATCAGAGTATTAAAAACTGAATTGAGCATCGAACCAATCCGCGCAGACTTTTGTACTTTCCTGCAAACAGAAAATCGGATTTTACATATTGAATTTCAAACCAGAACAAATTCCGTCCCTCCTATTCCCCTGCGGATGTTGGATTATTCTGTCAGACTCAAACGGCAATATGACGTTTCTGTAACGCAAGTAGTCATTTTCTTACAAGAAACAGATGACGAAATTGCCTTTACCGAAGAGTATGTAGACGAAACTACAATCCATCGCTACCGAGTTATCCGAATGTGGGAGCAAGATTCAGCACTATTTCTCAACAATGAAGCATTACTCGCATTAGCACCATTAACGCAAACAACCTCACCTCAAGAGTTATTATCACAGGTGGGAAAGAGTGTTGCTAGAATTGCAGATGAGAATACAAGGCAGAATATAGCCGGATATACAGAGATATTAGCAGGTCTGAGGTTTGAGAAAAACTTGATTCGTCAATTGTTGAGCGAGGATCTTATGAAAGAATCGGTAATTTATCAGGATATCGTCCAAAAAGAAGCATTTAAGATGATTAATCGTCAACTTAATAAGCGCTTTAGCCAAATAGATACGTCATTGATGGAAAGAGTACGAGAATTATCTGCCGAACAGATAGAAAATTTAGCAGAGGCATTTGTAGATTTTACTAATGTTGCTGATTTAGAAGTATGGTTGAATCAGCAAGAAAGTATTTGAGTTGAGGTAATTATATATCAAGCATTTCAGAGGCATCGCTGTATTGCCCTCTTTTACGCTTGTTTTGCTCGTTCTCACTCAGGCTTTGCGTCTTCCAAAACTGTTGGGCAAATGCAACTGCAAAGTGAATTGGAGCTTCAAGCTTAGTTTTCGGTAATATTTCAGCTTCATCTCACAGGCGATCGCTATTGCTTGAGTTGCATACCTTAGCTGATAGTTAGAACGTTGTCCAAGGTATGCTGTCTACCTTTGGAGCGGAGAATTATATGGATAGAGTGTTGGGTACTTAGTGCTACCGCAGTATTAGTAGGTGTGGTTATCTCGCTTAAGTATACCCTGTAGGTTTGCGATCGCCCAAACGAAAATGAAGCGAGAGCAAGTAATTTGGGGTTGCTTCAAAAACCGTTTTTGAGTACTTTGTTAAACTAACCGCAAGCAGGGACATTTTTGCATAAACTCAGCAGCTTTGTGATCAGCATTTGGGTCATAAGTATGTGCTGGCGTCGGTCGAACGATCCCAGCAAAAAGATCATCTAAACCGTAAGGGGTAAAAAATTGCCATTGCCCTTGTGCATCAAGTTTAACTCCTACAGCAGTCGCAGTATGTAACCAATCTGTGATCCCATCTTCAGTACTTTTGTAGGTTCTACGACCGACACGCCAACGAGCAAAACTAGCTTGATTTTTGATATCAAATTGATGGTTAGGAAATTGTTTTATGAGGATTGCCTTGGCTGCTTGTTCCTGGGATCGTTCCCCTTCTATATCAAAGAATGCAATATCAAAGTCTTTGATAAATAACTTACAGTCGTCACCAAAGATTGAATGCCAAACTGTGTTTCTTACTGCACCTCCTGCTAACCACCAGTTGGGAAGATTAACTTGAGTAATGGCAGGTAAGACAGTACCGATAGGTGAATCGACAAGTAGCATCTGCAAGTCAGTAAGACTATTCATCAGGCTAAAATTTCTTGGTATATGAATAGAGCGATCTTATAATGATTCAAATGGGTTCGGGCAAACTCTGTACCTACAACTTTTTTATGTATTTGTTATGGAAGAATTGTTTACACAAGCTTGCGATCGCTCCAATTCTGGACTTTCCATCCTCACAGAAGAAGAACAACAACTCCTACACCAACAAACCATTGATGAAAATCAACCTAGTACGATTATACGGGACTTTCAAACATGTGTAGATTTTCTGCAACCGCTCGGTATTGAAGTCAGTAGCATTAATAATTTTTTTCCTCTTAAAGTTTTGGCCCAAATCAATTCCAAACTCAGCCATCCCATCGAAATTCAACTCAAACGCCCCGTACAGAAATCTTATCCATACATAAATGGACTTTATTTGTTATTGCGTTGTTCTGGAATATGCCGAATCAAAACTGAGGGCAAGAAGCAATTACTAGTTATAAACGAAGCAACATACCAATCTTGGTTGAGCCTCAACTTCACAGAACGTTATTTTACTTTATTAGAAAGTTGGTTACTTTGGGGAAATGAGGAAATTTTAGGAGAATGCCCAAATCGATTGGGGAACTTATATAGCATTCTCATGTTTTGGCAACGAATTCCAGAGCAAGGTTTAAAATGTGCTAAGGAGCAAGACAAAGATGGGTTTAACTATTGCCCTGGTTATCATAATATTGCCTTGTTGGATTCGTTTGGTTTCTTATCGTTAAAATCAGGAAAACCTCAAAAGGGTAAAGGTTGGCAAATTGCTAGTTTACAACTTGTACCTTTCGGCAACGCGATGTTAAAGTTACTCTTTACAATTTCAACTCACGGAGAATTAGAGGAAAATAACGATGAGGAACTGGTAGAAGAGGAATATGAAGATGACAAAGAGTTTTTAAATATTACTTTCGGAGAATTCCAACCATATTTCCAACCTTTTTTCCCTAAATGGGAGAATAACCTAGTTATTCCGCAGCTAGAATTTAGAGATGGAATCTATATTTTTAAAGTGTCTGTGGTTGGTGGGGCATGGAGACGCATTGCGATAGCAGCTCGACAAGAATTAAGCTGGTTTGCTGAGACGATTCTTAACGCTTTTGACTTTGACTGCGATCACCTGTACGAGTTTAGTTACAAAGACCGTTTTGGTTGTACGATCAAGATTGGTCATCAATACATGGAAATACCTCCATTCGCAAATAAAGTCCACATTGGTGATTTGTCTCTAGAGCCAGGTGCTAAAATCACATATCTTTATGACTTTGGTGACAGGTGGGAGTTTGACGTGCAATTAGAGGAAATTCATCCCCCAAATAGCAAAGTTGAAGAACCAAAGATTGTGGAAATTTGCGGAGATGCACCCCCACAATACTGGCAAGACTGGGAGGAAGATGAAGAGTAAGCATTCTGTCTTTAGTGATGTACTTGTTCCCATTTTTATAAAGAAAGGCAGAGGCCATGCTTTTCTCAATACTCTTTTTCTTTTCAAGATTCTCAATCTAATGATGACAAGTTGTAGTTTGCAGACAAAAATCATCAAGTAAATAGGCAGGAATACTGAATGACTAGTTCAACCAACCAACAAATCTTACTCAAAAGCCGTCCAGTCGGAGAACCAAAAGAGAGTGATTTCGCCTTAGTCGAAACCCCAATTCCAGAACCAGGAGAAGGCGAAGTTCTTAGCCGCACGATCTATCTGTCCCTCGACCCCTATATGCGTGGTCGTATGAGCGATCGCGAATCTTATGCGGCTCCAGTGGAGTTGGGATCGGTGATGGTCGGTGGTACAGTTAGCCAAGTGGTGAAATCTAACCATCCCCAATTCTCTACCGGAGATTTTGTGCTTAGTTATGACGGTTGGCAAGCCTATGGGATATCGAAAGGGGAAACATTGCGCTCCGTTGACCCAAATCAAGCTCCCATATCCTATACTTTGAGCGTAACTGGTATGCCCGGAATGACTGCATATTTTGCGCTGCTTGATATTGGGCAACCCAAGTCAGGCGAATCGGTTGTTGTTTCTGCTGCAACTGGAGCAGTCGGTTCTGTAGTCGGTCAAATTGCCAAAATAAAAGGTTGTCGGGCAGTGGGGATAGTCGGGAGTGATGCGAAATGCGATTATGCAGTGAAAGAGTTGGGTTTTGATGCCTGTATTAACCGCAAAACTCAAGAACTAAGTTCAGCACTGAAAGCAGCTTGTCCTAATGGTATTGATGTTTACTTTGACAACACTGCAGGTTCAATTTTAGAAGTCGTGTTGCAGCAACTTAATCTTGGAGCAAGAATACCATTAGTTGGTTTAATCTCAGAATATAACGCAGAAAGTCCTCCCCTGGGTCCTAATTTGAGACCACTGTTGGTTAAACGTGCCTTAATCAAAGGTTTTCTTGTCAGTGATTACCGACACCGTGAGTCAGAGTTCTTAAACGATGTTTCTCAGTGGTTGCGCGAAGGAAAGCTTAAGTATAAAGAAGACGTTGTAGAGGGTTTGGAAAACGCCCCTCAAGCCTTCATCGGTTTATTACAAGGGAAAAACTTTGGCAAGCTGATTGTTAAGGTAAGTGACGATTCGACAAAGATTTAAATATAGCGATTGTCATTTGAATCTTTAGCTAATAGTAAATAACGCAGAATTAATCCTGTTTCAATAGTCTTTCCTAAAGCCTGCTTTACGGTCATATTGAACAGCACATTCTAATGCTGGAATATAGAAGTCAGTGATAGTGTGATGCGTGTTGCTGGAATAGCTAATTTTCCAGGGATGTTCGCGTAATATTTGGGGCATATCATATCGTTTTCTTTAGCAATTAACACTAACGAGGTCGATTTTCTCGTCCTTGATAGACGCGCAAAATAACAACGTCATCCTCAAGAATAGCGTAGTGAATGATAAAGCCGTATTTGCCAAAGGAAACTAAAAGTTTTCGCAAGCCTGCTATTTCATCTACAATCGCACCTCGACGAGGATTTTGCTGTAAACTCTCGCCTGAAGAGACAATTGCTTGTACTGCGCGTGCTGCGGCATCAGCATTATTAAGTTTTATAAAATCATAATGGCGATTTAAGTCATCAATCGCAATTTCAGTCCAAACTATCTGGGGCATGGGCGATCGCTATCAGTTCCTAAACTATCTGCCCATTCGCGTACAAGGTTATGCGGCACTCCAGAACCTTTGCTGCGATATGCAACGAGTGCGAATTTACTCTGCTCAACCATTTCCGCTTCGGTGAGAGGTTGAAAATTGAGTGCTGCGTCTACCTCACCAAACTCAAATGATTCTTCTGTCGTTTGAGTGGGTTGATTAGTCAATAACTGCTCAAAATCTTCTAAATCTCCTTCTGAAGAACTCAGCCAGGTCAAGAGGAGGGTTTTCACCTGCTCTGAGGGTAAGATCTCAAGATGCTCCAATATTTGCTGTCTAATATTATTTACTATCATAAGCATTTAATTTTTGTAGAGGTTACTATAAATACAACACTTTTCACAACCATTCTAGCAATCATAAATCATTTGTAAAATTATCTATTACTGATTGAGAACATCCAACTTCATTTGTCTGCTGGGGATAGAGTAGCGATTGCTGGTGCTAATGGTTCAGGTAAATCAAGTTTGGCGAAAGCAATTTTGGGGATGGAGAACCAAACAGCGATTTTAGAGTCCGGAGAAGTTGTGTTGGCGAAGGGATTAAAAGCTGTGTACCTGGATCAAACCTACGAACTGGTGAATAGAGAGCAAACAATTCTGCAAAATATCCAAGCGGCTAATCCCAATCTTAGTTATCAACTCCTGCGGCAGCAGTTGGGGCACTTTCTATTTAAAAATGATGCGGTGAACAAACTTGCATCAGTGTTAAGTGGAGGTGAGTTGGCAAGGTTAGCGATCGCGATTATCAGTATTTCGGAAATTGATTTGCTGATTCTCGATGAACCAACCAATAATTTGGATATTGAAACTGTTGATCAAATGGTGGAAGGTATTAATGAGTACCAAGGTGCCCTTTGGGTGATTTCCCACGATTTGGATTTTTTGAGTCGGATAAACATCACTCAAGCTTTTAAGTTAAGTCCGCGTCTGCATACCTTACAGATGACTGCACATTTACCCGAGGAATGCGAGCAATACTATCAAGAATTACTGGACATTTGCCAGAATTAAAGCTAGAAGAACGCAATTTTTGATATTTACAAGATCATGTACTGGCTGACAATTCGTCTTGAGCCAATCACAATGACTTCCAAAAGATAAAACTATATCAATATCGTACAAACGTTGAGGACTATTGTGCTAACCTTAATATTTTGTCTGTTGTGCAACGAATCTTTTTCGCGTTCTCTGTACGGCAGTTGCTTAAACTCTGAAAATCAGACTAACGCTCTGCCTCTTCTTTGCGGTTTCATATTTTTACTATGTCTACCCAACGCACAATTCAAAGCATATACACTGATGGCGCTTGCACTGGCAACCCTGGACCTGGTGGTTGGGGTGTCGTCGTCTATTTCAGCGATGGTTCAATTCACGAAATGGGCGACGCATCTGCCCATACTACTAATAATAAGATGGAGATGCAAGCGGCGATCTCTGCCCTCGAATTCCTACAAATATCAAAACAAAGCGAATCAATCATTCTCCACACTGACAGTGAATATCTAATTAACTGCGTGACTAAGTGGGTGAAGGGTTGGAAAAAGAAAGGATGGAAAAAGGCAGATGGAAAACCTGTTCTTAACCAAGACTTGTTGGAAACTTTGGATGGACTTAACACTCAACAGGTCAAATGGCAGCACGTCCGGGGTCATGCTGGTAATGTAGGTAACGAACGGTGTGATGTGATCGCCCGTGGCTTTGCCACTGGTAGAACCCCATCCTTACAACAAGTAGCATTCTCTCATTCTTCGCAATCCTCACAGCAAAAAAGCGAGTCAAATGTATCAGGAATATCCGATTATGACAAAAATCTTGCAATAATTAACAAAAAGATACAAGAAATTAGTATTGCAACAGACATAACTACTATGGATCAACAGACTGCACCTACAACTACTGCTACAAATGAAGAAATCCCACGCGAGATGAGGGTGGGGCAACTCCGGAACCTAGTTGAAACCCTCCGCATAGCTGACGAAATTGCCGAAAAAGGCTACTTAATCACTAGTTCAGAACTGGCAGATCTCATGGATGTCCACGCAAGTGCCGTTACTAGTCGGGGTGACGAGTGGCGCTGGCGAAACTGGATTGTATCACGGGTTCGACGAGAAGGCAATCAAATCCTCTGGGAATTGGAACGAGGCGATCAGGTGGAGAGTGAGAATGAGTAATACTCATTACTCATACTTCCTTCCCCTCCACTCTCGTGGAGTGTGGAATGCAGACAAGAAGATTCGCAATACAGCTAGTGAGTCAGCTAGAGGAGAAAGCCAGAATAACCAACCGCCTTTTGCTTGGGTACGATCATAGGAAGGTGCGATCGCCAAAAGCATCGCGAAGCGAATTACGAATAGAAATAAATTCAGTCCTAGCAATAGGAGAGGAGGAGAGGGCGAGAGGGCGAGAGGAGGGGAGAGAAACAGGTATGTAAGAATAATGGGTAAGGGTAGGGCTTGAACTGAGGTTAAAAGCCATAAATCACCCCATAATTGAGATTGGGAGGAAGCATCTTTCAAATCAAGGCTTCGCCCCCATTCTTTCCAAGTCTCCATCGCTCCTTCATACATCCGCACTTTCAGTACTTTTGCACCATCTAAAAAGCCTACCTTAAACCCAGAGGCGGCAATATTTCGTGCTAAGGTGACATCATCACAAAAAGAACCTCTGCTACTGGTATAACCGTTAACAGCAGCTAAAACAGAACGACGGCACAAAAAGCATTGTCCATTTGCCATAACCCGTTCTGGTTGTGTGTCTACACCAGCAGGATCAAACCGATAAAGTAGAGTCATTAACAATGCGGGTTGCAGCCAGCATTCTCCTGGATACTTCAGGATAAACTGAGGCGAGAGGGAAACTAAATCATATCCTTTGGCTTCTGCTATCTTCACTAAACCAGCAACCAGTCGGGGTGACGGTTGTGTATCGGCATCCATCCCCAAAAACCACTTGCTTGCCTCTGAGGTATGTAAAAACCCATTATGCAATGCCCAAGGACGTCCTACCCAACCAGAAGGTAAGGGATCATCTGTCATCAAGCGAAACCGAGGATCTTGCTGTTGTGCAGCTTTAATTAAATCGGGAGTGCCATCTTGAGACTTACTATCGACAACAATAATTTCCCTGACTTCATAGCTTTGCCGACTTAAACCTGCTAACAACGGGCTAATGCGAAGAACCTCGTTGAGGGTGGGAATGACAACGCTGACACTGCCCAAAATTTCTGGTGTGGGGTTCTGAGGTTGAATTGGAGGAAGGCGGCTAGGCCCTTTAATAAGTCGCGACAATAGAATTGCTGTCGCGCTTCCTTGAATAAGCAGCAATAAGAGTGAGATAGCACATGCGATTGTCCAGGCGTTTACCACAGTAATTTTGGGGAGTGAAGAATTAGAGGTTAGAGGTAGGGGCGGGTTTTACAAAATATCGTGTTTGCTGACATGTGATCTAAATTAAACCCGCCCTTACAGGCTGGTTTTACATAATATCGTGTTTGCGGACATGTTATCTAAATTAAACCCGCTCGTACAGGAGGCAAGAGAGTTGAGAATAGAAAGACTTTCCCTTCCTGTGCTTCTCTCCCCTCTTGCTTAACGGCTTCTTTAGAAGAGCATAACTAGCTTATTAATTGAATGCCCACTACATATGATGATAAACTTATAGATGACGATCTCAAAATTAAAATCCAGTCAAATATAGCTATTTTCAAATGAATGTAATGCATCTGTAAGGGCGTATTGCAGAGAAAAGTCCGAATGTGAGTGTCAGATCTAGCTCGGTAATTTTTCAAGCACATACGCCATTACACAATTAGGTGAATCTCATACAAGGCAAAACTGCTATAAATCTGGCTTTTTTTCAAGTCTGGGAAGTTCATGTAAACGCGCTCTGAACAACCCATAACATATAACAAAATGATGATAACTTAATGTTGAATTGGTAATACAAACCCATGTCTATTTTGAAAAGACCTCCTTGGGTTTCTCTTGCACTATTAGTCGTTACCTATGCCATACTGGGCTGGGTGATATCGGCTGCAAATGTCCGACCTTTTGTCTGGCTAGTGGCAGCGATCGCTGTCTTCTCGTTAGTAGGGTTTTGGACAACTCCCTGGTCAAGTATGGCTAACTATTCTGTTTTTGTGTTTAAATCAAGTCTCAGAACTTTCGCCTTTGTCATTTTAGCGGCTTTCTTAGCCTTTTTGATGATTGCTAGGTTCTCAGTATTCCTTGATACTTTGGTAGTTATTGCTGCCATAATCTTAGCGAGAATAGATTTTCAATTAAGTGGGTTTAGTCGAAAGCAAGCTTTCTGGACTTTGTCCATATTTTCTCTGGTGGGTTTAGCATGTGGTGGATTTGTTCAAAAAGCAAGCATTCAACTATTAGCATCTCTAAATCACTACCATTTGGGATTTTAGATTTTGCGCTAAAGTTGCAAAAAGCAATAACAGCGTTAATATTTCCCCTTTGTATAAATCAAATGGGGAAATTTCAACGCTGTACTTAGTTTTTCCTAACTTGCTACTGGTAACTCAGCTACAGCAACATCAGGAGGGTAAACACTCACTTTTTTACGGCTTTTGCCCTTACGTTCAAACGTTACCACACCGTCAACTAAGGCAAACAAAGTGTCATCGCTGCCAATACCGACATTGTTACCGGGGTGAAATTTGGTACCGCGTTGACGGACAAGAATATTTCCTGCCAACACTTTTTGACCACCGTAACGTTTTACACCCAATCTTTGGGCATTAGAATCACGTCCGTTGCGGGTACTACCTGTTCCTTTCTTATGAGCCATAATTTCCTCTTGGATCTCTACTTCTATTATTCTGCAGCAGTTTCAGCAGGCTGGTTATCAACTGCATTCTCGATAGACTCGTCTGGTTGAATTTCACCAGTTGCAGCTTCTCCCGAGGAAAGCACCGAACCATCAAGGCTGATGGAGTCAATCATTAATCGAGTGATTTCCTGACGATGTCCGCGCTTTTTGCGGGTTTTCTTCTTCGGCTTCATTTTGTATACCAGGACTTTGCGACCTCTCAAATGTCGCATCACCGTCCCTTCTACTTTTGCCCCTGTCACATGTGGCTGTCCGATAGTGACTTCACCGTTGTGTTGCACTAACAAAACTGCATCAATAGTAACTTTCTCTTCAGCTTGAACTGAAAGCAGTTCGATATCGTAAAAGCGACCTGGTTCGACTCTTAGTTGCTTGCCGCCAGTTTCAATAATTGCGTAGGTCATGAAATTGCTCTTGAGTTTGCCGTACAGGTAGCTGGACTGAATGCTAAGCAAGTTTTCCAGCTTTTGTGATGTCCCTACCTGATCCGAGCAGGAATTAGACAGACAATTTTTGAATATATCTTAAGATTTATGAAAAGTCAAGAAATTCTTTAACAGCATGCAGTTCGCGCATCAGTTGTGAAGTTATCTCGCTCTTCACAAGAGCTTTCTAGGCGTGCGGGTGCGGTTAGGGAGCAAGTCAAAGGTAACAAGCACTGCTATAAGTACAGATGCCACATACAATTTAACAAGCTTGATGAATACGAACTTCGGTCATATTAATAACTCTTCAATGGAAAACGCAGAAATCAAAAATTTTGAAGACTCCAAACTAATACTCCTAACTGTTGAGGCGGCTTGGTCGATTAAGACAGATAAAACGGAAAGACCACAAGTTGGTAGTAGCGAAGCAACATTGCAAAAAACTGAAAGTGGACTACAATTTCAGGGCGAACTGGCAGCTGTTGAGAGTTCTATGGGACTTGTCGGGTTTGCAATTACAGAAACACCTTTATCATTGGATCTAAGTCCATATAAATACATTGAGTTTTCTGCTAAGTCTAAAAACCCCAAAGTAGTTTATACCTTATCATTGAAGGATGAGCAAGCACATCAAGACAGTGGTATCCTAACATTTGACCAAGAGTTTGTTGTGGAATGTGATTGGACAAAAGTAAAACTTCCTTTGAAGAACTTTAGACCCATAATTCGCGGAAGACGTCTTGAGGATTTGGAGTTACATCTCGAACAGGTGCGATCGCTCTCTTTTGAAATCGACAGAAGTAAGCAGTCACCAGATTCACCAATTCCATTGAACTTTGTTTTAGATATAGGCTCTAAGGTATGTGTAACAAATCAAGAGTGAACTCCTACAAAGGATAAATATCTGACGATTATACGCGGAACAACTCGCTTTCAAACAGATCTTATATCATGTCCGGGTACTTACCCATTATTTCCGTAAACCCTACCCCCAACCCCGAGAGCGCAAGCGGCGAGGAGAGCTTTGGCGTCAGCCACAAGCGCTCTTGGGGTTCAAAGGACGTATGGTTGTGCTACCGGACATGATATTAGAGCTTAAGCGATGGCTATGCTTTCCATCTTTCACTTTTGAGCATAGCAGTTCATCAAAACATTTATCCGGTTACGTAAGAATTACAACCTCCAGATACCCGACTTCTCAAAGAAATCGGGTATCTTGTTTCTCAAGAGTCATTTAGCTTGCTTTTAGACTCTCGTTCCTAAAGGAGTGGAGATTCCCGCATACTTTTCAGTCCTAATATCCTCGCGCGGCTCAACACGTTTGCTCACCAGAGAGCTTATTCTTATAAAATGTTGACTGAAAGCTATAAAACAGGTAAGGTTTAAGCAATGGGAAGAAAAGCAAAAATCCGACAGCAGCGCAAACACGAGAGCCTCAAGGAGGAAGTATCTTCTCTGTTGCAGAAACCTTCACCGAAAAAAAAGAGTGAAAGCAAATCGTTTTTTGGAAGAATTGCCGCTTCTTTAAACCCATTCTCTAAAGCAGAAAAATATCAATCATCAATAGACTCACACGGTTTTTTTGAAGAAAATCAGGTTTTGGTGGGTGCGATCGCTCATGAAGGGTATAAACAACAAGGAAAAGGACTTGTGTTGGTTGTTAACTCAGACTCTACAACTCCCCAAATCGAGTATATCCAACGTAAGTCCCTCAAAAAATCCATGAGTCAATATGATGTTGTTTCAGAGGATGTACAAGCGATGGATAATATGATTCAGGTTTACGATCCAGCCGACAGCGTAGTGATGACTTATGTCAATAATAATGGTGAATTATCAACAACGATGATTCCACAAACAGACCCTTCACCTGAAGAGTGTTACCGCAAGCTTCAGCAGAAGAGATAAATTCAGACGTGTAACTAATTAAAAAATTTTGCGGAAATCAAGTAAACCTACTTAACTCATACTAGCCTAAGAAAAGTTGAGTTCAGTAGGTTTTAATGCAGTATTTCACCACCAAGGAAGCAAATACTGAAATGTCGAATGAAGATTAGAACGGAGATTACTGCCATGTTCTGGTTACAGCCGTTCCCACCTAAATAAATTACAATGTTGGTAATGACGAGCAACTGTAGTCTATTTATTTGGAAATGACTGTATATTATTT
>JAQYWO010000235.1 GCA_029379215.1 Rhizonema sp. PD37
GATCCTTATGGCAGGCCTCGCGATCGCCCGAGTGGGAAAACTTTTTGGTTTACTGTTTTAATCATCAATATCCGTGTTCAGGTGAAAACTCAAGCTCTATCTTTGAAAGAATGGCTTGTTGTCGATCTCACCCAACCCTTAACATCAACCATTCCAATCTGGTTGGGAGATCCTCAAGTTGAAGTTCAACCGTGGGCAACAATTGATAAAGATGGATACTTCATCAACCGAATTGCAATTGGAGAGCATAGCGGTACACATTGGGCAACGCCAAACTCATTTATCATTGGAGCAACAAGTGCAGAACAAGTTCCAGTCGAAAAACTAGTTGCTTTGGCAGTTGTGATTGATATTCAACAGAAAGCGGTACAAGATGCAGACTACTGTCTTTCAGTTGAAGACATACACATGTGGGAAACGGCAAATGGTGAAGTTCCATCAGGTAGCATTGTGATTTTGTTTACAGGGTGGCAAGAAAAATGGCTTGATTCAAAAGCCTATATCAATCAGGATAATCTTGGTGTGTTTCACTGGCCAGGTTTTAGTGCTGCATCTATTGAATTTCTAGTGAGTAGGCGTCAAATTGGTGGACTAGGTATTGATACTCACGGTGTCGATCCTGGTAGCGATCGCTCCTTTGCTGCGAGTTCTGCCATTTATGCTAATGATGGGATAATTCTCGAATGTCTCGGTGGATTAGAGAAACTACCTCCAAAAGGAGCCACGCTTGTCGTGGGTGGCTTACCAATCGTTGGTGGTTCTGGTAGTCCAGCACGTGTTTTAGCTTTTATGCCACCATATTAAACTCATACTACACGAAGTCTCAAAAATCTGCTAGTTAACACGAGTCCGTAGTATTTGTGGATGCGATGTTCGCAGGTAACTCCTGTGCGCCTTATCACTCACACTTAATTCTTGATATCTTATAGATATAAACCACTTATTTAAAATATGGTTAACACTTATGGCAGGAAGGAAGAAGTTAGACCGTACTAATCTTCATGCACGGGTTGCACCTGGAACGGGAGATAAACTGAAAGAAATTGCACAAATACTGGGATATATTTATGATAACGAAGGGTCAACTGGTCAGTTGTTGGATGCGATCGCGTCTGGGGAGTTAATTCTCATTGCGACTAAAAAACGTGAAATTCCTAATATAAGTAGTTAACGTTTATTACAAAAATAGTGTACAATAAATATGGGGACATTTAGTGTCCCCAGTTGTTTAAAAAGGAGGTGTTTATTGAGCAAAAATGGTAACGGTCATCGAGGTTTTTGGAACCCAGTTAAAATTTTTACTCGTCTTTTACTAGGAAGCTGGATGAAAGAGGATAAAGTTACTGGAGAAAGATACTTCGTTGACTCAGAAGATGTCACTCGGGAGTTAGACGATATAGCGGATGAACCGCTTGACGACTCCCAAAATGACAACTAGTTAACAACGCACGCCCCTAGTTAGCCCTAGGGGCTTTTCTAGGATACCTATAGGATAAATCATTATGCTAGAAGCAGATACAATCATTCGTCCCGTTTACTATCAAATTGTCGAGCGCCGTAATAAAGTCTGGGCTTTTAAAGAAGGATCGCCATTTATCAATCTATTTAATGCGCCTAACCTTGATATGGAAGAATTGTTTGCCTTATTCGATACCTCTATGGAAAAAATTGCCACCGAATTTAGACGAATTAATGGCGGTAAGCAGGGATATTATATAGCGAACATTTTGGATAAAAAATACTACTATTGCGGTCCTGATTGGTCAGATGTCAAAGCCAAACTTCTGGAAATTGGGATTGGTAGACAAGATCGGATGTCCGCTTAAAGATAATTATGGGTAATGAATCATCAAGAAGTGCGAGCACACGGGTACTCAAAGAATTCGCCAACAAAATCTAAATAATCGCGAACCAATTCCCTTTTCCACATCCGGTGAAAAGTCAGGTATTAGAACTAATGCTTGCTCAAACCGATGAAAATTTGTCACAGTAAGAAGAAGGAGTTTATAAAAGCGCTCTTCCTAACTCCACTTCTGAATATGACTCAAACTTTTGAAACCTCAAAAAGTGCAGACTATTATGTTCGTGCTGCCTCTCTAGCAGATGTTCAAGCAGCAAGCAGTTTGCTTCGACATATAGAAAAACATACAATAGCTATCTTTTATTCTGATAACAAAGTTTATGCAATAGATAACCGATGTCCTCATATGGGCTTTCCTCTTCAAGGCAGCACATGTAAAGATGGAATTGTGACTTGCCCTTGGCATTATGCCCGCTTTGATCTCGCGAGTGGTGGAACTTTTGATTCCTGGGCAGATGATGTCCGTGCCTACGAAGTGGAAATCAAAGATGGGTTTGTATGGGTAAATTTGGCTTCCCAAGTTGATTCTCACCTACATCAACGTCAGCGGCTTCAAGATGGCTTAGAACAGGGCATTTCTCTGGTTATTGCCAAATCTGTCATTGCTTTGCTAGATATGGGAGCAGATGCTACTGAACCATTCCAGATAGGATTGGAATTTGGAACTCGTTATACCATGTCAGGTTGGAGTACAGGTTTAACTATCCACACTTGTATGATGAACCTACTGCCTTACTTAGATGCAGAAGATAAGGCTCGTGCTCTCTATCAGGGACTTTCCGCAGTCGCGCGTGATAGTGCAAGTGCGCCGCCGCACTTTGTTGTTCACCCATTGCCCAATTCTACTATTGAGTTGGATAGTCTCAAGGGATGGTTTCGCTCCTTTATTGAGAGGCGTGATCGCGAAGCAGCAGAACGCTGCTTGGTGACGGCGATTCGCTCGGGTATAGACAGACAGCAAATTGCAGATATGCTATTTACTGCTGCCACTGACCACCGCTATATTGATGTTGGTCATACATTGGACTCTATTAACAAGGCTTTGGAAGCTCTTGATGCTGTAAATTGGCAAGGAGCAGAGTCTGTTCTAGCGAGTCTTGTTTCTGGTTTGGCGAACGCCTCTCGTATGGAAGAATCTAATTCCTGGCGTTATCCGGTGGATTTAGTGGAAATTCTAGAATCGGCTTTTAAGCAGTTACCTGTAGTTTTGTCAGAAGGAAAACTGCGGTGGGGAACTTGGTTAGGTAGAGATGAATTAGTTCCTATCCTGTTAGGTGAAGATGCCTTTGCAATCGCTGATGCACTTTTGACAGCTTTAAAAGACGGTTGCACCCCAGAGCAACTCATAGGAATTGTGACTTACACCGCAGCCCTCCGCGTTGCTCGCTTTCATACCAACAATGATCACGGGGATTGGGATACGGCACACCATCCCTTCACTTTTGCCAATGCGGTACATCAAGGATTACGACGGGTTCCGTCACCAGAATTACTCAGGGGTGTGTTCGATGCCGCAATGAGTGTGTATCTCAATCGCTTTTTAAATGTACCACCAGCACGACTCCCAGAACCGAAAGATTTAGCTGAGAATCCAGAGGAGATACTTGAGCAATTACCAGATTTATTAGATCGTCACCAGCAGGTAAATGAAGTAAGTCAGTTGGTTGCCCAGTACCTTTATAATGGCGGCTCTTCAAAGCGACTGATGGCAATGCTGGGTAAATTGATGCTACGGGAAAACCGAGACTTCCATGTGATTCAAGAACTAGAAGCAGCCTTTCGCCAGTATTCCTTGTTAAATGATACTTCAGTTGGTGTGAACGTACTAATTGCTGCAGCCCGGTATCTTGCTTCTCACTCACCAACGATGCGAAGTCAAGCACAAACATATCAAATGGCTTATCGGTTGCACAGGGGCGATCGCCTATTTGAGGAGTAAGTATCAGAATTGCTTAAGTAGCCCGTTTGCGATCGCTCTGTGGCATAACCAGTTATACCAATTCCCTAAAACTTTGCCAGACATAAGGGCGAACAGCCGGAAAGCCCTTACCGTCTATCTATTGCCTCCTTTGAAAGAATTGGTATAACTGGGATTATTAGGAAGCGAACTCAAAGAGGTTCAGATGACCGATAGTAAGCGGCTATGGCAGCAATGATTAAAGTTATTATGCTCAAAAAGAGTATTATTGCAAAATAATATGATCCAAACTCTACCCGAAACAGTAACCTTCGAGAAATTTATTGAGTGGTATCCCAACGACGGGGTGCGGTACGAGCTACATAATGGAATAATTACTCAGATGGCACCCCCAACCGGAGATCATGAAAAAGTTGTTGGATTTTTAGCACGAAAACTGACTGTGGAATTTGATCGACTTAACCTACCCTACACCATTCCTAAAACTGCATTCGTGAAAACACCATCTGCTAAATCCACTTACTCACCCGATGTATTGTTGCTAAATCTTGACAATCTCGGCAACGAACCTCTTTTTCAAAAACAGTCAACGGTTACTCAAGCAGCATCTGTTCCTTTAGTAGTTGAAGTCGTTAGTACGAACTGGCGAGATGATTACCACCTGAAGTTCGCCGATTATGAGGAAATGGGTATCCTCGAATACTGGATTGCGGATTATGCAGCTAATGGTGGTAAGCGGTTCATTGGAGATCCTAAGCAGCCTACTATAACTGTATGTCAGCTTGTAGGAGATGAGTACCAGGTAAGTAAATTCACAGGAAGTAATGTAATCATATCACCTACGTTTCCTCAACTTAACCTCACTGCAAAACAGATTTTTGACGCGGCTTTGTAAATTGAGGCTGATTGCTAGACATTGTTTTTGAACAGTGCTGGGTGCGAGTTTATTTGAAAACTAAATTCAATGTGAGCGGGAGCGATGCCAAAGGCATCACCCATTAGTCTGTCAACCGACAATTATAGCAACGGGCAGAAAGCTTAGAACAATTATCAATCGAAAAATCATGCTGTTGCAGGCGTCTACAACCAATTTGTCCTATCAGCTTTGGCGACTGCTATACTCTAATTTATATGTAGTGTCATCGAAATAATTATGTAATTTTCGTAAAAATTGGAAAACAAGGTGCAGAAGCTGTATCAAGAGTACAAGTACAGTTTACCGATGCGTAAGCTATGGTACTCGATTACGAGCGGGCAAGATATAAGAGGGCGATCTTTCCCGCTCGTAATTATATTGAAGGTGATTATTCAAAAAATTAGCAAGTATGAAAAAAGTTTTAATTCTATCAGCTAATCCCAAAAATACCAATCAGCTTCGTTTAGATGAAGAAGTGCGGGAAATTCAATCGGCTTTAGAAAGTTCTCAAAGCCGAGATGAGTTTCAACTCATTACCAAATGGGCTGTGAGGATTAATGATTTGCGTCGTGCAATGCTTGATGAGTCACCACAGATTGTACATTTCTCTGGGCATGGTATTGGTACTGAAAATACAGAACTAAATAATCTTGAACTTTCAAGCCAGCGTGAAGTGGTTCGTCTAAACTCACAGCCCAGTGGCATAATTTTAGAAGATGACTCTGGGCAAATGCAATTGGTTAATACAAAAGCACTCACAGAATTGTTTGAGCTATTTAAAGATAAAATTGACTGCATACTACTTAACGCCTGCTATTCCCAAACTCAAGCAGAAGCTATTTTCCAACACATTGACTGCGTTATTGGAATGAACCATGCCATTCCAGATAACACTGCGATTAAGTTCTCTATCGGGTTTTATGATGCCATTGGTGCTGGTAGAACTTATGCAGATGCTGTTAAATTTGGTTGTAACAATATTAACCTGAATAATATTTCCGATAATTTGATTCCTGCTATTAACAGTCGAAATCCTTCTAAATCTTTATTCCCACCTAATTTAAAGGAGAAAAAAGCAAATATGAGTAGCGGTGGACGTACCATAAACATGGGTAGCGGTAATTACAACGAGCGGATTCAAGGTAACTACGTACAGGGTAATTACTATCTGGCTGAGCAAGAACAAAGCTATACTGAAACTGCTACTGAAATTCAGAAGTTACTGGAACAGTTAGATAAATCTTATCCCAGCAATACGACTGCTGGTAAAATGGCGATCGCAACTGAGGCTATTAAATATATTGATAGTAACCAGACTTTAGCTCAACGGGTACTCAGTACATTGAAGGCGGGTGGTGTTCAAACTTTAACACCGTTGCTTAATCATCCTGCTGCTAACTTTGTCATTGGTGCTTTGGAAGATTGGCAGAAAACTAAGAGTAGTTAAACCTTTTTTATACTCTTTTCTCTGTAAATATATTTATTCTGATAAAAGTATGCTGGAACATCAGGGGCAAGAGAATCGCACGATTGATATGGGTAGCGGTAATTATAATGAGCAAATAGGACGTGATTATAATGATAATCGGAACTACATCAATAATTATTTATCAGAACAGGAACAGGCAAAGTTAAATCCCCCAAATAATCTTCAGTGTACAGGCTCTACAAATTTTGTCGGGCGAACACATGAAATGACTATATTACGAGAAAGATTGCAACAAGTAGGTACTGTACACTTGACTGCTGTTGCTGGTATGGGTGGAGTTGGTAAAACGGAATTAGCGATTCAATACGCTAGGCAGCATGAAGCAGACTATCCTGGTGGTATTTGCTGGTTATCAGCTAGAAAATCAGATTTAGCAGCTAATCTAAGGCAGTTTGCTCAGCTTCATATGAATTTATCAGTCCCACAAAAAGATAGTCATGAAAGCGTACTGAATCTGACTCAACAGGTAGAATGGTGCTGGCAGAATTGGCAACCATCAGAGGGCTTAGTATTAATTGTACTAGATGATGTGACAGATGTGGAAAATTTTCGGCATCTGTTGCCAAAGGCGAATCGCTTTCGGGTACTGATAACAACAAGGTTGCGGAATCTAGATGCAAATATTGAGGAGATTTCCTTAGATGTGCTGTCACTGCAAGAGGCTTTACAGTTATTAACAGCAGTGATGGATGACAAAAGAGTAGAAGAAGAGGCAGTAATAGCACAACAGTTATGTGAATGGTTGGGTTATCTCCCTTTGGGTTTAGAATTGGTGGGAAGGTATGTGGCGAAAAAGCCTCCCAACTACAAATTAGCCCGGATGTTGCAAAAACTCAATGAACAACAACTGGATAATGAAGCAATCAACAGCTCTAGCTCAGTCATGCAACAATCCCTCAGCACTGCACAGCTTGGAGTTTTAGCAACATTTGAATTAAGCTGGCAGGAACTTTCTCAGACAACACAACTTCTCGCTGCATTCTTAAGCTTGTTTGCACTAAATATCTTTGCATGGAAATGGGTAGAATCTGCAAGTGAATTGCTCAATTGGAGTTCAACTGATGTTGAGACAGCTAACGAGGAACTATATGAACTGTATTTAATTCAATCAGTAGAGGATATATCCGGTGAGTATAAAATTAGAATTCATCACTTAATTCGCGAGTTTCTGCTGGAGAAGTTAGCTGCACTTAAAGAAGCTGATGATTTGAAACGGGGGTTTACAAAGGTAATGGTGGCGATCGCGAAAACAATTTCTGATTCACCAACTCTTGAAATTATTACTCGAGTCAAAGATGCTATCCCCCATTTAATGAAAGTGGCACAAAATCTGACAGATGCAGTGAGTGATGACAATTTAATTTCGGTTTTTAATGGGTTGAGTAGATTTTATTCTGGGCAGGGATTGTATACTTTAGCAGAACCTTGGTTAAAGCAATGTGTATCAGTAGTTCAATCCCGTTTGGGAGAGTCGCATACCCATGTCGCCACCAGTTTCAACAACCTTGCAGTACTCTACTATTCCCAAGGCAAGTACGATGATGCCGAACCATTATACATCAAAGTATTAGAATTAAGGCAACGGCTGCTCGAAGAATCGCATCCCCATGTCGCCACTAGTTTCAACAACCTTGCAGCACTTTACTATTTCCAAGGCAAGTACGATGATGCCGAACCACTATACATCAAAGCATTAGAATTAAGGCAACGGCTGCTTGAAGAATCGCATCCCGATGTCGCCACCAGTTTCAACAACCTTGCAGCACTCTACTATTCCCAAGGCAAGTACGATGATGCCGAACCATTATACGTCAAAGCATTAGAATTAAGGCAACGGCTGCTTGAAGAATCACATCCGGATGTCGCCACCAGTTTCAACAACCTTGCAGCACTCTACTATTCCCAAAGCAAGTACGATGATGCCGAAACATTATACGTCAAAGCATTAGAATTAAGGCAACGGCTGCTTGGAGAGTCGCATCCCGATGTCGCCATTAGTTTCAACAACCTTGCAGAACTCTACCAATCCCAAGGCAAGTACGATGATGCCGAACCATTATACGTCAAAGCATTAAAATTAAGGCAACAGCTGCTGGGAGAGTCGCATCCCGATGTCGCCATGAGTTTCAACAACCTTGCAGGACTCTACCAATCCCAAGGCAAATACAATGATGCTGAACAATTATACATCAAAGCATTGGAAATTGCTTCAAAAAGCTTAGGGGTAAATCATCATAACACAATGACTATCCATGAAAATCTGAAAATCTTGCGTGATAATCATGCTTAACGCTCATGACAGGGCTTTAACGTTAGCGAGTCAACGAGCGTCAGAGCTGTTCGCCCTTACAGAATATTTGATGTGTATTGAAGTTTTAGGGAATTGGTATTACATCTATATCAGAAGTAGAAAGAGTGAACATTAGTGGGTTGTACAGATTATGCACCGTCACTAAAGCTGTTACCAACTGTTACCCGTTTTATGAGAGTATAGTCTTGGGTAGAAATGTGGTCATCTAGTCCGTCTACTCTCAAGCGCAAGCCGCAGATAAACTTATCTGTCTTGGTGACTCTCCTTTCAACTTCCCATCCCAAGACAGTACGGCATAATTCTAAGACATCAGGGGAGAAGTTCTTGTGAGAGTTGGGCTTGTCGCCAACTTGTCGGCAGTAGTGATTGTATGAACCAAATAGTGTGGTGATGGCTGTTCCGTTTTCACCCTCATGGCGATCCCACCCAATGGGTGTTTCTGACATTGGATCGTAGATGACGTGGTTGTTGAGCCAAGCGGCGATGGAATCAACCCGGATGCGGTTTTCCCAAAACTCTAGAGTACATTCGGGAATTTCTTGTAGTCCCAACAGTACACTCTTGACGCGTTCATCTGAGATACTAAGTACATAATTGGTAAAAGCGGCTAATTCTGGCTCAAACTCTGCTTCTAAGTTACGTCGCGCCTGAATCGCCACAGGGTTGTTACACGGAACTGCAATAACTCGTCGCTTTACACGACTTGCCGAGTCGCCGGTAAAAATTGGAAGGTTGGAGAGTACCAGTACCATGCCATCATAACGGTATTGAAAAGCTTTCTTCCCTTTTTCTTCTGCCCGAATCAAATCTTCTCCAGTTAGCGACAAGAATTTACCCAATTTACCAGTTTGTTTATCCTCATCTGGGAACAGTACTAAGCGCTTGCAGTAGGCGTTCGCACTCTCAAATCTATTGCTACACCAATCTTCTAAGGAAGTTGTCAGAACATTGTTCACACCGATTAAGCTGGTGACTAACCGGGCAAATGTACCCTTACCTGTGCCACCCAATCCAATCAAGTGTAGGAATTTTTGTAGATCGTAGCGTCCCTTTAAGACAGCGTTACAAAAACAAATTAATAGTTCTTTTATAGCTTCATTACCATTGGTAAGATGACTTAAGAAAGTATCAATTCTTGACCAGTTGGTAGCTGTGGGGTGGTATTCTCTTGGCAGTTGCCAGGTGAGACGGTATCCAGGGGCGTGAGGCAGTAGTTTAAGAGTGGCAACCTCAAGCACTCCGTTGGTAAATGGTAATAGCTTTTTAGGCAATGGCTCACACCACTTACGCTCAATCATTTGATGACGGAGAATTTTAACGATGTTGCTGATGTAGCTGGGGGAGCCGTACCCTTCTATACCCTTACTATTCAGGATAAGATAAATGATAGACTCTATAAACTCATTCGTTTCTGGTGCCCAACAACCGGGAAAATCTGCTTCATATCGCATCCACTGCCCAATTTCGTTGTTGTATGCAAGGAGATTGCAGTACTCTTCTGCTATTCTACGCGCGACCTTGTCTGCTGGTGGGATTTTTTGAGTAACTTCCTTTTCGCTAGTGAACAGGTTTTCAAGACGGGCGATCGCTTTTTGGTATGCCGCATCAAGTGCTCCACTACCGTTGTTTACCACAAAATCATCCAACCCCTTTCCATCCTCTGCTTTCCACAGCATATCAAGAGAGGAGCATAAAGCTGCATCTAAAGCAAGTTTTAATTTTTTCTTGCCACCGGCTACCGATATCTTAGCTTTTTGTTTTTCGTCACGGTCAAACGCAAAAAGCCATCTACTACCTTCAATAGCAAAGCGCTCTAGGTCACTAATGAGATATGGTTTTACATATCTGTCAAGATCGTCTTTATTTTTAGCTCCACAACTACAACCGTACAGCGCAATTGTCAAGTATCCGTTAGACAAACCGCACAAAGCTTTTTTTCCTCCTTCAGTAACGACTCTCGGAATATCAAGATCTTCAACCCACTTCCAGAAACTACCTGAGGTAGGCACTTCTACACCATGTCTATTGCCTATCCGCTTTCTCAATTCTGCGGGGATCGCTGGAAGGAATGCCCGATCCCCGTTTTCTTTAGGTGCAAGATATCTATATGATCGTTGCCGCTCTTCATCCCACAGACTAATTACAGCTTGCCATATGCTCCCATCCTCATTCATGAGAAATGCCGCGTACACAGGTTCGTTTGAGAAATGCCCGAATCGCTTAAACTCCCAACCCATAGCGTCATGTATTGGGGTGCTTACATCATGCCCGTCATTAAACTCCACATCTTGGTGGAACTTGATACAAGCATCAAAGAGTTCTGGATCTATGCCGCTACCTTCAATAAATTGAAGGCGTGTAAACAACTTGAACTTGTCAAAACTCTCAAATTTGTTGCGTTTCCGTGGAGTGAGTAAACTTGTAGTGATAATCATGCTAAACCTCCTACAACCAAGTCACCTAACATAAGCGTCGCATCACTTTCATTCGTCAGAAGGCATAGAGCAATGAAGTCTTGGGGTTTGCCCAGGAGCAATTGCGGAGAAGTATTCGTCAAAAAACATCTACGTGATATATCGTGGGTTTGAAACAAGGACAATTTATACCTCGTGCGGAGCTTTGGGATTGTTCTTTCTTTTAAAGGTGAGCTTCTATACCAAGAACGGAAGTTTATATGAATATGTATTACTTTCTGCACCCCGCAGCTTGCCTCATGCCGTTCTCTGTCAAATTCTTCTATTTCAAGGATTTCTATGGTGGGAGTGAAAACGTGGCTTCTAATCACTAACTGTAGTTTATGTAGTCTGTATAATTGAACAATTTTTAAATACGATGTGATAGGTATCAATCTAGAAAACAGCGTTCTTACAAAGTCGGTATGAATTGGAACTCCTGGTTTGATTCGTTGCATTATCCTCTTAAGTTGTAAGTAGCAGCCCTTTTTCGCTTGCCCTCACAACTGGATATCAACTGCAAAAGATGGTAAAATAGGGTCATTTTTCAATTATATTGCTCTTGTTTACCCTAGTTTGGTAATGGCTTGAACAAGGGCTGCTTTTTTATGAAGTAAAATAATACGTTGATTTAAAGAATTCGTCAAAAGCTGAACAACTCCCTTGACGCTGGTAATTAGGATGAACCATAATATCCTCTAGGTATACGTGTTCCAACCCTGTGCCAGCAATGTAGGCAAAGGCGAAGGACGCAAAATAAATTTGAATGGTGGCGTGCGATCGCCGATAACTCCTATCATGTTTCGTGGATGGGTAAAAAACTAAAGTAGGTCAGTTCAATTTTCATTCCTGTTTTATGCAACGCCAAGAATCCAATGGTTCCATCTCAAAGTCAAACTTCAAGAGTTGGCAATTGGTAAAGCAGATATAATGTCTGCATACAATTTACAGCAATTTTCAGGTAATTAGGTCACAGTCGTAGGGGCGAACGGCCGTTCGCCCCTACCAATGGTATGGTTCATTTAAGTGAAAATTGCTGTAATTGTTCATCAAAGGTATAAGAGATTTGAAAAAGATAAGCATTATAATTGCTGATTTTTATAACAGTTCTCAGTTGGACTTACACTATGATAAATTTAGAATTGCTATGTCCAGGTGTTTTTGATGAAAGCATACTCAAATGACCTACGTCGAAAAATTATTAACTCTTATCTGAACGCAGAAGGCTCATATCGAGAACTTGCGCTTAAATTTGATGTTAGCCTGAGCTTTGTTCAAACATTGATCAATCGTTATCAAGATTTAGGTAGAATTGAACCATTACCACATGGAGGTGGTCAAAAGGCGAAAATCAATGCTAATCAATCAGAAATTTTAAAAAAACTAGTAACAGATAACAACGATGCAACTCTCGAAGAGTTATGTGGACTATTTGAGTCACAAACCCAGATTAAAGTTAGCCGAGCCACAATGGGAAGAATGTTACAGAAGCTGAAATTAAGGCAAAAAAAAATCTCTGTCTCTAGAAAAAAAACTCTAAAAAATACAAAAACTAAGAAATAATTTTGAGTAAATTATCTGTTCATTTAACATGAATAACTTGGTGTTCGTTTCTGTTATCCTAGCTGCTCTCTCGAAGTATTCATGGCATTAAAAAAATTGAGCTTGAAGTGTCCATCTATTATCTCGCTGATGAAATTCGCGGAACTTATCGTGGCATGATGATTGCAATTCCCCCAAAGGAATGGAAGGTTTTAGCTCTCAATGAATCTACTTGAACTGACCAATATACTTCAAGATTTGGCAGCTAACGTTAATTTACTTGTTTTTGTGTCCCATCCTCGCACACCAAAAAACACCAGGAGGGCATTAAAACGCACTCGTCCTTCCAAACGACCTCATGTTTCTACAGCTAAAATTCTATCCCAAAAATAATCCAAAAACAGACACCTTGAAAGGGCTGGTCCTGAATATGTTTCACGCTTTTTCTCTCACCTGCTTGGACAATTCCACAAATCTAACTACTCTCATAATTAACGTAGGCGTAGCCCGCCGCAGGCATCGCTTGACCAACGACTCACTAGTTGGAATATCATGCCTTGACAAAACAGACCATCCTCTTTCTCAACCAATTAGGTAATATCACGACTTTATTAGTCTCTTAAACGTTTAATCAGTACGTAGGTCTGACTCTACTTCTAATGTCACATTTTTAAACCCTTTATTCACTTTTTCCGAGTTTATTCGGCTTTGTGTAAGATATGAGATAAATTTATCATTCAAAATCGGACGAATTGTCGTAAATGATTGAAAAATTATTGTTCAAAGCACACAAAGAAAGAGATGTTTTCAACAAGATATTGAATTTTTTGTTTAGAGAACTCTAGGACTTATTATGATTCAAAATTAGGATAAACGGTCATTAATTCGTACAAAAATTTAGGTGAACAAATCCCTGGAAATCAGGGTGTAACTTCGTTGACTCGCGGTCATTTTATGATCCACCTAATTCACAAAAGTGCGAATTAGTCAAATAAATTTAGATGCGTTTACCCTACCCTCTTAACGGGAAAAGTCAGTTTTCTTAATCTATCACAGATATGACCGAGGTCATGTATCTTCATTACCCCGGTCAGTTGGATCAAAGGAATTTTTCAGCTACCTTTACTTTTGTGAATAAAAGGAAGGGTTTTAATATGTCTATCCAAGAAAAGGCTCGTGCATTAATGATGCGCCATTACCAACTGATCAAAAATCGTCAACAATGTATGCTGGGT
>JAQYWO010000023.1 GCA_029379215.1 Rhizonema sp. PD37
GATGCAGGGGGAGCGAATAGTATCAAGATTTTCGTAAAATGGTATTATATCCACGGCATGATATTATTGCTCCTCGCTTGTTGCTCCTTGAGTATCAAGAGAGAGCGATCGCACAACTGAGGTAATTCCTTCTTGCTGCCAAGCGGCTGCCATTGCTGCTGCCACATCTGGGGCGTGAGATGTATCAGTTAAAGCTAATAAAGTTGGTCCTGCACCACTAACAACCATGCCGTAAGCTCCTGCAGTAAGAGCAGCCGAATTCACAGCGTCGTATCCTTGAATCAGTGATTTCCGATAAGGCTGATGTAATTTATCTTGCAAGGCAGCCTTTAACCAATCTCCCTTACCAGTTTGCAACCCACGCAACAACAATCCCAGATGTGCTGCATTAAAAATCGCATCTGCACGACTCACCTCCATTGGCAAAACGCGCCGTGCCTCATGAGTTGAAAGCTCGAAATCTGGAATCGCCACTACAGGTACAACAGCTTCACACCAAGGAACTTCACAAATCTCCCACAGACTCTGCTGTCGTTCATCCTCAACTCCCGTAGCTGCCAAACGACATCCCCCCAAAAGCGCGGGTACCACATTATCCGGATGTCCTTCCATTGTGATCGCCAACTCCATCACCTGTAACTGGCTCAAAGGTTTACCAGCTAAGAAATTTGCCCCAAGCAAACCACCAACAATCGCCGTTGCCGAACTCCCCAAACCTCGTGCTAAGGGTACACCTATCTCAATTTCTATCTTGACAGATGGCGGAGTTTGCTGTATACGTTCATATAACTTCGCAAACGCCTGATAAATTAGATTACTTTGATCTGTTTGTACCTTCTGGGCTTCTACACCCGTGACAGATATTGTCACTTCGCCCTCTGAAAGGTGAGAAAACTTGAACTTATTATATAGTGTTAACGCTGCACCGATACAATCAAAACCCGGTCCCAAGTTAGCAGTGGTAGCGGGAACAGTGATAGTGGTAGAACTTTCAATAGACATTTTAGGGGCAGGAGTAAAAAGACTACATGAATAATATATCGACGAGATGCTGCGTAACTCGTGCGATCGCGATAAGTTGAATAAATAGTTCAGTTACTTGTCGATTGATGAATCAAATCTTAAGCACGGCGATTCAAGAGAAAGCTGACAACAATGAGCAAAGAGCTGTTGCCGAGCTAAAGCCGTTGATTATCCTTGGCTTGGAAATGTTTCTGGCTTTACCCTTAGGTTTGCTCCTCTCCCAACTTCATATCGGAGGGGTTACCTGGTTGTTTGGCGGTATTATGTCTGGCGCGATTATACTTCAAAGTTATCGGATTTTCTATAAGCATTGCCTCCTACCCAACCGGAGTGTGAGAAAAATTGGTATGGCACTTGTGGGGCTGAATGTTGGCTTTTCCGTTGCACGCGGTAATCTGGCTAGTGTTGCTTCTTCTGCGCCTGTATTTATCTTTCTTACCTTTTTTATATTGATATGTGGTACAATTATTGGTTACATCTACTCTCGCTTGATAAAAACCAATTTATTAACGGCAATGCTCGCGACGGTTCCCGGCGGTGTCGGGCTTATGTCAGCGATTGCGGCAGATTATGGTAGAGATGTCACCCTAGTCGCACTCGTTCAGGCACTTCGCGTGACTACAGTAGTTTTACTAATCCCTTCAATTGCTAGAGTATCAACAGGAACCTATATCAATCTGCAAACATCTCATATTCAAGATACCTTACTCAGTCTCGCTCCATCTCAATTTGGATTTCTCTTATTAGCATTGGTACTAGGTGGATTGGGAGCTTATCTTGCTGGTAGAGCTAAAATCCCTGCAGGCGATTTTTTTGGTGCGTTAATTGTTGGTATAGCGTTTAATCCCGTAGTGAATTGGCTACCTGTTCCTGGTGATGTTAACTTTATTCCGCCACCTTTGATCAACTTAATCGGTCAAATGCTTTTGGGAATTACGATTGGAGAGTATTGGGGTAAAAAACCGACTTTTAGAGGACAGACAATAGCCTATACCTTGATGTCTGTCGCATTGACTCTCGTGGCAGGAGCGATCGCAGCCGTCCTTGCCATGCAATTAACATCATGGGACTGGTTAACTTGTATGCTAGTGACAGCCCCAGGAGGCTCGGCAGAGATGATTTTAGTTGCTTTGGCATTAGATCATAACGTTGAAATTGTCACCGCAGGTCATTTAATGCGGCTGATTGCGATTAACAGTTCCCTACCACTTTGGGTATTTCTGTTTCGTCGTTTGGAAGAGAACGAAAAATTAAAAAAGCTTGAGTTGGACGCAATAAGCTTTAGTAAAGAATCGTAGTGAGTGCTTCAGCGCTCCTCATCCATACTTTCTGCATTTTTTATCTAAAAAATGGAAAAAACAGTAACGCCAAGAGTTGAAATTTGCTGTATTAGCAGTGTAGAGGAAGCAAAGACTGCTATTCGGTATGGTGCATCAGCCCTTGGTTTAGTTTCTGCGATGCCGAGTGGACCTGGTATTATAGATGAAGAGTTAATTGCAAAAATTGCTACAGCAGTGCCACCGCCAATCGCCACTTTTCTGCTCACATGCAGCTCAGATGCCCAAGAGATAATTGAGCAACTAAAACGCTATTGTACAAACACTGTACACAGAGAAAGAAGATAGGTAATCTTATACAGGGAAGGGAGTAACTGTTAAGAGCGCTCTCAGCGCAACTACGAGCCTATCTTTTATTTATAAGTAATTAAGCGAACGTGATATTACTCCGCACCTCGTCCATTTGTGATTGGTGCATCCCCGGTATTTCCTAATATACCGGGGTGAAAACCCTGTTAAGATTGTGCTTATGCTGGCAGCGAACATGGACATTGTGCGCCAAGCCGGGGAACAAAGATTTTGTCTGTGACATAGATGCGCTCAAGCCGTGAATCTTAGCTGCCTTATCAAGAATGCTTAAAGAAGCTTTGTTACAGCTGCAGTGAATGTTTCATAAGGAGTTACCCCAACAAGGGTTTCCATCAGAGTTCCATTTTTATAAATCATGACTACAGGAATACTACGGATGCTCAATGTTTTAGCAAGATTTTGGTTCTGATCAAGATCTACCTTGACTACTAAGGCACGACCGTCATATTCTTGAGCTAATTTATCTATCAGAGGAGCGATCATCTTACAAGGGCCACACCAAGTTGCGGTAAAGTCAATTACAACTAGTTCGTTGTTAGTCAAAAGTGAATCAAATTCTTCTTCTTGGATATATTCAACTGTTTTCATAGATGCTGTTTTATTTTGAAGGATAATTTATTACAGAATTGTGCAATTGCTATCAGGAAATAGCAACACAATACAGTTATTATCCTGTAATAGGTGTAAAATTGACAGCAAGGGACGAGTTAAATTTCTCCTGACAACATGTGTTAGGCGATCGCTTTTGCAAGCCTGGGTAGTTGCACTTTATTTAACAAGCGTGAGGTATAGTAGCGATAATGGGCAAACCAATGCGTGAACGAACGCTAAGTGCGATCGCCTTTTGCACTACAGATGAAGTCTTTCAAGCTGAATTGAGAAAGCGGATTTATCGGGTACATAATTAGTAAAAATTTATACATGGGATATGGTGTAGTTCCTTACAGAGAGTCTCTGTTAACCTTCTGGTTGACAAAGAATTAAATTCAGCACATTCAACTCATGAGAACTGAAAAGATACTTATCTGTAAATATTTTTCGCCTAACTTCTTCTAGACAGTAACTTCTAAAGACAACAAAAGGAAAGGAGTGATAGTTGTAACCAATAGGTAGAACATTCCCTACAGGATACAGCAAGCGGATGTATGTAGCAAGAATATCACGGAAGCGTTCGTCTTCGGGTTCTTGAGGTTCGTTGGCAAAATATTTACTCATCACCTCGCTACTAATAAATGCAAACAATGGTAATGCATAATATTGGTCTAAATACAAGTTATTTTGCTCAAGTTTTTGGGTTTTGTTAACTCCATCCTTGAGTTCGTTCACTAACTCGATAGCGTCGGCGATTGCAGAACGTAAACTTTCCGGGTAAGATTTACTATGGCTGATTTTCTGCATATATTGCCAGAGTTCTTTGTTGGCATGATTTGCAATATCTAGCAGCCGCATTTGGTAAGTTTCCTCCAAAGTATTTTTAGCAATTGGAACTACCAATAGACTTCCACTCAGATAACCTGGTTCAATTTTGCTAAAATCTAGTAACTTATCCAGGGTGTAACAACTTTGGGTAAACTCTTGGTTGAAAGACTTTTGCAACGCCAGATAATTATATTCATCTGTATTTACCACAAATTTTGCCCTACCCAACAACTGTTCTAAGCTTTTGAATACTTTTTCGGGTAATACATCACTCCTATTTCGATAATGTTCTTTCTTCAGTTGGCTAATCAGATTTGCCATTTGAGCAGAAAATGTTTCACCTGCGCCTGACACAGACTTACCACCTATAGGTATAATGATAAAGTTATCTCGACCTATAGAACCAGAACCAAAAATCCTGGTCATGATAGAAGCTTTTAAAATTAATAATATATTTAACAGACTCAGCACACTTTCCTGTAAAGATTGCCCGTCATCTTGATAATAAACTGACCGTTCCGCTAAATAGAAAACAAGTTCTTTACCCTGATTATCTATCTTATCATCTCCGCGACCTCTGTAAATAACCTGCACAACTTCCATCAGGTTTTTCTCAATTTCAAATTGGGGAATTTCTACCAGGATATGTTTAGCTCTGGGGAAGGATAAACCACGACTTCCAGAAGCCGTCATAAAAACCACTTTCACCGTTGCTTGAAATTTTTGTATTTGTTGCTTTTCCTCCTCAGAGATATTCGCATGTATCTCTAGATAATCTGCAAACTTCTCAAATCCCCAATCTTCCCTAATCGTAGCTATCAGTTCCGCCAACCTACGTTTATTTTGAATATAAACTATCAACTGCTCAACATCCGCTCGCTTCATGAAAACTTTAATATCTTCTAAAATCTGGTTTTGCAAGCTTGACTCCAAACTAGAGCTTTTCTTTAAGCGTGCTTCTTCACTAAACTTGTAAGACTGTATTAATACTTTATAGGTAATGGATAAACTGCTGGCTGGATAAGAATTCGTATTAATAACAGTTGCTGGCAAATCTTTAAATAAAAATGGCTGCACTGAAAGAGGTTGACTAATGTCAGTGGTGGTGCGAAAATATATCTTATATTTTGCTCGACAAAGTGATCGCCTCTGCCAACCTGATTCAGAATTCCTATTCCAAAGCCTCTGTCTTAACTGCGATTGCCCAAGCCATTGGCAAGCTCAACCAACCCGAAAAAGCCGCTATTTTGCTCGACAAAGCGATCGCCTCTGCCAACCTGATTCAGGATTCCAATTTCAAAGCCAATGTCTTAAGTGCGATTGCCCAAGCCATTGGCAAGCTCAACCAACCCGAAAAAGCCGCTGTTTTGCTCGATAAAGCGATCGCCTCTGCCAACCTGATTCAGGATTCCTCTAACAAACACAGAGCCTTAAGAGCCATTGCCGAAGCCGCAGCGAATCTGAAAAACTGGGGACAGGCACTCCAACTCGCGCAACAATGTCCCAGTGACGATTGTAAGGTGGAATCACTGGCGAAGGTTTTAACAGTTCATGCCGAGCAGCAACATCCTGAGTTGAAGGAGGAGGAGGAGATGTCTAATGAGGAGGCGGAGGAGTGAACTTTTTTTCAAACAGCGATAATTAGCCAACTGACTAGTCTGCGCTCGCGTGATGCTATGGAGGAGAAGCCTTAACTCCACAACAGTGCGATTACCTATTGATCTATTTTACAATCTTCCAGAAAAAATATACTCAATTTCTATCAAAATCCCAAGTACCAACATATTTTCTCAGAACACATATGTACTCAGACAGAATTAATGACACACATTGTTTTCCTGTTCCTTCCCTTCACGAATGAATTTAATTTTGTCCAACTACTTATAAAAAACCATATCAAATAACACCGTGAAAAAAATTCTCATCCTCTCCGCCAACCCCATAAGCACAAGTCATTTGCGCCTAGATGAAGAAGTGCGGGAAATCAAAAACACACTGCAACTCTCTCCAAATCGAGACGAATTTCAAATCATCACAGAATCTGCGGTACGAGTGGATGATTTAACCCGCTTTTTATCTCACCATCAACCAACAATTGTTCACTTTTCCGGACATGGCTCTGGTACTGATGGATTAGTCTTGGAAGATAATTCTGGAAACGTGCAACTTGTCAGTACACAAGCCCTGGCAAAGCTATTTGATTTGTTTCAATCACAGATTGAGTGTGTTTTACTCAACGCCTGCTATAGCGAATCACAAGCCACAGCAATTCACCAATACATTGATTGCGTGGTGGGGATGAATCAGGCGATTGGAGATAAAGCGGCGATTAAGTTTAGCGCCGGATTTTACACAGCTTTGGCGGATGGAAGGAATTATGAAGATTGTTTTCAAATGGGTTGTACCTCCATTGACTTGCAGGGAATTCCAGAGTCTTTAACCCCTGTGAGAAAAATTAGGCGACGGCGTTATCAGACATTACAGGCAACAAATCCAGCCGAATCTGATAAGAATGATAGCATAAATAAAGATAACAAAGGCTGGCAAAACCGCTCAGTTTCTATTGGGGGTAGTGTCACCGGTAGCGCAATTCAAACAGGAAACAGCAACACTGCAAACATCAATTTTAAACAAGTCAGTTTACCCGCACCTGCAAGCGTTAACATAGAAACAGAACTCAACGCCTTACGTGAGATATTAGCGAAGTTAGAAAGCTCAGACCGTCGTAAAATTGACAATGCCTTTGAAGATGCCCAGGAGGAGCTAAAGAAGCCACAGCCAGATAAAAACGAGGTGGGTAAGGCGTTAGAACGAGCTTTTGACTATGCCAAGAAAGCCGAAGGGTTTGCCTCTGCGATAGAAAAACTTCAGCCCCACCTCACTAAAACTACTGCTTGGTTAGGCAAAAATTGGCACAAATTATTAAATCTGGTGAATTTAACAATTTGACGTTGGCAAATTGGTTATAGGGAAATACTCATATCATCTCTGGTAGCATAACCTTAATACCACTGAACCCCTTCGCGCTTTTTGGTGTGCTTTGCTCTCGTCTCCCCGCCTGCGGGGAGGGGTTGGGGGTGGGATTCTTTTTTTACGTATGTCATTAATTTTGAGGGGTGCGTAGTGAGCGATTCATCGCTCAATCTTAAGCACTAAAGTGCTTACTACGAACTATTCTAAACCATCAGAACTAATGACATGGATTACTAGAGTATAAACCGATTATCAAGGTAAAAACAAACTACAAAATCCAGATTTCTCAATTAAATTTCAACCCCAAAACAAAAGTCAGGGAGTTTGCTGTTAGAGGGAATACTGAAAACCTGACGATTGATAGTACTCAAGTTGCTAATTAGACACTTACCTTAGTAGCAACTTTCTCCAACAAAGCCTGAAACAACCTCAATCCATCGCTATTGCCTAACATTGAGTCCGAAGCTCTTTCAGGATGCGGCATCATTCCCAACACATTGCCTTGAGTGTTGCAAATTCCGGCAATGTTGTTGAGTGAGCCATTGGGATTTTCTCCTGCATAGCGAAACACAACTTGACCTTTATCTTCAATTTTTGATAATGTCTTATAATCTGTATAAAATTGCCCCTCTCCGTGCGCAATAGGCAAAGTAATGATTTCACCATCTGTATAGCCTTGCGTCCAAGAAAGATTGGCACGTTCAACTTTGATCAAAACCTGATCGCAAATAAAATGCAAATCTCGATTTTTTATCAACGCCCCCGGTAAAAGTCCTACCTCTGTTAATACTTGAAACCCATTACAAATACCGATGACAAATTTCCCTTTCTGTGCATGAGAAAGAACTTGTTGCATGACGGGAGAAAAGCGGGCGATCGCACCACAGCGTAAATAATCCCCGTAGCTAAAACCACCCGGTAGAATAACCACATCCAAATCGTCAATATCGGTTTCTTGATGCCAAACCATGCGAGTCTGTTGCCCTAGTAAGTCTCTGGTTACATAGGCAACATCGCGATCGCAGTTAGAACCTGGAAAAACAACAACTCCAAATTTCATCATTAGTTAATCGTTAGTTGTTAGTGAACAAGAATAATGACTTATTCCCTACTGCCTAACTCCGCTCCTCCCTTCAGAACACTCCCGTCTGTGATTCAACCTCAATCAAATCAAAGCGATAATTTTCCATCACCGTATTTGCTAGCATTTGATCGCACATCTGATCCACTTTCTGACGCGCTGTAGTTTCATCAGGACAGACGAGAGTCATTTCAATGTACTTACCTATCCGTACCTGCTCGACTTTATCATATCCGAGCTGCTTTAGCCCAGATTTCACAGCCACTCCAGCAGGGTCCAGAACTGAAGGACGAAGGGTCACAAAAATTTTGGCTTGATACTTCCTTTGCACTGTCTTTTCCTAAATCCTGCTACGCTCATACTATATCTCTAATAGGGCAACTAGGTGAACATAAAATTACAGATTAATCGGAGTTAAGCTAAAAATAAGCCACGATAAAAGTTTCAAATATAATTAGCCTGCAAATACATTATCTATGAGAGCCGCACACACCCGCAGTCAAGAGCGTGTTTTAAACCTACTCAAAACTATTAAACAAGGCATTTCTGCCCAGGATCTGTACGTAGAACTACGTAACCGTAACCAGAGCATGGGTTTAGCAACAGTTTACCGTTCCTTGGAATCTCTAAAACTTGAAGGTTTGGTACAAGTAAGGACACTGGCTAACGGTGAAGCCCTTTACAGCTTAACGCAGCAAGACAAGCACCATATGACCTGTCTGCAATGCGGTATCTCGATTCCGATTCATCAATGCCCTGTCCATGATCTAGAAACTCAGTTGCAAACAACTCATAAGTTTAAAATCTTTTACCACACCCTAGAGTTTTTTGGTTTGTGCAGCCACTGCCAGAGCATGCAAGCTGTAGCAGAGTAGAGCAGGCGAGAAGTAATACCATGTTTGGTTAAACACTTATAATAATATCTGGAATTGCACTTTAGCGCTCTTAGCCACTTGAGAGCGCTGAAGCGCAACTACGAACCTATCTTTTATTCATAACTTATTTACCGAACATGATACAAGGAGGCAAGAAAGTTAAAAATTCTTGACTCCCTTATACCGTCTCCCGAGTCCTAATTTGGGTAATTATTCTTCACAGAAGTTGTTTCCTCAGCAAGAAAAGAGTTGGCATCAGTTTGATTATTTGAGACAATAGAACGTATACCCTCCAAAGCGGCAGGTATGGTGCGCGGATCCATAAACATCACCTTACTGCTCTCACTCTTGCCAATTGTCGCGCCCATATCCAGATAACCCAAAGCAAGCAAAATTTCCAAAGCTTGACGAGCATTAGGGCTAGCTTTGATTTTTTGGGCAATAATATCTGAAGATTCTGCAACGGCTTGGGCTTTAAGAACCTGCTGTTGGCGTTCGGCTTGGGCTTTGAGAACAATGGCTTTTTGTTCAGCCTCTGCTTGTAAGATAGTCGCTTTTTGACGGGCTTCCGCATCCAAAACTTGGGCGTCTGCTTTACCTCTGGCGCTATTCACAGCAGATTCCCTTTCTCCCTCGGAAGTTAAAATCGCTGCTCGTTTGCGCCTTTCTGCCGACATCTGCAAATCCATTGATTCTTGCACTGCCTGCGACGGAATAAGATCCCGTAGTTCCACGCGAGTGACTTTCACACCCCAAGGTTCAGTGGCAATATCCAAATCTCGCAACAAAAGTTCATTAATGTGAGAACGGGCGGTGAAAGTATCATCTAGTTCTAGTTGACCCATTTCCGCACGAATTTGAGTCAGCACCAAATTTACCATCGCTAATTGGAGATTCTCCACCTTGTAGTAAGCTCTCTCCATATCCATAATACGCCAGTAAACCACCGCATCAACAGTAATCGATACGTTGTCACGAGTGATACATTGTTGGGGCGGGATCTCTAAAACTTTTTCTCGGATGGTTTCGCGAAACACAACGCGATCCACAAAAGGAGTAATCAAGGTCAAACCCGGTTCTAGTTTTTTGCTATAACTACCTAAGCGCTCTACCAACGCTTCATTGCCCTGATTGACAACTTTCACTGAACCTGCGATCGCAGAACCGCCCAAAGCCAAAGATATCAGTAAAAATAAATAATCCATTTTTTTTATCTCCTGATTTTGCTAAAAACTAGGTTTAAACTCATACCACCCATCAAAAAAATGGGATGAATAGTAAAGTTTGATGCTGCTGAATCTTCCTTCTCACAGACTTTGTCATTAGTCATCTATCCTTTGTAACACTAATAACTAATCGACCGCTAACACTCATATCCACCGAACAAATGGACTGTAAGGTTGCGTTTCTCTGAAAGAACCCCTTCACTTCATTCAAAAATTCATTTTTAACTTTTAATTTTTAATTTGGACCTACATCCCTTCTTCTGGTAGGATAATCAACGTTGTTCCCTCACGTCTAGTTATGTATACTCGTTCATGAGCTGCTATGGTGATGTCATCCTCACAACGTGCCCGCCAGGAGTTTCCCTCGTACAAAACTCGCCCTGTCTTCCCAGCTGGAATCTCCGTCAAAGTTTCAGCTGTAGTTGCATCCCGAATTTTTAACTTGCTTCGATGAGGCAGTTTCACAAATCGACGGGAAATGACAACAAGTGTACTTGAAAGCAATAGCCAGACAAAAACTTGCAGCCATACTCCCAACACACCAGACAGCAGTGCCACCACCAAGGCGCTGATTCCCAACGTCATAGCAACAAAAGCCGTTGGCAGAAACAATTCTGTTAAACACAGAAGCGCTCCTGCTATGACCCAAATTATGGTAGTACTTGGCATAGAGCTATTCTAAATTCATTTTAATTTTTAGCTACACCTCTACGTTAACTGTTTCGATGAAATTAGCAGAAAGTATTTTGATAAAGAAAGGTAGAGGGCAGGAAAATAACTCAGCCAATCTCGTAATATTTGTCACATTTACTTAAATACATTCCGCACCTGTGCATTGTCACAATTTCGGATTGACGTATTTGTGTATAGAAAGCAACCTTCGTTGTGGATAAAAATCCGCAAAAACCGATTGTGACATTGTGGGGTGCGCGTGGTTTGGCTCTAGAATGAACGGGATGCTAAGACCACATGAGGGAAAAAAATTAAGTTTGTTTTTGGATTTAAGTTAACCTTAATACACGTACAGAAAATTTCATGAAATCTCCCAATCAGATGCTGATCTCCCAAGCCGTGTATGCGAAGAAATTGCGTCCCCTCCTTCCTGTGGAGGCGTTTGTCCCCGATCCGAGTAAGTTAGTCATTTTATTCCTCAATCTGGCAATCTTAATTATGGGCTGGGCGATCGCCACTTCTGTGGATCGTTGGCCAGTATATCTTTTATGGCTTTATTTACCAATAGCCGTGGTGATGGGAAACAGCGTGATTGTCCTGCTATTCAGCTCCCATAATATCCTGCATGGTAGCGTGATTAGAAATTCCCGTCTCATTCATGTTATTAGTTTGATAGGGCTAACCATGCTGTGGATGCCACCGACGTTCTGGAAGGTACTTCATAACCAAGAGCATCACACTAAAACAAATTCATTAGCCGATCCTGATCGCAATTACTTATACGAGGATGCTCAGACTTGGGGAAAATGGATTCAGAATCTATTTGTGCCTTCTGCTGAAGTCAACCGCATATTTTTAACAATCGGAATGACTTCAGCATGGTCTGTCTGGAATTTCCGCAATCTAACGTCTGTGCTGTTACTTAACGGTCAATCGGCTAATTATGTGACTGCCGCTTTTACCCTCAATGCCAAAAAGCGTCTAGCTGTCACAGGTGAACTGATTTTCATGTTAACGATTCATCTAATTATTTGTGCCTGTCTGCAATTTTCTCTCCTAAAAATTGTGCTTGGCTACGTTCTGCCTATAAGTATTGGCTATGCTGGATTAATGTTTTATATTTATACAAACCACATGCTTTGCCGCATGACAAGCATTAATGATCCCCTTCTTAACAGTGTTTCTCTGCGAGTTCCCAAGCTATTTGATAAGTTACATTTAAATTTTTCTTACCACACAGAACATCATATCTTTCCGGGAATGAACTCTGATTACTATCCTGTAGTTCAAGAGTTATTAAAAGTCCATTATCCTGACCGTATGAATTTATTGAATGCTGGAGATGCTTGGCGCTTAATGATGCAAACTCCTCGGCATTACAAAGATGAAAATACCTTTACAGATTGGTCAGGCAAAAAGAATGTTACTTGCCCTCTCACTTCTCAAGCTTCTAAGTGATGTCGTTGTCATACAAGTCGTAAAGAAAATTCAGAAGGCAGAAGGCAGAGGGCAGAGGGCAGAAGGAACCCACACTTAAAAGTGTGGGATTGAAACTTGGACGCCGTTTTTCTCGCGCTATGCGTCTCGAAAAACATCTTTTTTCAAACTGGGCTTTAAACCCAGAACTAAAGTTTTTTAAGAGGACAGGAAGCAGAATGCCTTCAGCATAGCTGCCTCCTGCCCTCTACCTTTCTTTGTAAAGTTACGGCACAAGAAGACGCACGTAGAGACAATTCATGGAACGTCTCTACGTGTACGAACAACCCATAACTGAAAAGTATTGCAATCCAACGTGTTGACGATGTTAGTGTCTTAGCTTTACATTTCGTGAGGAACAAGCTTTCACATTTGCATGATTTCTACTCAGCGGATCGTTCATTGCACAAATCCAGATTGCACTGAGCCCATCAATCCTGTGGGCAATGACTTATGTGCCAGTTGCCAAACTCCTTTAACTCACCGCTATCTCTGGGCAAGGAGCGATGCTAGCGTCAATAGACGATTTGGAGACAAGGTAGCAGATAGGTACCTTGTACAAACACCCCAAATTTGGCTTGATACTCAACCGGGACTATTGCCATTCATCCCAGAAGAATTGTCAACAGAAATTTTGAATTACCTACAGTTGTATCCACAACGGCTGCACCTACCTCAAGTCTATGGATTGGCGAATGATGTCCTAATGCTTGAAAATGTGCCGATAGATGAGACTGGAAATCTCTACCCAGCAATGATAGACGCATGGAAGCAAGCGACGGCAGTACGGCAAGTTTACTGGCTGTGGCAAGTTCTCCAACTGTGGACTCCTTTATCAGAATTGGGAGTCGCAAGCAGTTTACTGGTGCCAAACAATTTGCGGGTACAAGGCTGGTGCGTGCGTCTCATAGAACTTGAACCGACGCCTCATGACGCGTCTCTACAAGAGTTGGGAGAGAGTTGGCAGATGATGGTTGTTGAGGCGAAAACACCTTCCTTGGCACAGGGGTTACAGAAAATCGTTCAGCAAATGTGTAGTGGAGAACCGTTAAAGGCGATCGCCTCTCAACTCAACGAGTTATTACTATCAACAGCTGCGGAATTACCATTAATTCTCAATGTAGTAGGAGCAACAGATCCTGGTCCAGTAGGAATGCAAAATGAAGACAATTGTTACCCTACTGACACTGAGAATCAAGATGATCCCTTATTGCCACAAGTATCGATTGTTTGCGATGGAATTGGGGGACACGAAGGTGGCGAGGTAGCAAGTCAATTGGCAGTGCAATCTTTGAAGTTGCAGATCCGCGCTTTACTTTCAGAGGTGGCAGAACAACCCGAACTTGTACCGATGGACTTGTTGCTTCAACAAATAGAGGCAAGTGTAAGGGTTGTAAATAACGTCATTTGCACCTCTAATAACGAGCAAAAACGCGAAAGCACTCAGCGTATGGGAACAACCCTCGTGATGGCAGTACAAGTCCCACAAAGCTTTCAGACGTCTTCAGGATGGCAAAGTGAAAATGCTCACGAACTTTACTTAGTGAATATTGGCGACAGCCGTGCTTACTGGATCACATGCAATGACTGCCAACTTCTGACAGTCGATGATGATGTGGTGGCACGGGAGGTGCGCTCAGGTCGTACTTTGTATCGAAAAGCACTCTCAAAATCAGATGCTACCGCCCTCACTCAAGCATTAGGAATTAGAGAGGGCGAACTTTTGCGTCTTTCACTTCAGCGCTTTATTGTCGAAGAAGATGGTGTCTTGCTGCTGTGTTCTGATGGCTTGAGTGATAATAACTGGGTAGAACAATCCTGGCGGAAATACGGTATCCCAGTATTAACAGGAGAACTTTCTCTCAAAGAAGCTCTTCACCATTGGATTAACTTGGCAAATCAGAAAAATGGTCACGATAACATATCAGTAGTTCTTACCCATTGCCGTGTCTCTTCCAACTCCTTAGTGCCAACGAGCACATTGCCATTGGTAGTCACAGAAGCGCCTGAAGTTACACAAGAAGAACATACCGAGTTCGCAGCCCCAGCACTACTGGAGTTAGAGATTACAGAACCAACTACACCCAACCCAGCCCAAACCTCTATCAAAAGTCAAAATCGGCGAAAACAGTGGATCAAGCTTGGGGGATTGTTGGCTTTAATCGTAGCAGGTGTGAGCCTAGGAATATTTGCTAGGGGACAACTTAACAATTCTCCCGCATTCCGAAAAATGTGTCGGCAACTACCTCAGGGAATACATCAGCTATGTTCTTCTCAAAAGAAAAATTCCCAAAAACTGGAAAGCAACTATCTTAGGGTATATCCCAACTATGTTCTCCTTAAACGTAAAAGGCTACAGGAAAGTGAGAGAAGGAGTTCGTTGTCCTTTTCTCCCTACTTGAGCGTTAGAAACACCTTTCCCCCTCTTTCCATCGTCTATATCTCCCTAAATGCTAGTTTCTTCCCGACATTTCGGATATAAACTAACGAAAAAGAGATCGAGAATAAAGTAGGGGTATATTTTTGTGCGCCTGTTGACAACAGTGGCAGCTTTACGCTGCTATTTAGCTAAACATCGCTGGGAAAGCCAATATGTGGAGCAACTGCCGTTGCAATTTGAGGTGACAGCCCGATCACCGACGGCGGTTGGTTTAGTTCCCACGATGGGAGCTTTGCATCAAGGTCATTTAAGTTTGATTCAACGGGCGCGTCAAGAAAATGCCACCGTGGTTGTCAGTATTTTTATCAATCCTCTACAGTTTGGTCCCAATGAGGATTTTCAACGTTATCCCCGCACTCTAGAGCAAGATCAACAATTCTGTGAACAGGCTGGAGTCGATGTAATTTTCATGCCCACTCCGGAAGAAGTGGGACTTGCCTTGAATACTATACAAGAATCAAAAATTACACAAGTAATTCCACCATCTGCTATGATATCTGGCTTGTGTGGTCATTCTCGGCTAGGTCATTTTCAAGGTGTGGCTACAATTGTGACCAAGCTTTTTAACTTGGTCCAGCCTAACAGAGCCTATTTCGGTCAAAAAGATGGACAGCAACTGGCAGTTATTAAACGGCTGGTGGCTGACTTAAGTTTGCCCATAGAAATTGTTGCTTGTCCAACGGTGCGGGAAGCATCAGGCATTGCCTTAAGTTCCCGAAACCAATATTTGACCGAAACACAAAAGCTTCAGGCAACTGTGTTGTATCGCTCCTTACGTCAAGCTGAAAAAGCATTTCGTGAAGGCGTTCGCAATACTAGCCAACTGATAGCAGTCGTACAGCAAGAATTGGCAAAGGTCAGTAGTGTGTGTGTGGAATATATAGAATTGATTGAACCAAATACGTTGATGTTATTAGAAACAGTTCAGGAGGAAGGAATGCTCGCGATCGCTGCTCGTCTTGGTTCTACACGCTTAATTGATAATACCATTTTGCGCGATCGCCAACCCATCATCGCCATTGATGGACCAGCAGGCGCAGGAAAATCTACTGTCGCTCGTCAATTGGCAGCAGATCTCGGTTTAGTGTATTTAGATACAGGAGCAATGTACCGTGCCTTCACCTGGCTAGTGTTGCAAAAGGGAATTCCCCTTAATGATGAGTGCGCGATCGCTGAATTAGCTAATCAGTGTGTGATTGAACTGACTCCCAATCCCAGTTTAAAATCTCCAGTACAGGTCTGGATTAACGGTAATGATGTTACCAAAGCAATTCGCTCTATTGAGGTAACTTCTAAAGTATCTGTAGTCGCCGCACAAAGCTTTGTGCGTCAAGCACTCGTCAAACAACAGCAAAGCTGGGGCAAAAAAGGTGGTTTAGTTGCTGAAGGACGGGATATCGGTACTCACGTTTTTCCCGATGCAGAAGTGAAAATTTTCTTGACAGCTTCTGTGAGTGAACGCGCACATCGTCGCCTCCAAGACTTTAAAAAACAAGGTCAAATCGAAGTGAGTTTAGAACAGCTAGAACACGATATCGCCGAACGTGACTGGAAAGATAGCACTCGTAAGGTTTCTCCTTTACAAAGAGCCACGGATGCAATTGAACTGAAAACTGATGGTTTGGATGTGTCAGAAGTGACTGCACAAATCATTTACCATTATCGCCAACGTTTATCTGAGTTGTAAATTCCTGCTTTCAACAAAAGTGGTAGATTACCAATTCTTTCTTCTCAGTAGCACGCTTACAAAGCTCATGATGCGCCCTTTGTACTTCTTAGGTGCAAGGGGACTGCGGGGGAAACTATCTCACGCACTGCCAAGTCTATTGCGGTTGATTAAATAGGTAATCTCAGAAAGCGGGTTTTCGCTCATGAGTAAGGGCGGTTCGGGAGGAAAGTACAGTCGGAGCGCCTGCCACTCTACTAGCATCGATTAGTTATCATTCTTTCGGTGGTAGGGTCTGTTAACGGGTATAATTCTATCCGTTGCTGATAGAGTAAAAGCTAAAATCTGACAATTTCCCAACAGACAACTCCCCACATATTGCTCAGATCGGCTACACTTGATCTGCAAAATACTCTTGCCTTACCTAAGATGATGAAAACATCTGCAAAATTCGACTTTGAGGACGAGAAGTTTAACGCACCGCCTTCTCAAACAATCCCTTGGTGTCAGATGATTAATCCTCGGTATGGTAAAGATGGCATCCAACCTCACGGTTTGGCGATTAAGCTAGATAATGCCCAAGCTGTTGGCTTTAGGTTGGATGACAACTGGCATCAAGAGGAGCATGAATTCAGTTCCGGGGTGGAAACGGTGTTTATGACAACCACTCCACGCTTAGTTATTGTGCGTCGGGGACCATTATCAATCAAAGACCGGGAAACTGGAGCAAAACTGGGTACACTCAAAGAAAATTACGATGCTTTTTTAGCAGATAAACTTAAATTTAAAACTTTCACTCGTTATCTTATCTATTTAGTCGATGAAGAACAAAAGTTTTTACATGAATCACCACTGCAATTAACTCTAAGTGGTGCAGCAGGAGCAAGTTTCAGTAAAACTTACTGCGAGTACCAACAAGGTAGGGTATCAAGCGGATTTGTTGCCGAATTAGAAAAGGCTTATGCTACATATCGCAAGCAACCTCTGACACCAAAAGGTCCTCTGTTCCATGCCCACGGAATTTTTTGCCCGATCATTGAATGTGAAGAAAGAGGAATAGAACCAAATACAGTTCTGGTTGCTTCTACTGTAGATTATAAACATCCGACACTTTCCACGTTGACAGAATATTTGATTGCTTCCGACTCCGAAGAGTCGGCTATAATTGCTAAATCTTTTGAAGAATACAAAGAATTTGGTAAGGAAACTATCAAATTAGAAACTCCTAAGATGGAGACGCCAGGAGTTTCTAGTTCCTATGTGTACGCGGATGAAGATGATTTTGCTTATCCACCGTATTAAGAGTAATGTGGGTTTGCACAGAAACAACTGACGCGTTGAGACTGTCATTAGTTATTAGTTCTTTTGACGGACAACTTAAAAGTATACGGGCGGGTTTGACAAGATAGTTCGTTTTTACTGACAACTTATGAGATTAAACCCGCTCCTATAAACTAGGAGTTACGCACGTTCTCAAATTAATCATAATGTGCATGATGAGATTTGGTCGTTTCCGTGGCGATCGCATTTCCTCAAAATTTTCAGTATTGGGTGCTGCACCTAGCTAAATAATGGCTGAAATTCTCAATATAGTACATATATACTATATTGAATACCGAAAACGATTAACAGCCCATCAGGTAAAGTTGTATTGATTAAAAACTGCTAAAAAGCGCGTAGTTGCGCTACAAGCTGCTAAGCACAAATATGCATTTTGAAAATTTTTACGATTCTTTACATATTAGTGCTTAATCTTGTCCACCTACTGAAGAAGCTATTTGTCAACAAAAATTACGCTAATAGAAACTGAGCCTATGAGGGACATTGACAATTTACAAATAGCCTCTAAGTAGTGTGCAAGTTTATAGAGAACAGTTTACCATCTCAAAGATCCTTCAGTTGTTTGATGTTACATTTTATTGCTTCTTTACTTCTGGCTCAAGTTATGCCAGAAACAACTCCCGTCGTCCCAGAAGAAATCTTCATTCCCCAACAGATGCGACCTTTACCCGGTCATCTAGATCGAGTGCCTGTTTTTAACAGCAATAACCCAGAGGTTGTACAAACTGAAGGTATCTTACTCTCTACATTCCCGAAGCAAGGAAAACAAGTCCCAACAGCTCACCTTAACTTTCCGTTTCAGGGACGATTCGATCTATTTTCTCATCATATCGCTCGGGCAATTGAGACTCCAAACGATCTGCGGACTCTTTACCAAGGTGTCATTGTCTACAATCCTGGTGATCGCCCGGTAACTGTCAGCGTATTGCATGCAGCAAGTTATCTAAGTCAGCCTGACGCACCGTTCGTCGATCTTCCGTCCATGCAGGACAATTTTTTGGGCAATATATATGCTGGCCCTGGCGATCGCACAACGAACGATCTGTTACGTTTACAGCGACAGTCAGACATACCCGCAGAATTGGTGATTCCACCCAAACAGAGCCGTATGCTGATGAATCATCCCATTCCCGTACGTCTTCTAGATCCACCACTCAATGGGCGCTCGACAGAACTACATCTATCGAGTGATGGACGAGTCTATATGGCAGATCTCGCCATGTTTGCCAAACTCAATTTAGATGGTAGCGAACGGGCACCAACTCAGGAGGAATGGCAGATTCTCCTACAAAATGGGAATTTAGCAGGACCTCGTGAAGTCGCTCCCAGTGATCCAAGTAACCCTAAGGGAGCGGAAATTTACGGTCGGGTTGCAGGAGTCGCTTTGGGGTCTGAGTGGCGAACACAACTCACAGATCTTGGCAGCGACTACCTGACAATTCCCCCAATAGGGCAAGCTTTCTCCTATGGTCTGAGTACCCTCTTAGCTGGCAAAATGGGCACTGGACAGAACCAAAGTGCAAAGCTGTTAGTGCGCTACCCTGGCACTGCTTACGAAGCACATGGCAATTACGGCATTGAATACAACCTGACTCTACCACTCATTAACAAAACAAGTTTGCCCCAAACCGTAAATGTGCTATTTCAAACACCTATCAAGGAAGATATTTTAAGCAAACCGGGTCTGCGTTTCTTGAAGCCGCCATCCTCATCCGTCTTCTTTCGAGGGACTGTTCGTATTCGATATAACAACTATATCGGTTTACCCATCACCAAATACTGGCATTTAGTTCAGCGACAAGGGGAAATAGGAGAACCTTTGGCCCAAATAAAAATCCTTCCTGGTAAGAAGCAGCTGGTGGAAGTTGATTTTCTTTACCCAGCTGATGCCACTCCACCGCAAGTGCTTACCGTGCAAACTGTAGCTCAGTAAGTGGATGAGTTAGGTTTCCTTTGGAGCGCTCGCCGCACGACTCTTAGTAATCACGATAAGTTGAGTGGTACGCCATCCTGAAAAACTAGTAATTCTCCAGGTTGGATTTGCGTCCAAACTTCATTGTCAGTAAGGGGAGTCGTGGCAATGACAGCGACGCGATCGCTTTTATTTGTTAACTCACGGAAATCAACAGTCATATCTTGGTCAATTAAGTGAGCAGCTGCAAACGGCGCTTGGCGCACAATGTAACACAACTTGGTTGAGCAGTGGGCGAAAAAGTGTTCTCCATCCGATAGCAAGTAATTAAAGATCCCTTTATCTGCTAGAGTTTTTGTAGTATCTTTAATTACTGAGTACAACTCTTTTAAAGGAGGTTTACGATCAGGAAAGTACTGTCGCAATCTTTCTAAGATAAAACAGAACGCATTTTCACTATCGGTACTGCCCACAGCTTGATAAAATTTTTGGCTTTGAGGAGAAAAATCTCGCAAATCTCCGTTGTGAGCAAACACCCAATATCGTCCCCATAGTTCTCTTTGAAAGGGATGACAGTTTAAAAGGGCAATTTCACCTTGTGTCGCTTTGCGGATATGGGCAATCACATGAGTGGAGTGGATAGGATAGCCTCGCACAAGATCGGCTATAGGAGAAGCGATTGAAGGTTTGGCATCTAAAAAAATCCGACACCCCTTTCCTTCAAAGAAAGCAATCCCCCAACCATCTTTATGATCGTCTGTTTTTCCTCCTCGCGTTGCAAAACCCTCAAACGAAAAGCAAATATCTGTGGGCACATTGCAGTTCATTCCTAATAGTTGACACATAGATATTCTCTGAACTATAGACAAATAGCAGTGCCATCAACATACTTCAGAATAACTCAACGTGTCTGATGCGATCGCTGCGATTAAAGATTATAGACGCCAACCTGCCGACTAAGTATATCTTCTAAATTTCTCTTGGTAGAAAGACTTTATTGCGGAGTTACCACAAGAGTCAAGACGAAGGCGTAGGCGACGATCCTCAATTCGGTTGGGGTGACTAAGTCTAGACATCCATTATGTTTCTGCCTCTCACATTTCGATGCTAAGATAACCCGAATATCGGGTTGTTGCAGAAAAAATTATTGATTTGCTTAACAAGAGTATACATTAAAAATTTGTGTCTATATCATTTTTTTTAGTGTCTTGGAATTATCGTGATATTAGTTCTCTACGCTAAACCTTTAAAAATTATGTTGAGCTTTCTTTGGGGTATTGTAGTTTTACTGTTCGCTTTCTGGGCATTAGGGCTGGCATTTCACATTGCCGGAAGTCTAATTCATGTAGTGTTACTTTTAGCGATTGGTCTTGCGGTATATAATTTTTTCAAAGGGCGTGACGTTTAACCGGAGTCTAGAAAGTTTGTCCACTATGCTAAGAGTTGCGGGTTGGAGTTGCTTGCGGCGCTCAGTATCTGCCGCCTTCTAATACCTTGCGCTCTTCCTTTGCTCTTCACCATCTGCGATCGCTCGCTCTACACTTATCGAAAATTGAGAGCGATCATAATCAGATTAATGCCTGTATCCTACACCTGATTGCCTCAGAATCATGTTGTTAATACTCTCACTTTCAGCTTAGTACAAAATTGCCTAAATTCATAGCGTTATGTTCGCGCGTTGCGATAAGAGGGCTTTAGATTGCAACCACTAGCTTTTTTTACGAGCCGGATTTATGAAATGCAGTACTTAGTCATCATGGCAAGATGGCAACCACTTTAATTCAGTGAAGAGTATAGTTTGAATCAATTCGTCAAGCTGTTTGACGATAAGCACAACAGCATACAACTCTTCAAACCGGGTTTTTATCGGGGTGTACTACCACAAACACAAAGAAGATTGTGCTGATTGTAGCGTCTAATTGGAAAGGAAACATCTACTTGCAACAACTTTTAACCCCTGGTGATCCGCCTGGGGTTTTGCTTTAGGTGACATGAGTTCTAGTATGTAAAAAAATGAGCTAGTCCTAAATGTCATGAGCCACCTTGCAAAGACAGCGACTCAAGCCCCCTTTACTTCAAGAAAATGTGCTTTAAGACTATTGCTTTCTCCTAATATTTGTGCCACTATAACTCCACAGAATAAAATACTGCATTTTGACAGACTTATCGTACTATATTTTCGATTCCAAAATTTATTGTTCATGCTAATTGCATGACACAGGTGGTTGTGGAAACGAAATTTATTTAGCAGCTTGTGAACGTAGCAGTATGCAAATGCTACGTGGGGAAGCGCTTGTATCTGAACAATTGGCGAACCGCCACTTTTGATGTTGGCTCTTGGCAATAAATTTCCACAATTGCCGCTCTCAGTGGCTGTCAAAAAACAGATTGAAATATCTAGCAGAAGCTTGGAGTTCATCGCTTCTGTCGCATTGCTTTAGTCATTAAGAGTGAGGGTGAGGAGTCAAGCAGACAAAGATACCTCTTTATATATTGAAGGATTTTACCAATATCAACTCACGGACAATATTGCGATTACGCCCGGTGTGATCTGGGTAACTGCACCAGACTTTGACGATCGCAATGCTGATACTGTATTTGCTTGGCTTCGCACCACTATCAGGTTTTAACCTGTTTTTAACTGTCTAGTTATTTATGCCACACTCTTTCTAGCAACTTACATTACAAGTAAATTAGATTTTTGAGGTAATTTCACATGAGCTTAGATCTAAAACTTTCAGGTAATTCTTCAAGAACTGCAAAAAGACATGGAGAAGGAACTAAGCTCAGGATTTTGATGTGATTTTTCTGATCAATTAGATTGATAGAACGCAATCTCACAATAGGTACGCACCCATGATTCCCGATCCGTTGCAATTAAAGACACTGAATGATTATAAATGGAGTCTAACTTTTGATAAAGTACAAGTGAGGGATCAATGTAGGCATACTCTGTTTCAGCAAGGTAGCAATCTAATGTTGAGTTATCGACAAATGATAGTAGCCGAAAAACAGTAGACTGTGAGCGTTCTTTGTAAAAAGACTCACAATAACGAATCATCGCAGGCAAGTTGGCATTTATAGGCGTAAGTGGGTTGACAGAATTGGCGCGTTTACTGTGTCCGTTAGCAAAGCGCAGAATCCAACCAAAATAATTAATCTGCTCAAAGGCAGGCCATGAGGCATAACTAGCTAATTCAATATTGATTGGGTCAATCATCCGCTAACTACCTTTCCCACAGAATACACCCCTACATTAAAGTTGATTTACAGTAATGAAAAGAAAGTCCACTTCTTCTAGAGGCGGGACGATGCCATCACACTAATCCAAGGAATTAAGTTTTTACAGATGTACCATAAATCAATTCTATACGTTTTCTCTCTTGAGGTGGCGATCACCTATTCTTTTCTAGCTTTCGCTCTCACATTTATTGTCTCAAAAGTCAATGAGTTTCTGATGATGAGTACCTAATTTTTCAGAGCTTGATTCTTATGCTGATTACTAAAATGTAAACAGTCAATGGATGAAAGAAAGTTGGATAGAATATAAAGATAAGCAATTGCTTTGGCGCTCCAAGGCAGGTATTGGCAACAGAAGGATTTGAGTGAACCGTGAGCAATTAAATACATTTTATGAACAAACGGCGAGACAACGTCCCCTTCGATCCTTACTACTTTGAGAAGCTGGCATCTGAAGGCATAATCTTTTTGCTTGCAGACACATTCAGCCACATATTCCAAACGAATCACTGGTGTGGATCTGATTCAGTTTCGGGAGAAGGTGCTGCTAGGAGGCAAACGCAACAAATCGAAGCTGAACTTCCAGCACTACTTAAAACATTACAGGTGGACGTACTCCTTGACCTACCGTGTGGAGACTTCAGTTGGATGCAGTTCGTAGACTTGCCAATTTCACACTACATAGGCGCAGATATTGTACCCGAACTCATTGTCCTTAACCAGAAGCAGTGTGATGCATTGCAACGGCTTAAGCCGTATCGCCAAAGATATGAGTTTATGACACTGGATTTGACAAGCGAGCCTCTACCGAAAACAAACCTATTATTATGTCGAGACTGCTTTGTACATTTTTCAATAGCAGATATTTGCTCTGCTCTCGATAACATAAAAAGGAGCCAGATTACTTATCTGCTAACAACGACTTTCCCCGATTGTGACGAAAACGAAGATATAAAAACAGGGGACTGGCGCTTATTAAACTTAGAGAAACCACCTTTCAATTTTCCCACACCTTTATGCCTGATTAATGAGCAATGTAGCGAGTCCGGTGTTCTGTATCGAGATAAAAGCTTGGGATTGTGGCTCCTAGAGGATATTCCGCAACAAGCAACCAGAGCAAATTCCTAATTGCTTACTATAGTTTGCGCTTGTTGCAAAGCAGGAAACGATAACCCAGATCAATTTCCGTCAAGGAATAAATTTCTCCATACTTTGCATCCCATTGCCCACTACTTAAATCTACTGCGAGAGACTTTACTCCAGATTCAACGACATTGGGATTGGCTAAAGCAAAAGATGATATGCCTGCACGCACTTCTGGTTGAAGATACAACTCAGGACGCCTCTAAGCTGCTGCGGCAAAAAGGTCCGATAGATCGTGGGGTAAAATTAAAGGGAAAGCTTCAACACTTCTTTGAGTATTTGCCTGTATTAAACTTATAAGTTCATTAAGCGGTAAAAATCGTAGTGCATCGTCCCAAAGCAAAGGAAAATAATCATAAAGCCAGATTTTTTGAGCCAGTCTAATATCAAAAGTTAGCAAAAGAATTACACCAGACTTAACAATTCGATGCATTTCTTGAAAGGATTTTTCTAAATTAGAAAAATGATGAATTGTCAGGATACTTATTACTGCATCAACAGATTTGTCTGGCAAAGGGAGAGCTTCTGCATATCCAGTGAACCATTTGACTTGTGAATGTTCTGGTGCTTGTGTACGCATTAGTGATGATGGTTCTACAGCGTAAACAGAAAATCCTTGGTTAGCCAGGGCTTGAGTGTAACCACCAGTGCCTGCCCCAATGTCAGCAATAATACTACCTTGTGGTAAATTGAGTAAGTTAATTATAGTCTTAACAATCCGAGGATCAGGAATACGAGTTTTGGTATATTCTTTACCAATTGAATCGTAGATAGCCATTGGTAGAAGCTCCAGTTTGAAATTATGTCAACTGTCCACCAATTAGATAGGTGGACGTTTCCTTATGATCCCAAAATTCTCCTACGACTATAGCGAAGTTTGGTCGTAGTACCCTTTTAGCAAATACGATGGATTAGCTAGAACGTTTAGCGGAACGGCGTGATGCTCCTGAACGTGTACCGGACTTGTTGCCACCTGCCACAATTCGCTTTGCCGATTTTTTAGCTGATGTTGGTGCTTGGGGTTTATCGGTAGAGTGAGCTTTCCGCTTGTCAAGTCCGCCTCTGGGTTTGTGTTTGCGCCCATCTTGAATTGGTTCGGGCTTGGTTGTGGAGTTGGGTTTAAAGCCAGCGATCGCTTCTAATGGCAACTGCTGCCCAATCAGTTTTTCGATATCCGCCAACAGCTGATATTCATCGACGCACACCAGCGATACGGCTTCACCTGACGCCCCAGCGCGACCAGTACGACCAATGCGATGAACATAATCCTCGGGTACGTTGGGCAGATCGAAGTTGACCACATGCGGTAGTTCACTGATATCGAGACCACGAGCAGCAACATCAGTTGCCACCAGGACCTGTAAGCTGCCGTTCTTGAACTTTTCCAGAGCGTGGGTACGCGCCGACTGGCTCTTGTTACCGTGGATTGCCAATGCTTGAATGCGGTTAAGACTCAACTGTTTAACCAATCGGTCAGCCCCGTACTTAGTGCGCGTAAATACTAACACTTGATACCAGTTGTATTGCCGAATCAGGTGAGTAAGTAATTCGCGCTTCCGGTCACGGTCTACCCGGTACACTTTCTGCACCACCGTGTCAGCAGTAACGTTGCTGCGTGCCACCTCGATCATCTTCGGGTGGTTGAGCAGTCCTGCTGCGAGCGCCTTGAGTTTGTCCGAGAAGGTCGCGAAAAATAGCAAGTTCTGTCGTTGTTTAGGCAGCAGCGAGAGAATACGGCGGATATCATGAATAAAACCCATGTCCAGCATCCGATCCGCTTCATCCAACACCAAAACCTCAATGTGCGACAGCTTCACTGTGCCCTGCTGCACATGATCTAGTAGTCGCCCTGGAGTAGCAACCAGAATATCCACGCGACCCTTCAAAAGCCGTTTTTGCGGATTAATGCTGACGCCACCGAACATCACCATCGTATTCAGCTTCAGGTACTTTCCGTACTCGCGCACGCTTTCCTCGACTTGTGCGGCGAGTTCGCGAGTTGGAGTGAGAATCAGCGCCCGGATTGGGGGGTATTCACTTCTACTATCTTTGACGCTTTTGTCAGACGACAACCGATGCAGAAGCGGTAAAGTGAAACCAGCCGTCTTGCCAGTGCCGGTTTGGGCACCTGCTAGCAAATCGCTTCCCGACAATACGGCAGGAATCGCCTGCATCTGGATTGGCGTGGGTTCAGTGTACCCTCGCTCGGTGACGGCACGGATAATTTCATTGGACAAGCCGAGAGTAGAAAAAGACATATAACTCCAGAAATAACATCGGCCTGTCGCCTGTCACGGCGTCAGTCTTAGGCGGACGGGTATGAAGGGCTGGATGGGCATTCTTCGCAAAGACTGAGAACGAATGCCGCCAATCTGCATTGTAACAGAGTGTAGTCTGTTGAGTCGTGATAGCTTCAAATTTTATATCGGTAATCTGGGAGTGCCACTCTTAACAATCCGATGATCGGGAATACGAGTTTTTGTAGGACTTACGCATTGACAGGAAAAACCAAATATGAGGGATGAATTTCAGGCATTAAACCTAGATTTTTCGACCAATTTTAGGCGATGCCTGCGGCGGGCTACGCCTACGCTATTTATCAAGGGAAGATTGATACAAGCCTGAAACAACGTATTTTCCTAGACGCATAATGCTTGTATCAACAGTATTGCAATGCTTGCCTTTATGGTTGCGGGTGCGATCGCTTGGCAACATGCGATTTTAATGTCCTGTGGAAGTTTGCTTGGCGGTTACTGGGGAGTTTACTACGTTTGTCGGATAGAACCCAAATTAGTACGCAGCTTCATTATTCTGATAGGTTTGAGCATGACGGTTTACTTTTTCATCAAGACTGATTAACCGTTACGCTTACTCTTGTCTAGGCTCACAGACTGCCTCATATTCCTGCACCAACACCTGCTCAAACGCACGAGAAATCGGTGATTGAGCAGGTGTTGGTGCCTCAACAAAGAAAACGGCAACACAAATTGATTCAATACCTCTAGATTCTGTACTCCTATCAGTTGAATTGGGCGGAGGGTATCAAGCTGTCGCTCTTTAAGAATCGACAATTCAGAAAGCACTGCAGCTGCTTTTCCGCTTTCTGTTGCCGATTTGACCATTGCGGCGCTTTTCATCTCGGCAACCACATGTAAAGCTGATGGTTCAACGCCCAACTGTTTTAGCACTTGCTTAAATCGTTGCGCGATCGCACTCGTAAAACCGACAGTATTATATTGAGGAGAAAATAGTACCGACTAAGCCGAGTGCCACAATTAATCCCAGCGCAATAGTCAACCGAAAGGTGAGTCGCGGCTCACGAGCGATTTTCGCAACCAACGGCAGATTCACTAGTGCGCTTGCAACAGAAGCCAGCACCGCACCAGTCCCCGCGACTTGTACAGGGAGTATACCGTGAGCAGCTAGTGTCGCGGCAGAAGCGACCGCACTGGCGCTAGAAATCAAGCCTCCAAGTATACTGATGGCGTAAAAACCAAATTGACCCAGCATCTTCTGCGCCAGTACAGCACCAATTTGCAGCGCCAGAAAAATCAGTCCGAACTTCAACGCTGATTGGAGCGAGAAAGGTGATTCAAAATTCAGTGCGGTCGGATTTTCCTCTGATTGGTTGCGATTAGAAGCTGTGTCAAGCCAACGCTTTGAGAATTTAGCCTGAGGTAAAAGCTGGACAAAAGTCAGCCCTACGATCCCCATGAGCATGAGAGCTAGTGCTGGTGCCGATGATTTAAAAGCTAGTGGAGACAGGATAGCCAATAGCACAGCGTTGCGAACCACCATAGCTGCCGTAGCTAGAATGATGCCTTGATATGCCACCTCACAAAGACGCCCCTGAGTTTCATACACCCGCTTGGCTAGCTCGACGACAGCAACACTGCTGTTAACCAAACCACCTAAAAAGCCAGCCACCTGTATACCCCGAGTTCCGTAAATCTTCCACAGTATGTAGTTAACGAAACCTATGCCAGCTACCAAAATCACAGTTAGCCAAGCTTCACGCGGTTGCACCAATTTCCACGGGTCGAAGCTCCCCTTTGGCAAAGCCGGATAAATGACAAACGATAACATCGCCAGCATAATTGCCGACCGGAGTTCGGTGGCGCTCAGACCGAGGCTAAAACCTTTAAGGCTTTCTTTCCAAGAGAGTAACGCCGCACTCATCACTGCCACAGCTACAGGAGTCACGGTATGACCCTGTCCACACAACACTCCAGCAAATCCGGTTACCAACATGGCAACAGATGTGGTCAACTCAGTGCCCTTGTTAGCACGTAAAGTTTTAAGGTTCAAGAAAACAATAGGGAGACCAAGTAAAGCAATACTTAATAAGGCGTAATTTTCATTTAGTATTCCGCCTAAGCTGCCCAATAGCGACACAAAACCAAAGGTTCTCACTCCCGCCTGCTTCTGTCGCCACTCCCGCTCTAAACCGACAAACAGTCCAATGACCAACGCCAAAGCCATGCGCTTAATACTATACGTGTGTAGCGTCCCGGAAAAAATTGACGGGAATGACCAAGATTGAGTCGAGGTATCTGTTGCGGCAGTAAGTATGAGTGAGACAGACTCTAAAATCATGAAGATGCACCGAGGAATGGAATTACGGTAGAGACTGTTGACATAGTAGACATTTGATCGCTAAAGACCTGTACCAAAGAGGATTTTTGTGAAAGGTGAGCCTCACCTCCTCTTGGTTCGCTTTAACTTTAGCCAACAGAAGATTATTTGCTTAGTTTACAACAAATTAAGAATATGTTAAGAAATGGTTAAGCAATAATCTGATACTGACTGCTTAAATCTCCAGGGGTCAACTACTGACACTGACACCTCCCATGTACAGTAGAGGCTTGAAAAATTCAGCTTTCATATTGAACACTCAAAGAAGTCATGTCTACTGATAAATTCAGCTATATTGCTTGTTGGAGACATTCGCGACTCTATGCTCCGACGCTTGAAAACGTGGGACTTACAAAGAAAGGCTAATTGCTGAATGCTGACTCTATTAACCCAAGTTGCGGGTTATTAAATTGTGAGTGAAAAATACCTGTCTATTCATGCGATCGCTATTAAACTAATGCAATGCGCCTGCAAGAGTGGCGAGGGCTGGAACGCTTATTCTTACGTTTATTTCTGAAAGTTCGTGATCTACTGAGGTTACTTATTCCCTTGCCAAACTATTTCCTTGATATTAATTTGTTTCGGCACAAGTTTGATTTTGTAGAAGGCATCGGCAACTTCTTGCTGTTTGGCAATCACGTCATTGGTCATCGGAAGCACACCATAATCGCGTCGCTTTTCCGCTACCTCCAAAACGTCAGCATTAATTCCCAATGCAGGCGAGAGAAATTTAGCAACTTCAGTAGGAGTACTCTTTGCCCAGTCACTGACTTTCTTTAGCTCATCCAAAACTGTTTTTAAAGTATCAGGATGGGCTTCGGCAAAAGACTTGGCAGCGAGATAATAACCGCGATTGGCAGCTAGTCCAGTCCCATCTGTTAAAGTACGTGCATCTGTTGCTTTTTGTGCAGCAGCTAAGTATGGGTCCCAAATTGCCCACGCATCAATGTTTTTTCCCTCAAAGGCAGCACGGGCATCAGCAGGCTGGAGAGAAGCTACTTTGATATCACTATACTGTAGTCCTGCTTTTTCCAGTGCTTTTACTACCAAATAATTAGTATTTGAACCTTTCACAAAAGTAACTTTCTTGCCTTTGAGATCAGCCACCGTTTTAATAGGTGAGTTTTTGGGAACAAGGATGGCTTCACCCTTGGGGCTCCAGGGATCGTAAGCAACATAAACCAAGGGAGTGCCTGCGGCTTGGGCAAATATGGGTGGTGATTCTCCGGTATAACCGAAGTCAATGCTTCCAGCACTTATAGCTTCTAAAATTGGGGGACCAGATGAAAATTCAGTCCAAGTTACAGAAGTACCCGAGGCAGCCAAAGCTTTTTCCAAGTTTCCTTTTGCCTTCGTCACACTCAAGATTGTTCCCGCTTTCTGAAAGCCAACACGAATCACAGTACCGCTAGCTGCTGAACTCTGATTAGATGCTGATGCTGTCTTCTGCTTTATTGCTCCTTGATCGCTGGTGTTTGAAGAACAAGCAGAGACAGCCAGAATTAAGCCAAGTCCCATTGCAAACATTAGGAAAAAAATACGGATTCTTCGCTGCTTAAACCTTCGGAGAAAGCCAAGCAAAGTACCCAATAGTCCAGACACAGAAATTTTAGTCAACATAAATACTCTAATTGTCAGGATAAACACATATCAAAGCCAAAAGATTAGGTAATTCAATAAGATTACCGTAGATTTTATTGGTAAAAATATTACATAACAGTAAATAAGTAATCGAACTGAGAGCAATAGACAAATGACAATAGCAACTATGCGATGCTTATGCCGTATCGCCGTGGTCGGCGCTCCTGAGAAGCGCCTAAAAATCAGAGCAAGCTATGGAATTATTTAGATAATACTACTGCATGTTGATTAAAATACAGAATTTTAAGTAAAATTTATCAGGACTTTGATTCAATCAGACAAGGAAGCAGGCAATGACAGACAAAATTATTCAAGAACAAATTGCTTACTATCGCGCCAGAGCCAACGAATATGATGAGTGGTTCTATCGCATTGGTCGTTACGATCGCGGTAAGGACATTAACCAGCGCTGGTTCAACGAAGTTGATGTTGTCAAACAGGCTTTACAAAAAGTTGGACAAACCGAGGAAATCTTAGAGTTAGCTAGTGGAACGGGAATCTGGACGCAGGAACTTTTAAATATTGGCAAGAAAATTACTGCAATTGACGCATCCCAAGAAGCAAATGAAATTAATCGCAGCAAGTTAGGTTCACCGAATGTGGAATATCGCCAAATTGATTTATTTGCATGGGAACCCGACACTGAATATGATTTAGCATTTTTCTCCTTCTGGTTATCTCATGTACCACCAGAATTACTTGAATCATTTTTGACAAAAGTCTATAAATCTGTTCGTGTTGGTGGACAAGTATTTATTATTGACTCGCGCTTTGAACCTACATCCACAGCTAATAACCATAACCTTAATGATGACGGCAGCATCTATGAAAGCCGTAAGTTAAATGATGGTCAAGAATTTCAGATTGTGAAAATTTTTTATCAGCCTGATGAACTCAAAAACAAACTGACGCAAGTCGGTTTCAAAGCCGAGGTCAAAGTGACAGAGTGCTATTTTATCTATGCAAATGCTACAAAGTTTTAGAATCAAATTTAAGTCGAAATATGCAAGAAATTAAGCCTATATTTGAATGAAACTTTAAAAAGCGGTATCTTGCAGCTTTGATTCTGAAGTCGTTAATGACCGATGCTCGCCCAGTTTTTGTCAAGATTAACTGTTAGTTTCTGCTATTTCTATCCGATTTCCACCGGGATCGCGCAAAAAGAAGCGATGGCGTCCTGGTACTGGTAGCCGATCTGGTAAGATTTCCACACCATGCGCTTGCAAGTGTTCCTGAAAAGCCTGCAAATCACTTGTTAAGTAACAAATGTGTCGCCTAGATGCTGTATTCTCGGGGTTTGTTTCCGTAGTAATGTGAATCCGAATATTTCCCAAAACATACCAAGCACCTCCATTTGCTTTACTTGTCTAAGGTTTAGGAATTTCAGTGAGGCCCAAAACTTTGCTGTAGAAAAATAGCATTGCATCTTCTGCGGACGGCGAAGATGTTACTTGAATATGATCGATTGTATTCAACCATATGATGACTGCCTCCAACTTTTAAATAATTGCTTCACTTGATAACATTTTTTCAAAAACAAAAGCATCAACCCAGATATCTGAACTGAAAATCATTTCTCCCACTCTCTGGAATCCGGGACTTGCGTATTCGTCCCATTTTGAATAAAAAATCCATATTTAGATAGAGTTTTAAGATTTTTGTCTGTATTAATAGCTACAAAATTAGATGCGGTTACCCTAGAAAAATCAATTTTTCAAAATAATCTTGACAGACTACTAAGCTGTTCGGCATCTAGTTTTACAGGGCAGTATAAGGCAGCCAACGGTTTCAGGCGCTAAATCATCAAATTTAGATGCGCGTCAGCTTACGAACCCAATGGCTACGACTTTCTGGTTTTGGCTTGAGACGAGATTTCAGGCAAAAGCCCCGCTACTTTTGGGCACATTCTTCTAAAGTTTCCCCCAAAGACAAAAAAGCTAGATGCCATTGAGAGATCTCATTATCGCTTAGTCGGTCATGATATCATAGGCATGATGGATGTTAAAATATTGCATAAAGCTGCATTAATGAAGTCGCTATATGGCTATTTTTGTTACGCTCAGTCCAGAATTAGAAGCACTACTGCGCGATAAAGCTGCAAGACTTGGTCAAAACGTTGATATTGTTGCATCCCACTTGCTAGCCAATGCTTTAGAGTGGGAAGTAAAAGACTCACAAGAGGCGATAAAAGGTATTCAGCAGGGGTTAGATGATTTTGAGACAGGTCGATTTCGTTCTTTTAAGGAATTTGCGGAGGAACAGCGTCGCAAATATAACCTACCCGCAGATTCATGAAATATCGCATTGAGATTTCTAGTGTGGCGGAGGCTGAGGTAGACAGTACTTTTTTGCGGTTGTCACAAGTGACATCTGCAATGAAAGCAAGTAAGTGGTATGCAGGATTGTTAGAAGCAGTTGATTCTTTATCGCAAATGCCGAAGCGTTGCCCTTTGGCAAGGGAAAATGAGTATTTCAGTCAAGAAATTAGACAATTAATTTACGGTCGAGGACGCAACTCATACCGCATTCTGTTCACAATTTTAGAACAGCAAGAAGTATCTACAGTTCGTATTCTTCACATCCGACATTCTGCACAGCAAACCTTTGGTGAAGAATCACAGAACTCTGATGCAAACGAATAATACTCGCTAAGTAGTCAGACGCAATTAATTACACAAAAGATTGGCTGAAATTATTATATTACGTCCGCTTAATTGCTTATAAATAAAAGATAGGTTCGTAGTTGCGCTGGCGAGCAGGCGGCATCCCCGAAGAGGTACGCTTAAAACAGTCATAGAACGCTGAAGCGAAACAACAAACCTTTATTGTATGCCTACAGTTGATAATTGCCACAATAAAAGTGCATGATAAAACTACGCCAACTGAGGATATCCAAAACGGTAGCAGTCACAAAAATTGTTGACGCCACCTAAAACAGGTGGTTCGTTTTTCTTCAGTAGTTGAGCAGACTCGTTCATGTGACAAACGTATCGGAGATTTGAGATGAAACTGTGGACACCAAACCAACCGCTCAAAAACGGCAGATTCATGATTCAAAAAGTCCTTGGTGGTGGTGGCTTTGGTGTAACTTATAGCGCAGTAGAACAGCGCACAGGTAAAGTATTTGCCATCAAAACCCTCAACCCGATGCACCAAAGTCAAGATGACTTCCACGAAAAACAAGAAAAGTTTGTGAATGAAGCCTTGCGGTTACGAGGTTGTCATCATCCCCATATTGTTAAAGTCCATGAATTGATTCAAGAAGATGGCATGTGGGGGATGGTGATGGAATTTATTGACGGGGAAGATTTAGGGGTTTATGTTGATAAACATGGACAATTGTCAGAGTCAGAAGCATTACGCTACATTGACCAAGTCGGACAAGCTTTAGAATATGTTCACCAACAAGGTTTTTTACATCGCGATATCAAACCGAATAATATTATTTTGCTTAGTGGTAAACTAGAAGCGGTATTGATTGACTTTGGTCTTGCCCGCGAGTTTACTATTGGTAAAACCTTAAGCATGAGCAATTCAAAAACAGAGGGTTATGCACCAGTAGAACAGTATGAAAGGCTTGGGCATTTTGGAACTTATACTGATGTTTATGCTTTAGCAGCAACGTTGTATAGTTTACTGACGACTCGAACTCCGATACCTGCTCATTATCGCAAAGATGCCGATATTCCCTTAAAAGCCCCAAAGCAGTTTAATCACGAGATTAGCGACAAGGTAAATAATGCGATTCTCAAAGGAATGGAGTTGGAAGCGCAACACAGACCCCAGACAGTGTTAGAGTTTAGGAAATTGCTTGGTCTGGTCAATGTAGAATCTTCACCAATCAAATTAATCACCCCCCTAATGGATTACACCCAATTACGGGATTTACTTGCTGCTCTTAAGTGGCGAGAAGCCGATGAGGAAACAAACCGATTAATGCTAGCAGTAGCCGGAAGAGAAAAAGAAGGTTGGCTGGATGTAGATAGTATTGACGATTTTCCCTGTCTTGACCTGAGGATCATTGACCAACTTTGGATAAAATACAGTCATGGCAAATTTGGTTTCTCTGTGCAAAAGCGTATTTATCAAAGTTTGGGTGGAACCAGAAATGACGACGAAAGAAGTAGAAAAATTTGGGAAGCATTTGGCGATCGCGTTGGCTGGCGTCGTCAGGATGAGTGGTTGTACTATACTGACTTGACTTTTAACCTTGCAGCACCTGAAGCCCACCTCCCTAGGTTGCGTGTGGTTGGGTGGATTGGGTGGTATTCTTCTATCGCGTCGAGACTTGTAAAATGTAACATAGATTTATAACTGCTCCAATCAAGATCCCCGACTTCTTTAAGGATATAGCTGATTCATGAGGGGTTATACCCCTCATGAACCATAAATCAACTATTTCGTCGCTCTTTCCGGATGCGATCATACCCTTAATCGAGTATCTAAAAGTCTATAAAATCGTTGGAGGGTGAGGGGTCACACCCTGAATGACCAGCTGTATCCTTTTATTAGTCGGGGATCTTGTTGCTCACGAATGTGGTGCTAAGAATTACTACAATCAAAAATTAATACCTTACAAATACGTATAATAAATACCAAATGCCTGCCAAAGTCACTCTCACGATTACCCAAGGCAAATCACCAGGACGACAATATACTTTCGATTCTCGCACTACCTGTATTATCGGCAGATCAAAGGATTGCAACCTTCAATTACCAGATGATGAAGACCATCGTACTATTTCCCGCTATCACTGCTTATTAGACATCAACCCACCAGCAATTCGAGTCCGTGATTTTGGGAGTAGAAATGGTACATACGTTAACGGTCAAAAAATTGGACAACGCCAAGAACATCAAACTCCAGAAGAAGGAGCTAAGTTGGAATTTACAGAGTATGATTTGCAAGATGGGGATGAAATTCAACTAAGCAATACAGTATTTGTAGTCAGTATTGAAACTGAATTAAAATCTCTTCATATTCCTGATTTAATTTCAAAAAAAAATCATAATAATCATCAAGAACAAGCTCCAACTCAGCAAAAACCTAATTTATTGGAACATATCAAACGCTTATTAGGTTTAGCAGAACGTGGGGCTCCAAATTTAACAGCAATTCGTGGCTATAGCATTGTGCAAATATTAGGAAAAGGGGGTTTCGGCGAAGTTTATTTAGCGCAACATAATCAAACAGGAAAATTTGTAGCTATCAAGGTTATGTTACCTGCCGTTGCAGCCAATGAGCGGGCTGTACAAATGTTTATGCGGGAGACAGAAAATACTAAAGTATTACGACATGAAAACGTTGTGAAATTACTCGATTATGGTTACTCAGATAATATTTTCTTTTTTACAATGGAGTATTGTGAGAGGGGTTCTGTTACAGATTTGATAGAGCAGCAAGGAGGACGTTTATCAGTAGATATTGCAGTACCAATGATTCTCCAAGTTTTAACTGGTTTAAAATATGTCCATAATGCAGAAATTCCTAATATCAAACTGGGTACTGGTGGATTTGGTAAAGGTAGGGGTTTAGTTCATCGTGACTTAAAACCAAGTAATCTTTTCTTGTCCAATGTGAATAGTAAAACAATAGTTAAGATTGGAGATTACGGTTTAGCAAAAGCGTTTGATTTCGCAGGTTTAAGTGGTCAAAGTTTAACTGGTACTAAAGCTGGTACTCCTGTTTTAATGTGTCGTCAGCAACTACTTAATTATAAATATGTCCAACCAGAGGTTGATGTGTGGGCTGTAGCTGCATGTCTATATGTTATGCTTTGTGGAAGGTATCCACGTAATTTTACTGGTAGCGACCAATTTTTAGCAGTTTTGCAAAATGATCCCGTACCCATTCGCCAGCGCGATGCAAGTATACCGAAACGACTTGCAGAGGTGATTGATTTAGCTTTGGTAGAAAAGCCAGAAATTTATTTTAAGAGTGCGAATGAATTGAAACAGGCTTTGTTGAACCTGTTTTAGCGTCACTCTAGATCCCCGACTTCTTGAAGAAGTCGAGGATCTAAATAGCGATCGCAGCCTATTGAAAGTTCATGGAATTGCGGTAGACGTGACAATATCTGATGGGCTGTACAAATTGTTTTAACATCCTATAGTCCTCTACATCCCCGACTTCTTCAAGAAGTCGGGGATCTAAGGGAATACTAAAGGCAACATCCCATATTCAAAGCCTATGCCACAAAGACGAAGTCCCCTGCAAAGGGGTAGCTTTTACCATATCTACAATCGGGGCAACAATCGCCAAGTGATTTTCTTTGAGCGTGAGAACTATGTTTATTTTCTCCGCTTGATAAAAGAACATCTCATCACTAATGCAGTAGATATTGTTGCTTACTGTTTAATGCCTAATCATTATCATTTTTTGGTCTATCTGAGAGATGAAACCATCTCTGATGCAATGAAATCCCTCTCGCTCTCATACACAAAGGCAATTAATAAGCGTTTCAATCGTTCTGGGGTGTTATTTCAGGGACGGTTTCAAAGTATTCATATTGCACAAACTGATTATCTTGTCAATCTCTCACGCTATATTCATCTTAATCCGGTAAAAGCAGGACTTGTGCAGCAACCTGAAGAATGGGAGTTTTCCAGTTACTTGGAATATTGCCGATTACGACAAGGAACACTACCTAAAACAGAGTATGTCAAGATGCAGATACAGGAAGAATCAGCTTATCGGCAATTTTTGGTGGATCGTAACTTACCTGATAGCGATGGTTTCAAAAGACTGCTACTGGATGATTAGCCGGGGACTGGGTTAGATCCCCGACTTCTTAAAGAAGTCGGGGATCTAAATAGAAGTCAAGCAATTTTTGAACGGGTTAAAGATATGGGAAGATTGGATATCCTCGTGAATAATTTCGGTACTTAATATTCCGAAGAAGACGCAGGACTATACTGAAGATGAGTATACATCTATCTTCCAAACTTCTAGATCCCCGACTTCTTTAAGAAGTCGGGGATCTGAATAAAGTTATAAAGTTATAAGGAAAAACATAATGGACAATCAGCGTTGGACACTAAGTGGTAAAAAAGCCTTAATTACTGGAGGAACGAAGGGGATTGGAGAAGCGATCGCCCAAGAGTTTCTTTCACTGAATGCGGAGGTAATGATAGTTGCACGGAATGAAGAAATAGTCAAGCAGAAGTTGGAAGAGTGGCGAAGTCAAGGATTGAAAGTTCATGGAGTTGCGGCAGATGTGACAACATCTGATGGTCGTCAAGCAATTTTTGAACGGGTGAACGATATGGGAGGATTGGATATCCTCGTGAATAATGTGGGTACTAATATTCGGAAGAAGACACAGGACTATACTGAAGATGAATATACTTCTATCTTCCAAACAAACCTGACCTCTTTATTTGAAATGTGCCGACTGGCATACCCGTTGCTGAAAACTGGAGGTCGTAGTAGTATTGTTAATATAGGTTCAGTTGCTGGACTGACTTCGGTTGGGACTGGCTCACCCTATGCCATGACTAAGGCGGCGATTGTCCAACTTACTCGTTCTCTAGCTGTTGAATGGGCTGGTGATGGAATTCGGGTCAACACTGTTGCTCCCTGGTTTATATATACTCCCCTTACTGAACCGTTCTTAGGCAATCCAGATGTTTTGAATCCTGTGATATCGCGTACACCCATGAAGCGAATCGGTGAACCGGAGGAAGTCGCAGGTTTGGTAGCTTTTCTTTGTATGCCATTAGCAACTTACATTACAGGGCAGTGCATCGCAGTTGATGGTGGGTTTTTAGCGTTTGGCTTTGAACGATAAAGTTTTTTTGTTGAAAGAATGCGAAACGCTATAACTTAAGTTTGTAGATTGCATTATCCTCACAAAATTAAGTGCAACTTCATTCATGAGCAACACAGTTGTCATTAATCCAGGAAGTGGTGATTCGCACAATGGTTTTCCTAAGTTAACCGTTCAACTGTGGGCAGCAGATCGTCCCCAAAGACAGCAATTTATCGGTAGCTTACCCCCTGCCCCAGAATTGATTGAACTCTACAGAAATTGGCAGTCAATTTATCAAGCGTTGTGCGATCGCAAACATCTACGCCACTCATCAATGGTAGATGATGATGAACTTGAAATTGATGATGGATACGTCACAAACGTCTCTCAGATTAGTTTTGATGAAGTATGCCAAAAGTTACAAGAAGGCATGAATCATTGGCTAAATTCTGAGGGGTTTCTCAATGTTAGTCGGCAAATGCGATCGCAACTCGACCCTGGAGCAGAAATTCGGATTGTGATGGAAACCGACGATGACTTGATGCGACGACTACCATGGCATCGCTGCGACTTCTATCGGGATTATCCTCTAGCAGAAGCCGCTTTGTCTCTGTCTGAGTATAAACCTCTAAATCAACTGAAAGTCTCCCGAAATAAAGTCAGAATATTGGCGATTCTAGGCAACAGCCAAGGCATCAACTTGGAGGCAGAAATCAAATTTCTCCAAAGTATAGAAGATGCAGAAGTTGTTTTTCTTGTCAAGCCTTCACGTCAGGAATTCAACACACAGCTTTGGGATACGGATGGTTGGGATATCCTGTTTTTTGCTGGTCACAGTCAAACTCTAGGTGAAACGGGTAAGATTTACATTAATGAAAATAAAACAAATAATAGCCTGACAATTGAACAACTAGAGGAAGCTCTGAAAGCAGCAATTGACAAAGGTTTACGCTTGGCGATTTTTAATTCCTGTGATGGATTGGGATTGGCGATCGCTTTGGAGAAATTAAACATTCCTGCTGTGATTGTGATGCGGGAACCAGTCCCGAACATTGTAGCAGAGGAATTTTTTAAGCATTTTATGGAGGCTTTTGCGCTCTCACGACTGCCTTTATACCTTGCTGTGCAGCAAGCACGTAGGAAACTCCAAGGATTGGAGGATGACTTTCCCGGTGCTTCTTGGTTGCCGACAATTTGTATCAATCCAGCAACAGAACCGCCAAGTTGGCTGAAACTAGGTGCAACTCCTCCTTGTCCCTATCGCGGTTTATTTGCCTTTCGAGAGGAGGACTCACACTTATTTTTTGGGCGCGAGCAGTTTACTCGGGATTTGGCGAAGGCGGTGAAAAGAAAGCCGTTGGTGGCTGTCGTCGGTGCCAGTGGTAGCGGTAAGTCAAGTGTGGTTTTTGCTGGGTTGATTCCCCTGCTACGTCAAGACAATTTTGCGCGGTGGCAGATTGTCTCGTTTCGTCCGGGAAACAACCCCATCAAAGCCTTGGCAGCAGCGCTCGCACCTCTTGTGTCGAGAGAGGAAATGGAATTGGCGTTCGTTTTGAGGGAATACCAAACATTATCTAAAGTTATAGAAAAGCTCGTTCAGCAAAACCCCGGCACTCGACTGGTACTCATCGCCGATCAGTTTGAGGAACTCTACACTCAAACTCCAGAGTCCGAACATCAGCCATTCTTAGATGCATTGCTAACTGCTTGTCGTTATACTCCCGCGTTTACTCTCGTCATAACCTTAAGAGCGGACTTTTACGGATATGCTTTATCTTACCGTCCCTTCAGTGATGCTTTGCAAGGAGCAGTTCTGAACTTGGCACCGATGAGTCGTGAGGAATTGCACTCAGTCATTGAAAAGCCAGCAGCACAAATGCAGGTGAGTCTGGAAAATGAGTTGACAAATAAACTCATTCATGATTTAGAAGGAGAGTCGGGAAGTTTACCATTATTAGAGTTTGCCCTGACTCAATTATGGTCAAAACAGCAGAGTGGACGGTTGACGCATCAGGCTTACGAGGAAATTGGCGGAGTAGAGGAAGCGCTGGCTAATCATGCAGAGTACGTGTATGCAAACTTACATGAAGCGGATCGGTTTAGGGCGCAACGGGTATTTATGCAGTTGGTACGCTTGGGAGACGGTGTAGAAGCAACTCGAAGGTTGGCGACTCGCAATGAGGTGAAAGAAGAAAACTGGGATTTGGTAACGCACTTGGCTTCAACGCGCTTAGTGGTGACAAACCTTGACGAGTCCACCTCCTGCGAAACGGTGGAAATTGTGCATGAGGCGCTGATCAGAAGTTGGGGACGCCTAGAGTACTGGATGCAAATAGATGGTGAATTTCGTCGCGCTCAAGACCAGTTGCGAGCGGCAATCCGGCAATGGGAAAATAGCGATCATGATGAAGGAGCCTTGTTGCGAGGAAAACCGTTAGCCGATGCGGAATATTGGCAGATGAATCGTTTAGAGGAACTGAGTTCTCTTGAGAGAAGTTTTATTCAGACATCCTTGGAACTACGCGATCGCGAGATCGAAAAGCACAAGAAGAGGCAACAATTGACGATCTTTGGGCTAATTAGTGGTTTAGTGTTAGCGCTCTCGTTGGCAGGCATAGCTTGGTGGCAATCGCAAAAAGCACAACTTAGCGAAATCCAAGCGATCACGACATCCTCAGAAGCACTATTTACTTCAAATAATAGATTAGATGCGCTTGTAGAAGCACTGAGAGGAAAACAGAAACTACAAATGTTAGGTAGTGTTGATGCAGACACTCACAATCAAGTTGAATCAGTCCTCAAACGCGCAATCTTCGGGGCAAATGAGTACAACCGCCTTTCCGGACATAGTGATAAAGTTTACACTGTGGCATTTAGTCCAGACGGTCAGGAAATCGCTACAGCAAGTGCAGACAAAACAGCGAAACTCTGGAAGCGCGATGGTACTCTGCTGACTACACTGAAGGGTCATAGCGATCAAGTTTACACCGTAGCGTTCAGTCCACGAGGTGATACCATTGCGACTGGGAGTGGAGACGAAACAGTAAAACTCTGGAAACGCGATGGCACTTTATTAACGACTTTTCACGGTCATAACGCTCAAGTTTACACTGTAGCATTTAGTCCTGATGGTCAGAAAATTGCGACTGGGAGTGGAGATAAGACAGTGAAACTCTGGAAGCGTGATGGCACTTTGCTCTGCACAATGAAAGGACATAGTGCTCAAGTAAGCGCAGTCGCGTTTAGCCCACAAGGTAATACAATTGCCTCCGCAAGTTGGGATAAAACAGCCAGACTGTGGAACACAGATGGAAGTTTGTTGAAGACGCTCAATCATAGCGCTCCAGTGAGTGCGATCGCGTTTAGCCCACAAGGTAATACAATTGCTTCGGCAAGTTGGGATAAAAAGGTTACCCTCTGGAAACTTGATGGCACGAGGCAAAACACCCTCAACGGTCATAATACTGAAGTTTATGCAGTTGCGTTCAGCCCACAAGGTAATACAATTGCTTCAGCAGGTTGGGACAGGACGATCAAAGTTTGGCAGCTTGATGGTACAGAAATTACCACCCTGAATGGTCATAGCGGGACGATTTGGGGAGTAGCTTTCAGTCCACAAGGCGATACAATTGCCTCAGCAAGTGATGATAAAACGGTTAAACTTTGGCATTGGAACCATACCTTGCTGACGACTCTCAATGGTCATAAATCAAGAGTTAATGCAGTCGCTATAAGCCCTGACAGTCAAACGATTGCCTCGGCAAGTGAGGAAGGGATCGTAAAACTCTGGAAGCGCGACGGCACGTTGAAGACGACGATTAATGCTCATAATGCAGCAATTTGGGGAGTTGCATTCAGTCCTGATTGTAAGACAGTCGCCTCCGCAAGTTATGACAATACGGTGAAACTCTGGAAGCTTGATGGTGAGTCAGCGCTACAGGAGGGTATCCAACGCCAGAGCCCTAGGTCGGGAAACCCTCCTGCAGTACTGGCTCCTCCGCAGGCGACTGACGTTAGCGTAAGCGGTAGCGACGGAGGAGCGTCACCCCGAAGGGGTACTTTACAAACTACACTCATCGGTCACACGGACTATGTGAACGCCGTCGCTTTCAGCCCAGATAATCAGATGATTGCGACAGCAAGTGATGATACAACAGTGAAACTCTGGAGGCGTGATGGTACTTATATTACAACTCTTCCGGGTCATACGAATGAGGTTTGGGGAGTGACCTTTAGTCCTGATAGTCAGATGATTGTCTCAACGAGTCGGGACAAGACAGTGAAACTATGGAGGCGTAATGGCACATTATTGACTACTTTACACGGTCATACTGGTTTTGTGACCGCAGTCGCTTTTAGTCCTCAAGGCAATATCTTTGCTACCGCTAGCGTTGATAAGACAGTGAAACTATGGAGGAGTGATGGGACTTTGCTGACCACCTTTCACGGTCATAATGCTCCTGTATGGGGAGTTGCATTTAGTCCACAAGGTAATATGATTGCTTCTACTGGTGATGACAAAACTGTAAAAATTTGGCAGCCAGACGGTAAATTACTGACGACTTTGGACGATCATAACGCGAAAATATGGGGAGTTGTATTCAGTCCCGACGGTAAGACAATCGCCTCGGCAAGTGAAGATCGAACCGTGATTCTCTGGGATTTAGATCGTGTTTTAAATTCGCACAAGCTTCTCACCTATGGTTGTCATTTGGTTAGCGATTATCTTCATACGAATATAGATTTGCGAAACGGTATCTTACGACAAGACGTTTCGCGTCTACTTCGTCTGTGTACTCCAAGATAGGCGATCGCGTAATCCTAAATTTCCTCAAAAACTAACGGTAGAAGAAATACAATAGGACGCTGCACTTATACAATAAAGGCAATGCAACATAACAAAAATGGTAGTCAAGAGCAATGAACATATCGATAACTCCAGACTTGGAACAATTCATCCAAAACCAGCTAGAAAGCGGTAAATATACCTCAGCATCAGAAGTGATTCAAGCAGCACTAAGAATATTCGTACAGCAGCAAGACATTTATCAAGGACGGTTTGAGGAATTACAAAAGGAAATCATGATTGGTATAGAAGCATCAAGACGAGGCGAAGTAATAGATGCTGATACCGTCTTTAACCAACTGCAAGCCAAATTAAATCTAGCCAGAAAACAGGCAGATGAATGACTAACATTTGTAGATTTACTATTCCTGCTAGTCAAGATATTGAAAGTATTATCGACTACGTTGCGTCTAATAAAAACTTTAATACTGCAGATAAATTACTCGAGAAAATAAACGATAAATGTAGGAAATTGGCTAATTTACCCAACATGGGACGCAAGCGGGATGAACTTTATCCTTCGTTACGTAGTTTTCCTGTTGATGATTATCTAATATTCTATTGCCTCATAGAAAGAGGAATAGAAATTCAACGGGTAGTAAGTGGCTATCGTGATTTAGGTGAACTATTTGGCGAACAAAGTGACGAATTGTTATTAACAATGCCAAGATAAAACATATAGCTTAGGAAAAAAGGTTAAGATTCTATATGGTGTACGCCTTCGGTTACAGATTTCCGTTGCACTGCCAGCATGGTAATGTCATCAAAGTGCTGGGCGTTGTCAATGTGATTGAACAAACTGGTTTTAATGTGCTCTATTAAGTCAGATGCTGAGGAGGTGGGCTGCTCTATAGCTGATAGCAGTCGTTGAAGAGTAAAAAACTCACCGTTAGGAGCGCGAGCTTCTGTGACGCCGTCAGTATAGCCAATCAAGATGTCACCCACTTCTAACTGAACCTGCTGAACTTCAAACTTCGTGTTAGGTATGACTCCCACAACGGGTCCTGTATATTTGAGACTCGCCTTCACTTCAGAGTCACCGACTATAAAAAGAGGTGGATGTCCACCATTAATGTAAGTTAAACAGCCACTTGCAGGATTTAGCACCCCAAAAAAAAGCGAGGCAAACATATTCATATCACTGTGTTCTTGAGCGATATAATTATTCGTGAGCGCAACAGCCTTCAGTGCGTTGATCTGGTTTAAGTCGATAGTCTCCGGGAGATTAGTCAAAGATCTTAAACCCTCGTCATTGCCAATTATGGAAAATCCATCTAGGCGAGTTTGTCCAGAAAAGACTCTGATTAAGCTGCGGAATAAAGCCATAAATAGTGCTGCGCCCACGCCCTTATCACAGACATCAGCAATTACTAGTCCTACGTAATCACCAGGAAGCATGAAAACATCATAGAAGTCACCAGCTACCTGACGGGCGGGATAGAAACAGGCGTCAATCTCCCAATCGAGCAACTTTGGGATTTGGTTGGGTAGAAAATTTTTCTGAATCTGCCTGCCCTTTTCTAGTTCAGAGTCAACCGCTTTTACATAGTCTTCGATATCTTGTTGAGCATTGTCTAATAAATGGCAAGATTCTCTAAGTTTCCCGTAAAGTTGGGTATGTTCGTTCATCAAGGCTCTTTGATCGGGAGTCATTTGCATCACTTAATAAACGGTTCAAAATGAAAATGCGTTGGCTTGTGATATTGCCAGGTAAAAATGCCTATCAACTCCTTATCTGTGAGAAATGATTAGAGAACCGTACGTTTTGACAAAAAGAAAAGATGAGCGCAAAAAGTTCTCTTCAAATTATAACATGTGTGCAACCATACAACTTGTTGCAGTGTCTTTAATATACACAACACGAATTTGTGAAAAGCTGTATATAGCTGTTAATCTTCTGAAAATCAATAACTAATATCATGTTCGGTTGAACACTTATAATAATGTTTGTAGTTGCGCTTTAGCGCTCATAATAGTTTGAGAGCGCTAAAGCGCAACTACGAACCTATCTTGTATTCATAAATCATTGACAGAACATGATATAATACTAATTCAAAAAATGTTTGCGACGTTCATTTGGTTTGAAAAGCTTCCATAAATATTAAATTCTTATTTTTTATCTCAGTATTATAGGTACACTTATACTGAATTTAGAAACTCATCATGATAAAGTAATTTTTCACTCCTCTCTACTGTCAGAGCAAACGCATCTAAATATTATTAGCTCAGTGTATCGCATTGTTTGTCTATGTCAACACATAAGTGCCATATCATTTAGTGACCAAAACAAGAAAGCGAGTGAGAAAAGTAAGTAGGTAGAAGCACCTATCAAACACATAAGTCATTAGTGGAGATATAACAAGTCACTATATATTTCTTTTACAAAATTATACTCAAGCTGCAATGCATTTGGTTAAGTCAGGTTTAAGAAAAAGCATGATAGCATTTTTCCAACTTTCTGTTCAGTGGTAACTCGCACTACAGCTATACTAGATTTTTACAAGAGTCAATGTTATAGTGAACTTAAAAACCGAAAATAAGCTTAGTAACGTAGAATTTTGTCTACTTATAGATATTTGCAAGGTTTCAAGTATAGCGACCTTTTAAGGGTATACTAGATTTTGTGCAAATTATAGGAGCATTCTTTTGATAGAATGGTTAAGCTCAAGTATATACAAGTATCTGCCTAATAAATTTTTTTGACTGTATTCTCTATATTCAATCACATAGGTACAAGTTGAAACCAAATTGCTAGTTTGTTCAGCTAGTAAGGAAAAAATGTATAGTTGAGAACTTAAAAGAGCGGGATCACTAGACTAGATGAACCCCTGTTTATGTAGAGCAAAAGTATATTGTCAATAAGAATATCTCAATTTAAATCTAACCTACCTTCCTTGGAAACTTAGCACATCGGCAGTTGGCACGCTCAGCAGCATTTTATAATTGTTGGTTTTTAGACCATGATGAGGGTGGTATCTATTTCAACTTTATAGCAAATGGTCTTTCCTACATAATAGAAACTGAGCAGTGATCACTCCTTTGAACTAGCCTACTTATCTGCTGTCTATATAAAGAAAGCTGATGACTAAGCAGCCTTTGAATTTTTACTTTAAGCCAATTTCATGCGGATTTAAGGACAGTATTCTGCGGGTGCAACCGGATATTCTTCCAGCAGATCCCTTGTATATTGGTGCAAAGTTAGTTCAACGGGGAAGCTTCTGCGCGATTTCAACCTCTATGCCTTGACGGTGAGACTGCCAATTACGCAGGAAGAAATGATACTCAAGGTTCAAATCATCCCAAGATAGCTAATTAAGAAAATGAACATCAATATTAAGGTACTTAAACAAGTAACGGTGGTTGAGATGGCTGGTGACGTTGATGCCAAGACGACGCCGATAGTCACAGATCAAGTGCTACCCCTGGTTCTGCCACAGTGCCGACTGCTCTTAGATATGACTAAAGTACTCTATATGTCTAGTGCCGGCTTACGAATGATGCTGTTGTTGTATCGACAAGCATCCAGTCAGAATGGGCATTTGGTGCTGGTGGGGCTTTCTGAAGAGATACGAGACATCATGTCGATTACTGGTTTCCTCGACTTTTTTACGACTTGCAAAACTTTAGATTCAGGATTAAAAACTCTCTGTGCAAACTAACCACCAACAGTTGCTGATACAGCGAATCGATATTCATCCAACCCATACTTATGGCATTTTCAAGCTGCGTCGAGGTCGGCCATTTCCTTTCGGCACCACCCTTGTGCCAGGGGGAGTCAACTTCTCGATATTTTCCAGCCATGCCTTATCCTGTACTTTAGTGCTGTTTAAAAAGCACGAACTGGAACCGATGGCAGAAATTCCATTTCCAGAAGAGTTCCGGATCGGGAATGTCTTCAGCATGGTCGTATTCAATCTGGATTACGAAAACATCGAATATGGTTACCGGATGAATGGACCTTTTAACCCGAAGCAAGGTCAGTGGTTTGATGCTACTAAAACTCTCCTTGACCCATACGCCAGAATTATCGGTGGTAGGGATATCTGGGGAGAGACACCAGACTATAGTAACACCTACCAGCATCGCGCACGCCTCGCTTTTGATGACTTTGACTGGGAAGATGATCGGGCTCTGGAAATTCCACCTGAGGATCTGATTATCTACGAAATGCATGTGCGCAGCTTTACCCGCCATCCCTCCTCCGGAGTGAAGCATCCAGGAACATTCGCTGCCATTCGTGAAAAAATTCCCTATCTCAAAGAGTTAGGAATTAACTGTGTCGAATTGATGCCAATCTTTGAATTCGATGAATTTGAACACAGTCGCCTCAACCCGGTAACGGGAAAAATGTTGTTGAATTACTGGGGCTACAGCACAGTTGGCTTCTTTGCACCCAAAGCTGGCTACGCGGCCACTGGCAAGCTAGGGATGCAAGTGGATGAGTTCAAAGCACTGGTCAAACTGCTACACAAAAATGGCATTGAAGTGATTTTGGATGTTGTCTTCAACCACACAGCTGAAGGCAACGAGTACGGTCCGACAATCTCCTTCCGTGGGATCGACAACAAAACCTACTATATGCTGACACCGGAAGGGTACTACTTTAACTTCAGTGGCTGCGGCAACACTTTGAACTGCAATAACCCAATTGTCCGCAACATGGTGTTGGACTGTCTACGTTATTGGGTAGCAGAATATCACATTGATGGCTTCCGCTTTGATCTGGCCTCGATTTTGGGACGCGATCCTTCGGGAGTACCATTAGCAAACCCGCCGTTGTTGGAAAGCCTTGCCTTTGATCCAATTCTGGCCAAGTGCAAATTGATTGCTGAAGCCTGGGATGCTGGGGGTCTTTACCAAGTTGGTTCCTTTCCAGCCTTTGGGCGTTGGATGGAGTGGAATGGTAAATACCGTGACGCTATTCGTAATTTCCTCAGAGGGAATCTTGGCTTAGTGGGGGAAATGGCACAGCGACTACAGGGTTCGCCAGACCTTTACGCCTGGGCGGATCGAGGACCAACAACTTCGATCAACTTTATTACTTGCCATGACGGTTTTACTTTGGCTGACTTGGTGTCTTATAACAGGAAGCACAATAAAGCTAATGGTGAAAACAACCAAGATGGTACGAATGATAATTATAGCTGGAACTGCGGCTGGGAAGGACAGTGTGACGATCCACAGATCAAGTCTTTGCGACAGCAGCAGATGAAAAATGCTGTGGCTATGTTAATGGTGAGCCAGGGCATTCCAATGATTCTAATGGGGGATGAGGTAGGACGAACTCAGGACGGTAACAACAATACTTACTGCCATGATAATGAACTCAACTGGCTGGATTGGTCACTTTTAACATCGAACAAAGAGCTATTTCGGTTTTTTAAACATTGCATTGCCTTCCGTAAAGCTCATCCTGTGCTCAGAAACCGATCCCATTTCCGTAATGTAGACTATGTAGGTAGCGGTTACACTGATATCACTTGGCATGGTACTCAAGCATGGAATCCTGATTGGTCTGATCACAGTCGTATCCTCGCGTTTATGCTTTGTGGTAAACATGCTAAAGAGGGGACAGTGACGGACAATAACATTTACGTGGCTATGAACATGGATTTGCAAGGACACTGGTTTGAAATCCCCGGTTTACCAGAAGGAATGCAGTGGCATGTTTTTGCTAACACAAGTATGACCCCACCTGAAGACGTTTGGGAACCAGGAACAGAACCAGTACTGGTTGAGCAACGCCAATTCCTTTTGGGAAGCCGTTCTGTGACCATCTTAGTGGGTCGGTAAAAAAGATAATTGAGACTAATAAAGTAAGTTAATCCAGAACAGTGAAGAATGACCGTAATGTTTGCTCTTACTAATTTTGTCCGTAGACCTAACTAAATGCAAATACGGCACCAATTTTCAAGGCAGCAGTGGCAGAAAGTGGCTAATCAGATGCTGAAAAGCTTGATTTTACTGATGGAAGACTTGGAATAGATGGCAAGTAAGGGTTTACAGATTCTGATCTTTGCTAAGCAAAAGACGGGTTATCTTGATAAAAGTTTTAAGAAATGGAACGTTTAACTGTAGATGGAAAACTAGACTCTTTGGAAGCGATCGCGCAATATGTGAAGGCCGCTACAGCTAAAGCTGGTTTAGATAAAAAAGCGTCCTATCGCCTCCGCCAAGCGGTAGATGAAATCGCTACTAATATTATTTGTCACGGCTATGAAGCTGCGCATCTTGAAGGAGTATTAGACTTGTGGGCCGATATCGACCAGAAAGTTCTGACAATCTGTATTGAGGATACAGGTGTCACCTACGATCCCCGCCAGACTCCAACCCCGAAAGATAAAGAGTTGCTCTTGCCACTAGATGAGCGACACATAGGGGGGCTAGGCGTCTATCTTGCTTTGGGCAGTGTCGATGAGTTTCTCTATGAACGTGTTGGAACTAGAAATCGAAACATCTTTATTGTTTATTTAAATTAGGAATTGTGACCCAGTTGTTTGCTTGGGCGTAGACGCTTTGCGGTGAGTAGCGCTGCACGAGGGTTTTCATGCATGATTAAGAGGAAGTGGCGGTAAAATTCAGCCAACTCAGCAGTTTAATACTATTTTATTTTGTAACAGCAGCTCTGACGGAGATCTCTTTAGTCTTCAAGGCACGGGTACGATCTGACAAAAAACCATAACATGTGATAAGTATTTATCAGCACTAGAGTGAACGAGTTGTAGTCCACAACTTTCTATTTCTTGCACAAGTTCGGGTATTTCGTACTTATGATGTCTCCAAACAGTAATCTCTTCACCTTTGGAGATATCAATATTCTTATCTATTCCCATACGGCTAAAATTTATAGTATAACTTTGTCTGATTTTTAAATTGGCAACTATACTGTCTGTTACTAGATCGTACTTTCTCACCAGTTCACAATCTTCAGATCTAATTCCAATATTGTTTTTTATCCATCCGTATACTTGTTCCGCATGATACTTGCAGCCACCTCTCACTTTTCCATCCCAATCAGAGTTGGAACCAGTTTCGATAGTGAACACGAGAATATCGTTCTTCCCCATGCTGTCTCTAAAGTTTTTCAGGACTTCACTTCTATTTTGATGATTGCCAATTGTCACCCCTAAGTGTAAAATTATATTTACTGTATTCTCAGTGTTTTTTGAAAAAACTTCGGGCATAGAACTATTTTCTATGTCAATTGTGGAACTGACAAACTCTATGTGTGGAAACCACTTTTTAAAATTAGTTTGGGATAAAGTGAGTAATTCTTCGCTTATGTCTAACGCAATATATTGATGAATTTTACCTAATTTGTTAAGTCTACGCACAAATTCTTTGACAGGATATGAATTTCCCGCTCCGACATCTATAATCTTGACTTTTTGACAATTTTGAACATTACTATTAATGTATTCAAAATTATTCTTTAAAAGGTCAATTTCTATATTAGATGTCCGATACCATCGAGGAACAATGTATTTTTGATAAAAGTTATCCCAAATTTTTGCACCTCTACCTTTGTAAGAATACTTTAAAGGTATTTCTCGTCTAACTTCTAATGCATGAATAATCCCTAAAACTTCTTCTTGAGAAAAAATAGAATAGAACTCAGAACTAGGCTGGGCTATGTGACATTCGTGAGTTAGACTAGAATCCTTATGTTGTAAATTGTTATTAAAATTTTCAGCCATTATTCTGTTCGCGATCAATTTCTCTAATTTCAGTTTAAGCGATCGCCGTTCTTTATTGGAATGCAGGCTCAAGGTTTACTGTAGATCTGTCTAACGCTATATAGCAATCCCATTTGATTTGTGCAAATATGTTATTTATGGAAAAACCTTACTCCTCGCAGCAAGAGGTTCCAAGACAGTGAAAACAGAGATTGAAGAAATAGGTGCTGGCAAATAGTATAGAAAATGATTGATAGCGCTTCTCAATTGGGTGAAAGACAGAACTTTGAGGGGGCGAACAGTTGTCCCCTAAGGGAAAGCCTGACAGCGAACACCCCTACAATGTACTGCATCCAAACGAGAATTGCTATATCTGCACCGACCTACTGATCATACCAAGGGCAGATACAAATATGCCGCAATTGAGTTGAACTAAGCGATCCCCAGAACTTTTCGTAACAAAGCCTGGTCTTCTAGCTTAGCTTTTAAGCGACCGTTTTCCAAATCTCGAATCCAGCTTTGACTTTTACCTGTCAGCTTTGCCAACTCTCTTTGAGAGAGATTCAGATTTTTTCGCGCCTGCAAAATCTGTTCGCCTAGCAGATACCCTACAGTGGATTTTGATTTTGTTCTTGTCTTCGTTGATCGCTGTGTTTTTTGAGATTTAGAGATATGCTGCTCCCATTCTCTTGGTAGTTCAAACGATAGAATCCGAGCATTCATCAGAAGAGTCCACTTACCACGAGGACTTCTGTCAGTCAGTCGCGTGTCGCCGCTAGCGTCATTAATCCAGAATTCCAAAGCTTCGTCTGGATCTTCGGGAATCTCTACCAACTTTGCCCATAAAGGTTGAATTTTAGGTGGGTAGGTAATTGGATCAAAAACTGGTTTGATGCCGTAATGGTTGAGAATTTCCAAATCGCTTTCAAATGTTCGCAGTAATCGTTTGCGCTCCTCGCGTTGCCTAGAAGCGATCGCCACTTTCCTTTCACCGTAAGCAACACGTAGCAGGGTAGGAACAGTGATGCGTTGTTCTTTACCCATTTTGGTTTTAAATAGCAGCCAGAGCATGAGTCGCGCCGTTCCCTCATGCTGCTGCCAAATACTCATAACTGTGGTTAACAAGGTTTTGGGCAAACTGCCATATTGATAGAATGCAGTTCGTTCCTTACATCCTTCTTTGTTTGAGAAATACTGCGCCCAGATACCAGCTTTCACTTTGAAAGTTAGCCCGATCAAATATTTGCAACCGAGATCATCTTCTTGAAAGTGATGCTCCACTTCTTGCAGGTGCCACAAACGGCTCTCTTCAATTGTAAATCCTTGCACTCGACCTTGTTGAGGCCAATTCATTGAGGCGATCAGCGAGCAAGCTTGCTGCACCATATTTTTCATTAAAGCTAATTTAACGGCTTTACTCAAATCTTTGCGTTTCTCCAGCCCCAAATATTTCTCAATTTGGCGATCATCAACAGTAAACTCCTGCTCCCACGGTTGATCTAAGACTGTTGCATGAGCTGCAAAAATCAGATGGATACAAGCAGATCTAATATCAAGTGCCTCAATTGCCTTTAAATCGTTAACTCGATTGTTCGTATGAGGTGAACCCGTGATGTGAAATGCGATCGCACCCCGCCCTTTACTCACTTTTCGGCGATAGCACAAGTTTCCTGCTTCATCGGTTTCCCAGGGTAATGATGTTCTCTGCGCCAGCACATTGCAAGCTTCCCAAATCATGATCGCTGAAGCAAATGGGTTAGTCAAACCATTTGAGAATAAATTTGGGCTGGTTGCATCTCTAAAATCAACTTTGCATCTCCCCCTCTTTGGTTTTGAGGGTATAGGGGAATGATTTGGACAAGCTACGACACATTGAGGTTCGGAGTAATAACCTTCACAGTTATTGCAAAGACAAGGATCGATCCAATATTCGTTATTCTCTATTTTAATTGCACCTGTAGGACATTGGGGACGGCAGTTGTCACATCCAACGCAACTGTTGTTAGGAATTGTATAAGGCATAAGGCTTCTTCCCACTTTACTCGTTGAGATGTCAGGCTCAAGTCTCCCTTGGATGTGTTCTGTTAATTCAATATTCATAACCGAATTATTTTGTAGGCAATCAGAAATACTTCTTGCCATACATACTAATTACTCATATCCACATCCAGACTGCTCATCCATTTGGAAGCTATTTAAGGCTTTTCACCAGAGCCTAATGTTTAACTTTTCTTTTATCTAACATTTCATATTTTTTTTGGAACAGCTGTTCGTAATGAGCTAATAACAGCTTTAATATCTACTAATTAATAAGTAATTAAGTAACATTTCTTTTTTATCAAAAACCTCTCAATAATTGTTACGCGCTAACATAGACCTTTATTTGTTATCTCT
>JAQYWO010000236.1 GCA_029379215.1 Rhizonema sp. PD37
GAGCCAGTATTCCCGTGACTCATAGCTGCCTCCTGCCCTCTGCCTTTCTTGATAACTTACTCCCCTTATTGGGTATCGCTTGTTCAGATATTTTTGATTGTCGAATCAAAATTTCCAACAAGTACTTCCGGAGAATACTGGTTTTATCGAGAGAAAAGTAATGGTAGATGCACCCTAATAACTCACTCCCCTAATTGGCTGCCGCTTATTTGGGGATTTTTTATTGTTAAATCGGATTTTCCAAATTTCTCCGGAACTTACTAGTTTTTAGACGAATAACTTAGTGGTAGATGCACCCTGATAACTCACTCCCCTAATTGGCTGCCGCCTATTTGGGGATTTTTTCTAGGGAAAATAAACCTCAGCCTTTGTTTATATAAGTTTTTATCCGGATTGTCGCGCGGAATTTAAGAAGGATTAATTGGTAGATGCACCCTGATAACTCACTCCCCTGATTGGCGAAAGCTTATTAGGGGTTTACTCTAAATTAACTTTAACACATTTGCTCGGGCTTGAAAGATTCTCAAGCTCTAAATTTACTGTCTGAAGCCGACTTTTTGTCTGTATGTATAGCGACACTCAAGGGTAGTGTCAGGCTTCGCTCTATGCTCGCTTCATTTTTTCAGCTAGAAGCGATCGCCTCAAAAGATTTTACTTCTAGCACAGAGCCAATCATAGCGGCTGTCATGACATCTTCCCGTACCTGTCCTGTGACTTTTACCTTTTGCCCTGATTTAAGTAAATTTTTGTCAGCCCCTCGAAGAATCTCGTAGGTAATGCCTTCATCAGAGACTAAAGCCCATGCCCCAGTCCCTATATTGCGGTGTTCAATAGTCCCTGTCACTGTAATGCTCATACTGTATATGTGGTGGGTAGTGGATCGTGGATCGTGGATAGTTATTTTTAAGAAATCACAATTAACCACTATCCACGTTCCTAAATAACTAAGCAACTTCTTCGTTTTTCAATGATAAACGGGCAAGTCCATAACAGAGTAGGGCATTGGTAATCAAGAACAGGCGGGATAAGTTCCCAGTTCCTAATCCCCAGACATCGGGATGTACGACTGTACTCACCGCTAAACACGATGCTATACCCAATGATGAACCGATCGCAAACCACTTCCAAGTAGGATGTCCCAGCAGCAATCCCATTAAAACAATAGGAATCAATACGCTGGCAAACAGAGGATTAAATGCGTAAGTTCCTTGAAGTGCATTCCCAAGTTCGGGAATTGAACTACCTAACAGTCGGAAAGGCCATTGAGGAAGATCAAAGATATAGAATCCCTTCAAGAAGAATAAGCCAGAACTACCAGCAGTTAAGCCACTAAATAACGTCCAACTCCAAGTGAAGGGGAAGTAAACCCTTAAAAACCAAGCTAGTAGATAGGAACCAAAAACCATCAAAAGCTTCGGTACTAGGGCGATAACACCACCATCAATCCAAAAGCCGGGATTGAGATAACCGCTATCCCGCAGCCAACGGAAAAAGTCTTGAAAACTGATTTGCCCTTGAGCTGCACGTTGCACTGCAGCATCTGCATTGAGTTGTCCGGCACCATAGTAGTTCAACCCATCATCCTTGACAACTCGTGAAGATTGTTTAAGGATGTCGAGGACTTCATCTGGATCAGTCACGCCGGTCGCTTCGATTAATGCTGCGACACCAGCAACGTGAGGGGCTGCCATACTTGTTCCTTGGAAGGCACGAAACACCCCTGCGCCATTGTTTTCCGGATCTATGGTTTCTTGCAGAATTTGACCAGCTTCACTACCACCAGGAGCGGAAATATCTATGCCTGCTCCATAGTTAGAATAACTGGCTCTTTCTCCATCTGGGCCTAGGGCTGAAACCCCTATAACGTGAGGATATCGTGCTGGATAGGAAACAGAATTCTGGTTTTCGTTGCCGGCGGCAGCAATAATGACTACGCCTTTTTGGTGAGCATAATCAATTGCCTGTTTCATCAATTGGCTTTCACCGCCACCACCCAAGCTCATATTAATCACGTTTGCACCTTTATCGGCAGCAAATTTAATTGCTTCAGCAATATCGGCAACAGTACCGCCACCATATGCATTCAATACCTTTAAAGGCATTAAGCTGGCTTCATAGGCAATTCCAGCTACACCATAGCCATTGTTAGTGGCTTGAGCGATGGTGCCTGCAACGTGGGTTCCGTGTCCGAAGTCATCTGTCGCTTCAACGCGATCGTTCACAAAGTCGTAGCCAGGGACAAATTTTGTCTCTACCAAGTCACGCACGCGAGTAATGCCAGTGTCAATCACGGCAACTGTAACGCCTTTGCCTTTAGTTTTGTCCCATGCTCCCATAATACCGATATTGTGCAGATTCCATTGCTTGCTGTAGAATGGATCGTTGGGACCTTTTAGAGCCGGGGTTGCTTCATCATCAGTTTTTGGTTGTAACAGTTCTCCTAGCCAAGAGCCTTGTAGTTCTTTTGGCAGTTTGTAGATGTAATTTGGCTCAATAATGTCCATCGCCGAAGCTAACTTGGACTTTCGTAATTCTTTCAAACGTTGGCGATCGCCCTTGATAACATACACGCGATCCTGCTCGGCGAGTTTATTATCGAGTTGGGGCTTCACATTATATTTCTGAGCGATTTCTTGCAAATCCTGTTGCAATACCTGTTGGGGTAGGGTTTGTTTAAAATCGAGTACAATCGTTTCAAAGCTCCCTTTAGCTGCCAGTCCCTGAAAATTAATAAAAGTAAACAGGGCAGCACTTAGCCCAATGATAAACAAGCACGATATTATAAACTTTCTCATATTCAACCTATGACAACTCTTTGCCTGTTGCTCACTACCATAACGCATCTATATCGCGAATTGTTTGACTTTGCACGATAGTTAAAAACAACAGGATAGGGATAATGGAAAAGGTGGGGAAGCTAGAGGATAGGAAGAAACTTTCTTCATTTCCCCACTTCCTTCTTGTTTAACGAGTCTTGATTATGATACATGGTCTTTTATGGTTGCCCTTGTTAGCAGCCTTTATCGGGTTGGCTTGGCAAGGTTCAAAAGAGTATCGAAAAGTCGAATCCTATCGTACTTGGGCTCTTCAGTTTGAAAAAGCCAAGTATGATATTTACGCTGTCTTAGGTCAAAAAGGTAACGACATAACTTGGGGAAAACCCACACCTAAAGGTCCCGTTAATTTAGAAACATTTTCTCTAAATCATCTCCAAAATATCCGTCTAATGGTAGATGATAAACTAGTAGACATGGAAAGACTACCGGAAAAAGGTCGGAATATAGAATTGGAGTTTGTATTTCCCGCTAGCAGTTCTGTACGCATTCCTTTTACAGAAATTCCTTTGGCAGCACAGTGGGGCAAGTATTTGCAATCATTAAAGGTTTAGAAGTTCATTGTTTTTGATGATTGTTGGGAAGGGAGCATAGCGGAAACGTTTGCCGAACCGGAATTGCGATCGCAAAATCGGCTCCCCTTTGAGGAAATGAAATACACTGTAATGACCCTCCATGTTGTTCGGTCACAATTTGGTAGCTGATAGATAGACCCATTCCAGTACCTTTACCGACAGGTTTAGTTGTATAAAAGGGGTCAAATAACCGCTGTCGTACCTGTTCTGACATACCCGGACCATTATCAGCTATCCAAATGACAATATGTTCGGAAGATAGCATTTCAGTACGGATACAAATAACAGGTAATTGAGAATTGAAACTCTGTTCAAGATTACCTTGTTCCAAAGCATCTATAGCATTTGCCAAAATATTCACAAATGCTTGATTGAGCTGTCCTACATAGCACTCAACTAAAGGCAAATTACCATATTCTTTAATAACTTTAATTTCTGGATGATTGGGTTTGTGTTTGAAACGATGTTCCAGTAGCATTAAGGTACTGTCGATAGCTTCATGGATGTTAGCGTCCTTTAACTCAGCTTGATCTAAGTGCGAAAAGGTACGTAGAGAAGTCACAATTTCGCGAATGCGGATTGCGCCAGTTTTCATGGAGGAGTAAAGTTTTGGGAGATCTTGCAAGACAAAATTGAGGTCAATAGCTTCTGCTTGTTCCTGAATTTCCGGATCGGGATTGGGATAGTGTTTTTGATATAGATGAATTAAATTCAGCAAATCTTGGGTATAATCGTTAGCGTGGCGAAGATTACCGTAAATGAAGTTCACAGGATTATTAATTTCGTGGGCAACTCCAGCCACAAGTTGACCGAGAGACGACATTTTTTCACTCTGGATCAATTGGCATTGAGTGCGTTGGAGTGAATTTAGGGCTTGCTCTAATTCTATTGCTTGCTGTTTTAGTTGAGTTGACGATTGTTGCAGAGCAACTTCAGCTTGTTTGCGTTCAGTAATATCCCGCATAATGCCTTGAAAGCCAACAACCTGACAATTAACATTTTTGATGGGTGAGATGTTAGATGTTATCCAGAAAAAACTGTCATCTCTCCTTTTCATTCTGACTTCAAGTCCAGCCTGCTTTTCACCTGTTTCACAAATGCGCTGGAGAAAGCCTGTACAAGCTGATAAATCATCAGGATGAAGCAGGGATAATAATGACTGTTCCTTGAATGCTGATAAATCATACCCAAACATATCTGTGAAGTTGGGGGAGAGATAACTAAATTTTCCTTCTATTGACAGAGAGTAAATCACATCATAAGCATTTTCCACTAAGTTGCGGAATTTCGCTTCACTTTCAGCTATACTAACTGCAGCTTTTCTATTATCACTAATATCTTCATAGCAACCAAATACTCCTATTACTTCACCAAATTCGTTATAAAGAGGAGTTTTGCTTGTTTTCAGCCACAAATAAGTCCCATCTTCTCTTTGTTGCGGTTCTTCATGGTTGATTTTCGAGCAATTGTTTTCAATGGTAGCGATATCATCAGCCCGGTAGAGATGGGCTATTTCTTTCCAAGGAAGCTCAAAATCATCTTTCCCAATAATTTCTTCTGGTGACTTTAGTCCAGCATCCTGGGCTAATAATTTATTACAGCCTAAATACTTGAAATTCTTGTCTTTCCAAAAAACCCTTTGGGGTAAGGTATCAAAAACTAATTGCAGGAGTTGTTGACTTCGCTTTAATTGATTTTCTGCTTGTTGACGTTCGCAAATCTCCTGTTGCAACTGAACAGTGCGTTCAATGATGTTATTATCTAGTACGGAAGCCACTTTTTCTAGAGCTAATTGTGCTTCTTTGCGATCGCTCACATCTATCAGCAGTCCATCCCAAACAATTGCTCCAGACTGATCCAACTCCGGGCGGGAAATGCCCCGTATCCACTTCCACTGTCCTGATTTAGAGGCTATCCGTCCCTCCCAATCCCACTTTTGTAAGGTTTGAGCAGAGATTTCTACAGAATCCAAAAAGGCTTGGAATTCATCTGGATGTACTGAGTCCATGAGTAACGTCCCATTCTGTTGGGCTTCTTCTGGCTCAATGCCAAACAATTCTCGACAGCCTTCAGAAACGTAGGTAAAAGACGGAGTTCCATCTGATTCCAAGCGAAATTGGTAAATTGTGCCCGGTACATTCGCAACCAACTTTTTGTAGCGTGCTTTATTACGACTGAGGGCAAGTTCCATCTCTTTACGAATGGTGATGTCTTCCACCATTGAGATCGCTCCGGTAACTTTGCCCTTCAAATCAAATAGAGGAATGTTATACCACTGACAAGTAATAATTTTCCCGTCTTTTGTCAAATTCTGATTATTACTACGAATTCCGCCATTTTGTTCAAGCAATGCTGTTAAGATTTGATTGACTTGCTCTCTAGCATTTTCCGGTACTAATTCTGCCCCATGTTTACCAAGTACTTCGCACCTACTATAACCAAAAATAGCCTCAGCTGCGGGATTCCAATCTGTCACTTCAAATGCCGTATTCCATGTAATCACAGCTAGTGGATGGCGTTGAACTAAAAATGAAAACTGATGCTGGGACTCTCTTAATGCTTGTTCTGTTTGCCGAAAGTGTATCCAAAGCGCATATTGCTCTTTGATTGAACGACTTGCAGAGGAGAGAGCTTTTTCCAGTTGATGAACCCGTTGGCGTAGAGTCACTAACTCTTGTTGCATTGTTTTATCAAAGTATTTATTTATACTACTTAAAAGACCTTCTCGATTAAGTCACATACATAAGACCTTTGCCGTTATTAGCATATACCCCTTTCTCCTAGTTGAATACAGGGCATATTAAAAGGTAAAAGTGTATGAGATCTAATTGAGAACAGCTATATCGTTTAGTACAGCCTTTTGAAAAAACTATTCCTAAAAATATAATTCCCAACACGGTTATACATTTAACATGAGTTTTATTAATCACAATTCGCAGTTGGGGATCGTTTAATGAGGTTCCATCCGTGGTTTCAAAACGCACGGTTTCCACACATATCGGAGATTTTTAGATGAACGCCGAAACAAGATCCGAGGTACCTGTTGCTTTAACCATTGCTGGTTCTGATAGTGGTGGCGGTGCGGGAATTCAAGCTGATCTTCGCACCTTTGCCTTTCACAAAGTCCACGGTACGAGTGCCATTACTTGCGTCACAGCGCAAAATACTTTAGAGGTGAAGCGGGTTGATGCCATGCCAACAGAGGCTGTTGTCGCGCAAATTCAAGCAGTGTTTGAGGACATTGGCGTACAAGCAGTGAAAACGGGAATGTTACTCAACCAGGAAATTATTGCTGCTGTCGCCCAACAGGTAGAGGCTTTACAAATTCATCACCTAGTTGTCGATCCGGTGATGGTATCTCGCACGGGAATGCAATTGATTGACGATAATGCTGTGAAGATTCTTCGCCATGCGCTGATTCCTAAAGCTGCGATCGTCACTCCAAATATCTACGAAGCTCAGATTTTAAGCGGGTTACAAATACACTCTTTAGATGATATGAGAGCCGCAGCTGAAATCATTCACCGCACAGAAGGTGCAAAGGCTGTTTTGATTAAGGGTGGAGGTATGCAAGGAAGTTTGCGTGGTGTCGATATATGGTTCGATGGGCACAAGCAGGAAACTTTGAAAATAAAACAAGTCGAAACAAAAAATACTCACGGTACTGGTTGTACGTTATCAGCTGCGATCGCAGCCAACCTCGCACTCGGAAAAAATTTGGACACATCTGTGCGACAGGCAAAGGAGTATGTTACAACTGCACTCTCTTACTCTTTAAATATTGGCAAAGGGCAAGGTCCTGTTGGGCACTTTTTTCCATTATTTAAAGAATAACACAGTATGCAATTAGGGGAATTTCGTTAGTATGAGGTACACCTAATTTCTGTACTCTTTCTGAGTCCAAATTGTTCGCTTAAAAAAACTATACCTGTGAAGTGTTTTTCTACTATTATTCATGGGCATAGTTATAAAGGTGTTGATTTCTCAAAATATATTCTACTTTTACTCGACCAATGAGAACAATCACAGATTCTGTTAACACTTATACATCAACAGTAGGTGCTCAAGCTCAATCACCTTCTGTACCAATCTCTGTATATCGAGACTTAGCAGCAGAGTTGCAAGTAACACATGCAACAATCAATGCGCTGACTACTCAAAATCAACAACTTGCCCAAGAAAACCAATTCCTCCGTCAGGAGATTACCAAAGTTGTTCAGTCAACTGTTCACCTACAAAACTTAGTTGATTCCTTTGCGTCCACTCGTTACAATCAAATTCCCCATCCTTCTCCCTACATAATCAATGAAACTAGCTCTTCAGTCACTGAAGCTGCTCCATTTCACTCTTCTCCTGATTCAGGCGTATCCTTTGTTCCCCCTTCTCCAGTGATCGAAATTTCCAATTCCATACCAGAACCTATTTTTATAGAAGAGCAGGAGGTAGAGTATTATACCTCAACGGAAGCAGAGGCGGCAACAGTGAGTACTTGGTGGTTAATTCTTGCCGTCTTGCTCATTATACTTATGGGTTTTGGCACTGGGTATTTAATTGTGCGTCCCTTCTTTCAACATCACAATCATTAAATTTGGTCAAGTGCTTGCACACTGATTACACTTTTTGTAATTATTTTAGTCATTGACGAACTGTCTTAATGACAGTTGGTGGTAAACTTTGAAAATAACGAAGGACATGAATAAAGGTATATTCAATTGTGATTGTTGTAATGACAAGCAAGATATACTTTGCAGTGTACTCTTAGACCGAGCAGAAGATTCGAGTTGGAACATCTTACTCGAATTCATAGCAAGGCTTACGCCACAGAGACTTATGGAAGTCTGCGGGGTGGCAGGAATTATCTTAGCAATTAACACATTTACACAAGTTTAGTAGAGGAGCTAAAAAAATGAAAAAAGTAGAGGCTATTATCCGCCCCTTTAAGCTTGATGAAGTGAAAATTGCCTTAGTCAACTCTGGTATTGTTGGTATGACCGTTTCTGAGGTTCGGGGTTTTGGACGACAAAAAGGTCAAACTGAACGCTATCGTGGTTCTGAGTACACTGTTGAGTTTCTCCAAAAACTTAAATTGGAAATTGTCGTTGAAGACAATCAGGTTGATATGGTAGTGGATAAAATTATCGCTGCTGCCCGTACTGGTGAAATCGGTGATGGGAAAATTTTTATTTCCCCAGTAGAACAAGTTGTGCGAATTCGTACTGGAGAAAAAAATACAGAGGCGGTTTAACAAAGCTGAGGAGTAGAGACGTGCTATGGTGCGTCTCTACTGTTAGATGTAAAAATTTCTTATTTCTCTCTGATTCCTTCTAATTGTTGAAGGAGAGAGGCAAAAGCCTTACCACGATGACTGATGGAGCGCTTCAAATCTGGTGTCATCTCCGCGAAGGTTAATTCCTTTTCTGGGACATAAAAAATAGGATCGTAGCCGAATCCTCCGTTACCACGAGGTGCATAAAGAATTTCACCACGACAAATACCTTCTGATTGTAGAGAGATCGCACCATCAGGACGAGCGATCGCCACTGCACAAGCAAATTGCGCCCCTCGATTGACTTCATCACCCAATTCTTTTAACAATCGAGCAATACGTTCGGGATCGGTTTTGCCGTAACGTGCAGAATAGACTCCAGGTACGCCATTCAAGGCATCGACTTGCAAACCAGAATCATCAGCGATCGCCCAATTTCCCGTTGCCAATGCGATTTGAGAGGCTTTCAAACAAGCATTGGCGGCAAAAGTGTCGCCTGTTTCTTCAATATCCAATTCTTCAGGTTTCAGGGTTAATTCCCAATCAGAATCAGCCAGATAAGCTTGCATTTCCCGCAACTTGCCTGGATTTCCCGTGGCTACGACTAATTTTGTCATGATTCGTTCGTTGTTAATTGTTAATTGTCTTTTATTAAACAATCAACAATCAACTATTTCTATTCTGCCCACTGTTTTGCCCAAGCGAGAGTTTGATGCACTTGCTCGAGTGTAGGAGCTTCGCAGTACAGACGTAAAACTGGTTCGGTACCACTGAAACGAATCATTAACCAACTGCCGTCAGCTAAGCGATATTTGTAGCCGTCGATGGTTTGGCAATCAACCACTGATTTGCCAGCAATTTCTGTGAGGGGTTGGGTTTGCAGTTGTTGTAAAAGACGCGATCGCACTTCCATACTTGCTAAAGGTAAGTCGATGCGATCGTATGCGGAGGTAAAGTCTGTGGAAATTTGCAAGTGACGATAATAGTCACCTAAATCCATTCCGGATTCAGTTATTGCTTCGAGTACGTACAATGCCGACAGCAGTGCGTCTCTTTCGGGAATATGGCTTCCATAACCAATACCGCCAGACTCTTCGCCTCCCAGCAAGACTTTAGCAACTAACATGCGATCGGCAATGTACTTGTAACCGACTGCTGTCTCAAATAGTGGAAGTTTATGTAGTGCGGCGATGCGGGGGATGATATCGGAACCACTGACTGTTTTGACGATTTCACCAGTAAAGTCACGTCTTCGGGTTAAGTGATCGATCAGTATTGGGATTAAAATTTGCGAACTGAGGAAATTGCCTTCTCCGTCTACAGAGGCTATGCGATCGCTGTCTCCGTCAAATACCAATCCTACAGATAAACCGCCTCGATTCTTTTCTCTATGAATCCGCATCACTTCAAATAGATGCGAAAGATACTTTGCTAAAGGTTCTGGTGCACCGCCACCAAAGAGGGGATCACGATTGCTGTTAATCTCGATGACATCATTACCTAAAAGCATCGCTAACCCACCAGCTGCCGCACCATGCATGACATCAGCAAATACCGTTAGTTTGCCTGCTCGCATAGCGTCGCGAATTTTACCAATATTCACCTTGCGGGATAAGGCTTCACAATAACTGTGCCAGGGGTTGAACTTTTCTATCTTGCCGGGAGTTGATGCGGTGGGTATTTTCTCAGTTAAAAGTGCTTCTATTTGCTGGGTAACTTCCGGCGGTACGGACCCACCAAAAGCACCTTTCACTTTTAGTCCTAAGTATTTACCCGGATTGTGACTGGCAGTAATCACTAATGCGCCCAAGGCATTATGTTGTTTGGCTGCCCAACTAAAAGCTGGTGTGGGAGCATAAGTTTCGCTTAGTAAAACATCAAATCCTGCGACAGAGACGACTTCGGCAACTTTATCTGCGAAATCTTCTGCCATAAATCGGCGATCGTACCCCACAACAATCGTACGATTGCCGACTTCTCCATAAGTATTAAATAACACTTTAGCGGCGACTGGCGCTACTAAGGCTAGACGTTCAAAGGTGAACTCATCGCCAATCACGCCCCGCCAGCCGTCCGTACCAAACTTAATTGAGTTAGTTGCAACTGGCATTGAGGTATCCTTACTTACTAACAACGGATTCTATCATTTACATAGAATATCCGGTAAAAAAAGCTTCGTGTATAAAAAATTAGGCTTCAGACCGTCCAAAATTTTCAGCTATTGCATGGCGGCTCGTATCAGGTTCGCTACTTTTATTCCTATTTATTCAACTACAAATATTACGAATAAAACCTCTAAGCCTATTAATTAATTTTGGATTTTTTCTCTATCTAAAGAGATATTTTTTGTATATTTATGCTTTTTCAGTGGATGAATTTAGATAGTTAAATAACTGGCTATGAGATGATGAAAAAGTTAGTAATTTGTGTTGATAACAAAAACTTTCGGGTCGAAGAAGTTGGAGCAGAGGTTTCCTTCGTCCCAAATTTTTATTGGCTTGACTTCTTAAGTTGTGATCAACATCTCTATCTAGATTACAGTCTCTGCTGTTTATTTACTAGCCAGTGAACTCTATGTTGAGGAAATTAGTATGTTGAAGAAATTAGTATTCTTGACTCAATTGATGGTGAGTTTAGGAATCGCCCTGAGCTTAACCCTTTCAAAAGCTCAAGCAGATCCAGAAAATAGTGTGGATCTTGTGGATAGTGTGAAACCTTTCACTCCTGATGTCAATGTTCTTGGTTCTGCTTCTGACAATGCTCCAACTGAATTTCATGTCGCTCTCAAAATGCGTGATTTGGAGGGTTTGCAAGCCCGTATTGATCAAGGTGAGCAAATTTCCCCAGAAGAATTAGAAGAGCGTTATTATCCCACAAAGGAGAATTATCAGAAAATCGTCCAATGGCTTCAGACTAAAGGATTTTCTGTCAAAACTTATCCCCATTGTCTCCTAATTATTGTTCAGGGTCAAGTTGATCAAGTCCAGAACACCTTGGGTGTGAAACTTCAGCGAGTGATGGTAGAAGGAAAAACCTACTTGGCTACAGACAAACCCCCAAAGATTCCACGATCCATGAAGAGTATGATGTTGGGAATTAACGGTCTACAACCATACCTTCATGCTCACCACTCTGTCCAAAGTGTCAAACCTCTAAGTCTCACAACTCCTTTTGCTATACCCTACTCTATTAACGACCTCAGGACAGCCTATGGTGTAAACAGGGTATCACTGAATGGGAACGGGCAAAGGATGGGTATTGTCATAGACAATTTCCCGAATGATAATGATCTAACGACCTTTTGGCGCAATCAGAACATTCCCCAATCTCTAAGTAATATCGAAAAAGTTTGTACGGGGTTGAGTAGTGCCTGTAATGGTCGTCCTACTGGAGAAGAAACCCTAGATGCTGAGATGGCAAGTGGTCTGGCTCCTGCCGCTAAAGTACGTATCTATGCAGCGGGTTCATTTAACCTTCAGCTCTTGGATCGAGCCTATTCTCAACTCGTTATGGATCAATCGTACAGTAGCACCAAACTTCAGCAGGTCTCTTTGAGCTATGGTCTTTGTGAACAGTCAACAACCCTAAGTCAAATTACCACCGATTATCAGTTTTTCACTTCACTCAGGGCTGCTGGTGTAACGATTTTAGCCTCATCAGGAGATGACGGTGCCTCTAACAATTGTTCCTCCACAAGCTCCAGTTTCAACGTACTCTACCCAGCTTCAGATACGAACGTCACTGCTGTTGGCGGCACCAGTTTATATTTGAATAGCAATGGCACCGTCTTAAGTGAATTCGGCTGGAATGGCAGTGGTGGCGGTACAAGTATCTACTTCCCCCGTCCCAGTTGGCAAGTAGGTCCCGGAGTGCCCACAGGAACTCAACGCCTCCTACCTGACGTCTCTCTAGTTGCTGACCCAGATACAGGTGTCTACATTTACTTAAATGGCAGAGCTATGACTTTGGGTGGTACTAGTGCTAGCGCACCTCTGTGGAATGCCATGACCGCGTTAATCAATCAGAATCGAAGCAACTTAGGTCTACCTCCATTAGGCAATCTGGCTGCCAGACTTTATCCTCTGATCAATACCTATAACGTACAAGATATCACCCTTGGCTTCAATGGCGGATTTTTTGCTGGTTTTGGTTATGACCAGGTCACAGGTGTGGGGGTTCCTGTTTTCAATCAACTTGTGAACACTCTATCCCGATGAGAAGACGGCAGTAGATGGTTCTAAATAATTTTTGAAAAATAAGATCACCAACTTTGTGAGAATTATCGGGTATCTATGTGTTTAATTCTCAACTATTAATTATATCATATCCGGATAATCACTTACAATTTCCATTTCCATAGACACTGAACCCCACCCCATACCCCGTCACAGATGTAGGTTTTTTACTTTTGGGTGTTGGCAAGACTTGGAGGACAAGGAAGGAAAGTATACTTTGCAGTTTTCTTACTCAAAATAGAAGAACTAGTATAAATACTTATTCTTTCTTTTTTCGTATACTTTATACCTAATTATACTTAGTTTTATACCGTTTAACTTTAAGGTTGATACAAATGGCGGAGCAGGGGGCATTCTAGCACTTTCAAGGGTAGATGTTTAAAAATTAGGCACGCTTAGCATTCTGACGCTGAAAAAATGTAGAACCTTGGTTCTAACTATACTTTTGGGTATAACTCTAGTTGATCTCGGTTCTGCATTTCCTCAACGTGTCCGTCCCTTAGAGGGTGATTTGGGAAACATTGAGTTTTGGAGTAAATGTGGGCCTCTCTTTCAGGAAAAAAACTACCTTGTGGTAATCTTAAATGATTGAGAAATGCGGCTTTAATAACTTGCGGAGCCGCGTCGAAAACAACTTAACAAACGGTTTTTTTTCCTATGTTTTGAAATTGCGTTTAGCAATATGATTAGGGGGTAACTCATCTACACTACTGATGGGCAGATTAGCATGCCTCGGCACAGAACGCTCTTCCTAGAGAGGGACTTTAGCTCTGCACGCAACACTTCGTACA
>JAQYWO010000237.1 GCA_029379215.1 Rhizonema sp. PD37
CCTAAAAGGGGTCGAAAAATCAAGGTTTAATCCCTGAAATCCATACCACATATTTGGGTTTTCCTGTCAATGCGTAAGTCCTAAATTCATATAAGCTGATAGTTAACTATTTTGCCTCATTGATCTAAAAATTGTTTTTTGGACTGTTTTCTAAATATATACATATTTAATCTTATTTGTTACAGGATTTTAAATTTTCTATCTATTATTTTAACATCAAGTCGAAGAGAATCACATTCTTAGTTGTGAAATATTAATGTATTTTTATAGTTAATCTTTAATAATCAATCCTCAGTAATCTCCCGTATTCGTAAATAGTATCTATTTTGAAAAATTTTTCTAGTTTAGATTTAAACTTTTTTGATGGATTGTATAGAAATATATCACTGAAGCCCTCAGGAATTTGAGGGAGACTTCGCTCACCTCCCAACAACATTTTTACTTTGTCATCAAGTAAATGAGAGAGAGACATTAAATCGCCAATATTTAAGGAATAAGTACTACTGATCAATAGTGGTTTTACGGAATTATTAATTATTAGTGCAATTTGAGGATTGGCATGACTCCCTTTATTCCACCATGTGTCTGCTTGAGAACTGATTGCACAAGAGACAACTCCACAGATGATGACGACTACCATGACTAATTGCCAAAATTTACGTCGCAGCAACTTATTAGAGAAAATTTGAGTCGTCAGCAGATAAGTAAGAGCAAGCTGAATACTTATATAACAGGGAAAAACATATCTTGCCCGCACGCTCAACTCACCTCCGATAATTAGATCTGGTAATATTAGAGCTAAAGCAGGGACTCCACTCAAGGTAAAAACAAATAACCAGACTGGTTTTGTCGTGTAACGAGAAATAAAGAAGAATGAATATCCTACCAAGATAAGTATTAGGGGAATTAAATATCGCCCCCAGTGTAAGCCGGGAATTTGCCAAGAAGGGAAAAAGGGCTCGTACCGCCAAAAATCACCGAATGTCGAGCTAATATTACTAATCCAATTTGTCAATAAAGCTGAGAATGATTGTTTTTGTTGAGCGCTGGCTGTTGCAGATTCAACTTGAGTAAAATTAATGATAATAATTAAAATCCAAGGAATGAAAGCTATAAAACCAGCGCTTGTACCCACTAGATACGATTTAGCAGTTTTGGTAAATCGACGTTCAATGGCAAATACGTAAACACCATGAGCGATCGTCACAAAAGAGGAAAACAAAAATGTATAAAGTCCCAGTGCCACTGTCAAGGCATAAATATTCCAAAGCTGTCTGCTACCAAGCCGCATTGCACGCAACAGCGTAGCACTACTGAGTAGGATCGTTACTGTCCACAAACTGTACTCTCGTGCTTCTTGAGCGTAGAGAACATGGATTGGAGAGACGCTTAACAGTGCTACTGCTATCCATCCCGGTAACTGTGAGTCAAACAATTCCCAGCACAACCAATAAGTACAAGGAAACGCCAGCAAGCTAATAATTGCTGATAAACTTCTGGTAACTGCCACTGAATTACCAAAAAGTTGTACCCACCATCTCTCCATCACATAATAAAGTGGAGAATGCTGAGGCTCTTCTCTCGCCAAAGAGTTAATAGTATCAATAGTACCTTTTTCTAAATTAGGATACTGATACTTTTGGAAAGATTGCACACCAATCACACGTCCATTAAAAACTTGGTGAACAAATTCTTTCTTGGTATAACCTGAAATACGTAATCCGGTGTATGCCTCATCGTGCCAGTAGACTTTTCGCTCCAGATTGACAAAACGAAAAAATACCCCTATTAGCAATAAAACAACAATGAAAAGCCGTAATCCTTTTGGGAAAAGCCGCTTTGAAAAATTATGATGTGTATTTGTTGTCACTTCCATTTTTGTTTCAACTCAGACTTCAACTCAAGTCTTTTTTAAGTATTTGTCGCTAGTATTTGAAAAATCATTCATTTTTGTTGGCTAGTTTTTCTTGACAAATCAAGAGTGAAAGTTTCTGGCTAAGGCATGTGAGAACCATCATTCGCATTGGCTCCCGAGGACGAGTCTTATAATTAAGCAAAGCAAGTCTATGGAATATAGCTTACGACTTAGGACATAATACTTAATAATGTAAAATATCATCGACTCATAAATTTAAAGCAAACTATACAAATCCCTCTTTAAGGACAATAATGCTAATGCACGAATGCTATTGCACTTTTTTTCGTTAAAATCGTCATCTGTTGCATGTCTTTAGTAATTTGGTAAACAATTATTACAAGTAAGTCGGTGATTTATCTTTGGTGACATTTTTTCAGCTATCCGGATGCCCGTGACTCATAGCTGCTTTTCTTTGTCAGAGTAGATCAGTATAAGCTATTTTTAGCTGACTACTGACCCCTACTTATGTATTAAATGCTTAACATCTGTGCCACTTCTTTCAATGAGTATCATCGAACCTAATTCACTTTTGTCCGTACCAACTGGTTTATTGCGAGTTTCTCAATCGCTCGATAGTCGAACCATAATGTTTTCTTTAGTAATTCCGACTTACAAAGAGCGTGACAATATTGAGAAAGTTGTCAAGACATTGAGCAATTTGCTAGATGAGTCTATTCCAGGAGACTATGAACTGATTGTAGTAGACGATGATAGTCCCGATGGCACTTGGAAAGTTGCACAATCTTTAATGCCAGAATACCCTCAGTTGCGGGTTATGCGACGTCAAGATGAACGGGGACTTTCCTCAGCAGTGATTCGCGGTTGGCAAGTAGCGTCAGGACGTATTTTAGGAGTGATTGATGGGGATTTGCAGCATCCACCATATGTCCTATTACAAATGTTAGACGCTGTTAGACAGAGAGCCGATTTGGCAGTCGCCAGTCGCCATGTGGATGGTGGTGGGGTTAGTAGCTGGAGTTTCGTCAGGCGTTTCTTGTCTCGTGGTGCTCAACTGCTAGGATTAATTATTTTACCAGGAGTACTTGGCAGAGTTTCTGACCCAATGAGTGGTTACTTTCTAGTCCGTCGAACTGCAATTGCTGATGTGACTCTCAATCCGATAGGATACAAAATTCTGCTTGAGGTTGTCGGGCGGGGATCTGTAGGCGAAATTGCGGAAGTTGGTTATGTATTTTGTGAGCGCACGGAGGGTGAAAGTAAGGTGACTTGGAAGCAATATGTGGAGTACATACACCATTTGATACGCTTGCGGCTTTCCACAGGGCAGTTGGGAAGACTGAGTCAACATATTGGTAGGTTCCCTATTGGGCGCTTTCTGCGCTTTGGCTTGGTAGGATTGAGCGGGTTATTTGTGGATATGGTGGTGCTTTACTTACTACATGATCCCACAACTTTGGGTTTGCCCTTGACTCGCAGCAAAATTATTTCCGGTGAAATTGCTATTATCAATAATTTCTTTTGGAATGATAGCTGGACTTTTGCTGATGTCACCATGCAACAGCAGGAATGGCGTCAGCGCCTGAAGCGGTTTTTAAAATTTAATTTGATTTGCCTTGCTGGACTAGTATTAAATGTACTGGTACTAAATTTGGTGTTTCATTATATTATTCGCAATAGCTATATTGCTAACCTGATTGCAATTGCATCTGTTACAATCTGGAACTTCTGGATTAATCTCAAACTCAGCTGGCGAGTTACTCAAGTCAAATAGCGAACATAAGGGTAGCTTGCTTTGTGTCATATGATGACCGAAAACTCTTAGGGCGCAAGCCCCTAGTTGTCCTACATGGAGTCAATTGAACACAAATATAAAATTTTACGTCTAGCATCTAAATAAAATAAATTTGTTGATGCCATAGCTATGACCACTCTACTCCGTCTCCCCTGGCTTCATCCCCTACTGCTGCTGGTTTGGCTGGTGATTGGCATTGGCTTGCGCTTAACAAACCTGACGGCTAAACCACCTTGGACTGATGAATTTTCCACCTTGGTTTTTAGCTTGGGCAATAGTTTTTTGCCAGTACCACTGAATCAACCAATCTCTGTCGATGTTCTCTTGCAACCACTGCAGCCAATAACAGCCACTGGGATCAAGGATGTCTGGACACATTTAATCACTGAAAGTAACCACCCGCCACTTTACTTTGTGTTAGCTCACTGGTGGATGCAACTATTTCCCACAGAAGGAGGTTTAGTTTCTTTGTGGGGAGCACGATCTCTTGCTGCTCTTTTCGGTGGCGCATCTATCCCAGCGATTTATGCTTTGAGCTGGCTTGCCTTTCGCTCCCGGTTAGTCAGTCAATTGGCTGCTGCTATGATGGCAACCTCACCCTACGGCATCTTTTTGGCACAAGAAGCGCGTCACTACAGTTTGGCAATTTTATGGGTGATCGCTTCTCTTGCGTGCTTAGTGATTGCTACACGCCACATCCAAAACCGTACCCAGTTACCGATTTGGGTTGTACTCTCTTGGGTGGGAATTAATGCTTTGGGTATTGCAACTCATTACTTTTTCACTCTTACCCTGTGTGCTGAAGCTTTTGTTTTAATTTTTCTTGGATGGCAAATAAGAGGGGATAAAGGGAAGGGGAACTCGGGATACTCAAAGGGGATTAGAGGGCAAGGGAGAGAGCGGGAGAGCAAAAGAGTTGGAGAAGTAGAAGAAATTTCCTCCACTTCCCCAATCCCCACTCCCCCATTGTTTTCTCCTTGGTTACGCATCTACGCGGTTGCTGTTGGTACATCTGTAGCCGGATTAGTTTGGTTGCCAGTGTTTTTACATAGTAAAAATGGGGGGCAATTGACTGAGTGGATTCAAGGTCCACGGGTTGGCATGGCTTGGTTAAACCCATTATTTCAAGCTTTTGCTGCATGGCTTACCATGATTTATTTGTTACCAGTGGAAGCGTCACAGCTTTCGATTATTATTGCTTCTGGATTGGTAATGCTGGCTTTTCTGATTTGGGGATCACCAATTTTAGTTAGTGGTTTAAGAGAGCAGCTCTCACAACCACAAAACCGATTGATGACTCAGGTTTTTGGCGGGTTGATTCTCGGGGCGATCACATTATTCTTTATCTTTACCTACTTTTTTAATATTGACCTGACACGAGGCGCACGTTATAACTTTGTCTACTTTCCGGCAGTAATAGTTTTAGTTGGGGCAAGTCTCGCAGTTTGTTGGAACTTCAAAGGCTCCACCCGAAGATGGGGAATCAGTGGAAAAAAATCTGTAGCGATAATTTGGTTGATGGGATTTTTGAGTGCGATCACGGTTATTTGCAATCTGGGTTATCAAAAATACTATCGTCCAGATTTGTTTGTGCAATTAATTGAACAAACATCTCACGTGCCAGTACTGATTTCCACTATTGAGAAAACTCATGTCCAAATTGGGGAAATGATGGGAGTTGCCAGGGAGTTCAAAATTCACAACTCAACTTTCCCATCTCCCAAGTTTCTGCTTTTACATCAAGGCAAAAATCCCAGTTCCACTACTGCCCTACAAGATATCCTAAAGTTACTGCCACGTCCACTCGATCTGTGGTTGGTAAATTTTTATACTAGTATGCCAGCAGAAGTCAAAAATTGTACTGCTGATACTCACTCCTTGCCAGCCGTCAACGGCTATGAATACAAACTTTATCACTGTCTGGAGAAGTAACTACTCAACAGTCTTAGGTATACCTACTGACGATAAACCGGCGAGCACTCGCAAGTTTTGGCAACGAATTAACTCGGTAAAATTTAATGCAGAACGTCCTTCAATCTTTGGCACTGCCTCGATAGCAGATAGCAGATGCTGTGCGGCTTCAGTTTCTGAATAACCTCGCCGTTGAGCTATGCGGATAGCTGTTTCATCAGCGTCTATTTCTGACTGTTGGGATCGGTTGTTGCGCCAGATGCGAACCAACGCTAAGGCACTTAATCCTCCAGCAACAATTATACCAACTGCATCTGCTTGAGTTGATTCTACTAATCCGCCCAAAAGCCCAGCCACGACAATACCTTGATAAATATCGGGCTTAAACCACTTCACTCCCAACAGCCAGCTGACTGTCTGTAACAGAAGCAAGTCTCGTTGCGGTTTCGTTAAGCGACGCCACAAATCGAAATTAATATATATTGGCCTGTCTTGATTCCAAGGCAGAGGAAAGGAGATGTCAACGATTTTTGCTTGCTCCGGTTTACTAACGATTTTCGTCATCATTCTCCCAGAGGCAGGCATAAGATCTATTAAACGGCGAATTTCAACGTTTAGCTCCATATCAGCTATCAGCTATTAGCAATCTGCTATCTGTTTTGATCAATTTTTAGACCTATGCTAAGAATACATGGTTTATGAAATATCAGGAGAAGTACAAGTTTAACTACTTTGTATAAGCTATCTTACTTAATATTGAATCACTAATGACAATGGATGTTTTTGCTCCCGTACCTCCTGAATGGACGAACGAGGCGATTCACGCTTATGAATTTCGCTGTCCTAAATGTCACTCCAGTAGTCTAGAAGCTCTGCATGTTTGGCTGAATAGGCGATCGCCTGTCATTACAGAAGATCGTACTCGCAAATGGCAGGAGTTTTATCAGTGTCACTGTGGTTGTGCTTGGTGGGCTTGGAGTAGCGATCGCCCACCAACAAATCTGTCCTATTCGCAAGATTCTCATCCTACATGAATACTAAGGCGAGTACGGAATTAAAAATGAGAAAAGCTTTACTTGCAGGCAATAAGCAATTCAGTATGGTTGCTTTATTTCCGTGATGCTTGTAATAGAAGGTGACATTCTCCACAATATCTCTAAATAAAAGCCCGTCCACGGACGGGCTTTTATTTACTTAAGTAATACAAGAGTGTTTACTACTCAGCTCGAACTGGTGTAGTTAATTCTCTTTTTTAGAATCTAAAGGTTGTACGCAATGTACCTACGTATTCAGTGTCGTTCCTGTTGCTATTCTCAGGATTAAAGATGACTATTACACTTGGTGTAACAGAAATATTATTGTTCACTTGGAACTTGTAAAGACCTTCAAGGTGGTATGAAGTATTAGTATCTCGCTGTGATCGGCTAACTCCATTTGTCGTTACCCGGAATTCGTTGTAACTAACTTTAGGTGGCTGACCAAAGATGATACCAAGCACATTACCTTGTCTACCAAAGTCTTTCAACGCCAAAGTTGCACCATAGTAGTACGCATCTGCTTCACTACCTCTTCCAACAGTACCAGGACCGTTGTTTGTTTGAGCGAAGGCGGTTGTGTATCCTCCCCAACCAGCAAGAACCAACTTAGAACTTGGACTGAAGGTCGCTTCTACACCATAGTTGTCAGCACTGGTAGCAGTATTAGTACCAAATGGTGAGTTTGCTAAGGTACTACCTGTACTTTCAAACAGGCTGACTCCAGCAGTCGCATTTTGATAAGTGCGTGCGTAAGTTGCACCAATATTAAAGACTTTACTTGGTTTGATACTGATTTGAGCCAAGGCTGAATAATTACCATCGAACAATCCAGTTTTGATAGCAGGGCTGCTCGCGACGTTATTACGTCCACCACCTAGATAGCCGACAGAAAAAGTGAAAACCCCGTTGGGATTAAAGGATACTGTTGCACCAGCACCACCTTGACCTTGGCGGTAAATTGGACTGAAACGACCGTACCGGGAAATCGCACCTAAACCACTGCTAGAGAATTCAGGGTTGAAGTTGTTGATGTTTTCCCAATACTCACCCGTGTTCGCATCAACTTTGATCCGCACAGCGTCAGTTAAGTTGAAAGCATAGTTGATTTTATCTATGGTTACGGCATTATTGTTGTTGAACCCGTCAAATGCCAAGCGGGTTTGGTTAGTGCCTGTTGATGCACTACCGAAGTCTAGATTATTGTTAGCAGCGGTAGGATTATTATTGTTGTTACTAAAGACATTCCCAGCTTGCAAACGGATTTGCAGCAAGTCTTTCCCAGTAAAGCTGGTGTTCAAGCTCAAACGAATTCGATCAGCAAAAATGGCGTTGCTGTCTAAGTCTGTTCGGCGCACATTTGGAGCTAAGTTTCTTAGCTGGTTATTTGTCAAACCTGGATTATTTCTTAGGGTGCGATCATTGACTGCCCTATCGTTACCGAAAGCATCTGAGATAGCGAAAACCGCTTCTCCAACTAATTTCGTAGTTGTAGAGAACTGATTTGCTTCCAATTCAGCAGTACGAGCTTCTAAGGCATCCACACGACCGCGTAAAGTTGCTAGTTCGGCGGAAAATTCTTCTTGCAGGCGTTGTAAAGTTGCTAAATCTTCTTTTTTAACAATGTCAGAAGTCGCTGTCGCAATGAGTTCGTTAACCCGGTCCAAACAAGCATTCAAACCAGCAGCAAACTCATAACGGGTCATTGCACGATTACCGCGATACGTACCATTTGGGTAACCAGCGATACATCCGTAACGTTCTACTAAAGATTGTAAAGCTTGGAATGCCCAGTCAGTTGGCTGAACGTCGGAAAACTGAGAGACCGATGTTACCTGACCCAGATCAGATCCTGGAGATCCTTGAGCTAACTGACTCACAGAAGTTGTCTGCTGGTTAACTTGATCTGCCAAAGCACTTTTACTCACGCACAATGCCATAGCGAATACCAACGGACTTAGCTTCAGCACTTTCCATAATGGTCTTATCATTTTTTCTCACTCACACCTTGCTAGTTGACTACTCAGTACAATTTTCCGAACTACTTTTTTGAGGTAGTGTACTCCCTCGTCAGTATGAATTGTACCAGAATTCACCGCAATTAAAACAAGTTAACGAGTATACTTTTTCATCCATTTATTCAGCAGCTTTTATTTAGCGAGCGTAAAATAATTCGGCGTTTGTACCTCACCAGAGTTCCTTCTTCTTCAAATTGCTGTAACAGTCGAGTCACAGTTACTCTTGTTGTGTTCAAAACTTCTGCGATTTCTTGATGAGTCACATTAAGATCGATCAGCTTGCCTTGTTCTACGTCACGACCAAATTTTTCACTCAGTAAAATCAAAAATAACCACAGGCGCAGAGAAATTGGTTTGCGATGTACTATGCTTAAGAGTTCTTCTGCTTGATGCATATGGGATAATAAAGCGTTAATGTCCTGATTCCAAAGATGGGGTGGCACTACACTTACTTCCACACTCGTTAAACATTCAACTTGATAAGGTTTGACTTTAGATAATGGATAGCCAATAAGATCTCCAGTTCCCCAATATCCAAGAGTAATGAAAGTTCCGTCTTCACTCCAGGTTAAAGTGCGAACCGCTCCCCGTTCAATTCGCCACAGCAAGTCATTACGAGGTGGAATAACTTCACGACGGGTAAAAAGCCTTTGAGGGAGCTGTTCGGTTGTTGCCGTGCTATCTGACAATACAGAGTTTTGCATATGACTTGTAGAATACGTCATTGAAAGTTTTGATCGGGTATAAGCGTTTGATGAATGTAGTTAACTGTAAAGCTAGTAACGGCACTATTTAGCATCCTGCTCATCATAAATATAGAAATATAGAGCAGCATATAAAATACTTTGATATTTATAGCTATATTTTCATAAGAAATAATTATATTTAAGTGGACTTCATGACTTTTACGTTTTCTAATTCATCTAGTAACATACAAGCAGGAAAAGCAAGTTTTAAAGAGTATACTACCAGCCTAGAGAATCTCCTCACGTATTTGTATGTAATACGTTTTGTTGCTCTACTTTCTAAAAATGTGCCTAAAAAATCTTAGTCAAGAAATATCAATCTACAATTCAGATAACCTGGAGAGAACGAGTTAGGATTGATCACTAATTGAATTGCATACAGACATGACGAAGGAACTTTACGTCAGGCTGATTTGTTTAGCGTACATCTATCGAGACGCACCGTAACAAGTCAGCCCAAAAGACTATTTTTTTGCTTTAAACAGAAATCATTGTATCTGTACATACCTGAAATACCTCACAGCCATTAACCAAAAGACATTGCTGACTTGCTGTACGGAGAATTGAATCTGTGAGTATCAATTACTCCAAGTTGCATTAATATTTAATTGAGTTTATCCTTGCGGTTGGTCAAGGGATTAAAGCTGACAAATGGGTAAAGCAAGTCTTTTCCAGCGATGTGTCAACTCCGTAAAGGTTTATTAATTACACCAGAGCCCTCAGTTTGATAGCAAATTACATTTGCAAGGTCTGTTGCTAACTCTAATATTGCAAGTTTAAGAATAGGTAAGCATTTATTCAAATGCAAGTTAAATAAAAATATTTATTTTTAGCCAGAGATTTTAAGAACTACAAATTATTACACGCCACAGGGAAATAAAGCTACAACCCATAATTATTATAAAGCCTGTAAATCAAGCTTTTTTCATCTTCCGCTTTTCATTCCAAGGTAGTGGTGCTTGTTTCTTAAGATTAGACTTTGTAGTATTAGTATTTACCTACTTTGTTGAATGGACATAAAAAATCTACAACAATAATTAGTTTTAATCTATCTATCTTAAGTCGTAATTCAGAAAAAAATAATGACTTCTTCCCCAGAAGATGACTTGCTAAGGAGGTGAGGGAACTCGGTATCCCCAGAAAGTGGGGATTAAGCGCGACGGGGAGAGAAGATGAATGGCTCAACCAACAATTAACTACGATGACCGGTGACTATGTATGCTACTCGTTGACCAATATTAGTGGCATGATCTGCCATACGTTCCAAACAGCGAATTGCCAATCCTAATAGTAAAATTGGCTCAACGACTTGAACATCTCTTTGAGAGGCTAAAGTCTGATAAAGGTGTTTATATGCATTATCTACAGTATCATCGAGTCGCTTGATACTACGTCCACTGACTTCGTCCAGATCGGCTAGTGCCACCAAGCTAATTGCTAACATAGCTTGGGCATGGTTGGCCATAATCGCAATTTCTGGCAGAGCAGTATGAGGTGGATAGGGAAAGATTTTAATGGCAATATCAGCCAGATCTTTGGCATAATCGCCAATACGCTCTAAATCGCGCACAAGCTGCATAAAAGCACTTAAATAGCGCAAGTCTTCTGCTACTAATACTTGTAGCGTCATAATTGTCGTACAGTCAGATTCTATCTGTCTATAAAACCGATCAATTTTCTTATCTAATAAAGGAAGTTCCTCAGCTGCTGTTAAGTTGCGGGCGAATAAAGCTTGGTGAGCAAGGCGGAATGATTGTTCCACCAAGGCTCCCATACGCAACACATCCCGCTCAATACGTCTAATTTCGCGAGTCAACTGCGGTCTTTCAGGGTTGGGACAATAAAGGATTGCTGTCACGCTTCTAGTCTCAAACATGAAGATATCTTTAACTATAGTCTTGGCTTTGAGAATCTGCCATGACATCAGGAAATTCAATTTGTAACCATGCACCACCTGTTTTGGGATGATTCATGGCTTTGATAGATCCGCCGTGAGCAATCACAATTTGCCGGACAATTGCCAAACCTAAACCACTACCAACAGGCGCGGCTGAATGATTCTCCGAAATTGGTGGACGGGAGCGGGCTTTATCCCCTCGATAAAATCGCTCAAAAACGTAAGGCAAATCAGCCTCAGAAAAACCAACTCCGGAGTCAATCATGTTAATTTCTAGTGCTGGGTTCCGATGACTTTTTTTGGGAATAATTTTTGTTTCGACGATAATGGTTGTACCAGGGGAACTGTATTTGATGCTGTTGTCGAGCAAGTTGAGAAAGACTTGGTAAATCCGGGAGTGATCGGCATTAATCCACAAGTTTTCTTCACCGGAATAAGTTAGTTCAAGGTTTTGACTCTGAGCCAAAGGTTCCAAGCTTTCCCATACAGATGCAATGAGCAATCGCACTTCTAGTGGTTGGCGCTTGAGTTGAATGATTGGGTTATTTTCTAGTTGAGTGAGTTCTAACCAGCTTTGCACCAAGTGAATTAACCTGTCAACTTCTTGCAGCAGGCGATTAACCCAACGATTTAAAGGTGGTTGCAGCCTATCTTGTAAGGTTTCCACAACCAATCGAATCGAAGTCAGAGGCGTTCTGAGTTCATGAGCAAGATCGGAAAGAGCGCGATCGCGTGCTTGATTCATATCTACTAAAGGTTGGCGATTTTCGAGAAACACTCCTACCTGTTCCTCTGGCAAAGGCAAACCAGTTGCCCGCAACAACAGAGATTTTACTTCTAACATTGCTGCTGCATTCTCGAAAGGAGGATGAAACACCCATTCCTTCACCTGTAGCTGCTGCAAATTCCGAGTTTGCTCAATTATCTGGTCAAGTTCATAAGATCGCACTAACTCTAGCAACAAACGCACTTGTCCTGGTTGCCATCTTTGCAAAGACAGCATCTCTCTGACTTGCTCATTACACCACAGCAGTTGATTTTCTTCATCTACCTGCAAATAGCCTACAGGAGCTGACTCCAGTAGGTCTTCGTAAGTTTGTAGCTGTTGCTGTAAATTTTGCCGTTGCTCGTGAATTAACGTGATATAACGCTGCAAGCTGGGGGTTAGTAGCACTAACTTTGAAGACTTTAAGGCTAAAGGTCGCATAACTTGCTCTAGGTAACGGTTCAGTTGAACCTGTTGCCATCCCCAAAAGCCAATACCTACCACTAAACCCAAAAGAAATCCTATTATCATCACCAGTTGTTATTTGCTTTGTGATGACTAAAAACTAACAACTATCCAAATCGATAGCCAAAACCGCGCACGGTGACAATGTACTCAGGACGACTTGGATCTTGCTCTAATTTTTCGCGTAACCAACGGATGTGAACATCTACAGTTTTACTATCACCAACAAAATCTGGTCCCCAAACTTGATCAAGCAATTGCTCGCGCGACCACACCCGACGGGCATAACTCATAAACAATTCTAGTAACCGGAACTCCTTTGGCGACAAACCTACCTGTTGACCTCGAACTAGCACACGGCATTCCTGAGGATACAAAGCCACATCTTTGTACTGTAAAACAGGTAATTGAGGCAAACTACTCAAGCGCTGACGGCGTAACAAGGCGCGACACCGAGCCACCAACTCTCGGATACTAAAAGGTTTTGTCAAGTAGTCATCGGCTCCTACCTCTAAACCCAGGACACGGTCCGTCTCACTACCCTTGGCGCTGAGCATCATAATTGGGACTGGGTTTCCTTGATAGCGGAGCAAGCGACATATATCCAAACCATTAATTTGAGGCAGCATCAAATCAAGAACAACCAAATCAAAAGGAACTTCGCCCGAATTTGGTTCACAACTTTTGAGATATTCTACTGCTGATCGCCCATCCGAAGCCGTTACGACCTTGTAACCTTCTTCTTCTAAGGATAAAACAAGCATTTCTCTGATCAGTTCTTCGTCTTCTACGACTAAAATACGGCTTCTTTGTGTGATTTCCGCCGTAGAAGGATACTTAGTTAATTCACTGGTATACATTGATATCACAGTATTCTGATGTAGCTGTACTTTTACCAATACAATTATCCTGCTTCAGTGCGTCCACGCATTCTTACTTTCAGTTATTTAGCAGATTGTAATATATATCACAGCAATATCTAGCAATTTCTATTGTAAACCAAGTGAACAATCAGCTCATAAATAAGTTTGCTTGAATAAACATAACTTTACATTTAGCCCAGTCTTCCAGACATAATCGTCTATCCAGAGAGTTTTCTGTTCTCAGCATACAAAGAGAGTTAGTTATTATTCTACTTCATAGCAGTTCAACTTTTTTCACTCATATGTTCTTATT
>JAQYWO010000238.1 GCA_029379215.1 Rhizonema sp. PD37
CTCAAAAATAAAAATCCCCAAACAAGCAATCGCTAATTAGGGGAGTAAGTTATCAGGGTGCATCTACCAATACTCTGTTCTCAATAAAACCAGTGTTCTCCGGAGAGAATAGCCGCATCTCTCTCAAAAATAAAAATCCCCAAACAAGCAATCGCTAATTAGGGGAGTAAGTTATCAAGGTGTATTTACTCTATTACTCTGTTCTCGATAGAAGCATTATTCTCCGGAGAGAATATCCGCATATCTCTCAAAAATGGAAAATCCCCAAACAAGCGATGGCTATATTAGGGGAGTAATATCACGTTCTGTTGAACACTTATAATAATGTTTGTAGTTGCGCTTTAGCGCTCTTAACATTTTGAGAGCAAATCTATCTTTTATTTATCACTCATTTACCGAACATGATATAAATTATCAGGGTACATCTACCAATACTCTGTTGTCGATAAAAGCAGTACTCTCCAGAGTTCATGATGAAAAGTTTTTTAGAAATAAAAAATCCCCTACTGACTGATTGCCAAATAGGGGAGTAAGTTATCAGGGTGCATCTACCATTACTCTGTTCTAGGAAAAACGAGTATGTTCCGGAAAAATAAGCAGAAATAGGAGAGTTGAACCAGAAAAGAATGTAGAACTCAGTTGTCAGAATTCAGCAATATTTGATCATTTATAGAAGTTCTTGTTCGTCTGAGGTACACCGGATTGCTAGGGGCGTATATCTTGAAAAAACCATACAGAGAGATACGCACAGAAGAACCACTGCAATATACCCTCTCAGCTATACAGATTCACTGCATTCTGCAAAATTTGTTAAGTTAACATTTTGTTTGACACTCTGCTGCCCAAAGGCAGACGAATTATCAAAAAATTTCGTGACTTTATATCCCATTTTGCGTGGGTTCCGAGGCTCACCACGTTTGCACACAAAGTGCAAACGTTAGATCTCCTGAGAGTCTTTTACTGACGTCAATATAACATGTTTGATGGGGCGTAAATACCCCGATCCCTACATCCACCGTCTGAAGTACGATGGAGTCTAATTTTTTTGGGGAAAATAAAACCTCTCCCTCAGTGTTTTTGAGATTCGTATCATTTTTTTAATTGAATTCAGACTAAATTTGGGGAAAAGCCTCTACCAATTCACGCAAATTTGTGGTCTTCTATTAGTAGGGGTGTCGAACTGTAACTTAATTCTCACCTACCTCTACTCATTAGTACTCATTTTGGGGTAAGTATATTGGCTTCTGTGTTAAAATCGTTTCATATTCTACTAGTGCGGCGTAGTAACGCTCAATTAGGTGTGAACCTTATTTGACACGTGCTGCAAACTAGTTTTATAAAATTGAATAAAACTCTTAAGTCTCGTGCGGAGAATAAGAACAGAAACTCTTATTACAGTATCTCTAACTGGGGATTGGTGGTCAAGGAACCTGAGTTACAGAGCAATGGAACCAAGTCAAAGGCGCTTCTAACCCGTGCTAACTCACTCCGCTTTAGCTGAATAAAGTACAGATTTATCCAATTATAGGTAGTTTTGTGCAAACTTTTAGAAGCGGTTTAGATCTAGATCTAATGACATCTGAGTTCTTCGATGAAGTTAAATGTGGTGTTGTGGGGCTACTTTATCCAGAAGAGAAATTTATTTGCATACGTTGTAGAGTTGTTGCTGAACTTAAAGAAAATGCCTTAGATGGTGTAAACCCACTAGGGATATAGAAAATCAGGGTGCATCTATAAAATAAGAAACTTCTGGGCATAATCAGCAAAATCCGGATAAAGTTGTAAATGAGCTATCAGTAATTAGAGGTTAGCTATCAACATATATTTATTGTCAGGATGAAGCGATAGGTCTAAAAGTTTCTACAATTATTTTATAACTAAGGCTGAAGGTAGACAGCTAATATTTGAATAACTTGAAGCAGAAACATTCAATGACAGGATGCATCTAAGGTATCAGAAGAAGCGAATCAACAAGGGATACGAGTGCGCTGCAAACTAGATTTAGGAGGCAAAGAGGAGAAGTTGTGACCCAGGAATTTCATATTTCCGTAACCCCAGTAGGACAAAGTGACTATTTGGTACGGACGGAAAAAGTCTCGCCTGGAGTGCCGTTAGCAGAAGAACTGGTGACTTGGCCTGTAGCTGATTGGTTGACGGCTGCTGGACATCTGATGAATGACCCGTTGAAGTCGGTGTTGCAGGGAGATGCGATCGCCAGAAACTCTGTTAACTTAGTGGCGTTGGGTCAAAAACTCTATAACGCACTGTTTCAGGGCACTCTCAGGGATAGTTTGATTACGGCGCAAGGAATTGCCCAAAACCATCAGCAGGTACTGCACTTGCGATTGGGTTTGAAAGATACTCGGTTAGCTCGTCTGCCTTGGGAAGTGATGCATGTTGGCGATCGCCCGCTTGCCACAGGGTCATATATCGCTTTTTCTCGCTATCAAAGTGGAGTGAATCCTCCCTCTCGGTTGTCATCGAATATGGCATTACCAGCAACAGACGGTGGGATAAAAGTATTAATGGCGATCGCTTCCCCTACCGATCTAGATCGCTTGGATCTTCTCAAACAAGAAGCGATTAGACTGCAAGCAGAGCTTTACCGTCAAATCCCGTATAGTGAGGGTGGTTATTATCTGCCAGAAATCCAGCTAACCGTTCTCGAACAACCAGGACGGGAAGAATTGACACAAGCCTTAGAACAAGGAAGATACGATGTTCTACACTACTCCGGACACAGTAATTTAGGTCCGGGTGGAGGCGAAATCTATCTTGTTAATAGCAGAACTGGTTTAAGAGAAACCTTAAGCGGCGATGATTTAGCAGGCTTGCTTGTCAATAATAACATTCAAATGGCTGTTTTTAATTCCTGCTTAGGAACATATGCAGCTACCTCAGATCCTGGCGCAGATACGGGCGAACACAATCTCACAGAAAGTTTGGTGAAGCGGGGTATTAAGAGTGTTTTGGCAATGTCAGAACGCATTCCCGATGATGTAGCGTTGACGCTAACACAATTATTTTATCGCAACTTATCTCACGGCTTATCTGTAGATTTATGCGCGAGTCGAATGCGTCAGGGATTGATTGCCGCTTATGGTTCTCACCAAGTTTACTGGGCTTTACCTATTTTATATCTTCAACCAGAGTTTGACGGTCATCTCAGTCCGGAAGCTGACTCGTCCGAAAATGGAGAATTATTTAACGAGTACGATCCCAATTTAGGAGGAATATCATCCATTTACTCAGATTCAGTCGATGCCGTTCGTTCACCTTTGGGAGAAATCCAGGCTTCTCGCTTCGGACAGAATTCTAGTTTGGACTGGTTAGGTGAAGATACTTGGGGGGATTTAGTTAATGAAATTGAGTATGACGATGCATCCTATGCTGAAGATTCGGCTGTCGTTTCCGATCTATTTCGCCAGCTAGATAATTCCAACGCCAGAAACGAACAATCTCACATGACTGCTGAACTTATCGAAGATAGTATTGAGAAGCGGCAATCAGATGAGATAGATTCGTTTGATGAAAACGATGCCGGAGTATGGGAACAAATCCGTGAGGCTGCTTCCTATGGCAAAACCAATATGAGTCCTCACGAACTCCCCGTTTTCAGCCAAAATTCTTCAGAAGAAGCGATTTCCGAAGATTGGAATTCAAATTACGCATCTTCAGATCCTACCTCACAGACCACACGATATAGACGCCGCACCAGACGTAAATTATCTTATGTATTAGGAACTGTCGGAGTGAGCGCGATCGCCCTCACTATCGGTATTCAATTGTGGCAAAGACAGATGTCCGATATGCCATCAATTCCTGATTCTATATCTAACTCAAATCATTCAGATGTTAATTTGAAGGCAGATTCAACCGGAATTGTCACTGTCTACGCTACTGATAAATTGAGTAGGGGTGATTTGGAAACAGGATTGAAGGCTGTAGATGAACTGTTCGACCGAAATGCGCTTAATAGTGCTAAAACAGCCCTTGATATCATTCCTCAATACCAAGCTGACAATCCATCTGTAAACTTTATCAAAGGGAGATTAGCGTGGCAATCGCTTCAGGCTGGAGATAACACTTACAATGTTGATGATGTCCGGCGTTATTGGGACAGTGCAGCCAAAGCCAAGCCAGACTCATCTTCATATGCCAACGCTCTCGGGTTTGCCTATTATGCAGAAGGCGATTTAAATCGAGCTATTGACTCTTGGTTCAAGGCACTGAATGTATCTCTCAAAGAACGAAGTAACGCTGTTTCTCCCACACCAGTAGCCACAGAAACACCATTACCGAAAGAAGCTATCATAGCGTATGCAGGATTATCTCTAGGATTGTATAAAAACGCACATAATCAACCAGAGAATAAACGGGAGCGGTATATTGGCGAAGCTATCAAACTGCGACAAATAGTCGTCAAGCAAGATCCAGAAAGTTTCGCTCCAGATAAATTAGCTAAAAATTGGCTGTGGACAAAAAAGACAATTGAAGATTGGCAAGATCTCCTCCAACAAAAAACTTACAACCAACACTCGACAATTACAAATTGAATATAGCAGTCATATTGAATTCATGGACTTATATAAAGTGCGGATAAATTATGTAAATCATGAATATCCCAATTCTCCACTTTCTAGGCAACAGATACAGTGTGTAGGGGCGATCTTCGTAGCGTTAGCGAGTCTTCATCCCAAGGGGAGACGCTGACGCTCGAAGACTCGCTAACGCTGCGCTAACGCGAACGAGCGTCACGGCTGTTCGCCCTTACAGAATATTTGATGTGTAAAGAAGTTTGAAGGAATTGGTATAGGAGTACCCCTCTTTGCAAGCGAGAAGGAGATTAAGGCAATATACTTCACTTAGTGGAAATTCGTTATGATTGTGATTGCCTTGGGCGACTGCTTAAGCCGTATCACCGCTCTCGACAATACGCCAGCAAACACCGCTATTTCTATTTGGGGCAACTAGTGGGAGTCGCTCCTATATTGGCACCTGATGTATTCGATACCAGTGTAATGTCCCCGTTGCTGTTGAGAACCCAACCAGTCGCAGGCAAAATTTCCACCGCTTTTAATTGAGAAGCTATGTGTTTCTTTGCAATATGTTGCTGCGCTATCGTCTCTGGAAGGCGAGCATCTGTCCAAACAACATCACTTGTGAGGAATTCATCAGGGCTGGGGGGTAATCCGCTACGTCCAGTAACAGTAAATTTACTGCCTCCTTGATCGGCAAACGCCGCACAGCTAGAGGAAACTAACCTTGGGGTATTTTCTGTAATCGTAGGCAAGGTAACTAAACCAAGGCTAGCTTCAACTTCTGAGGCGCTGATTTGTACATTGCCATTTAAAAAAGAACTTGCTCCTGTTGCAGTGATGGCACTATCAGGAGAGAGAAAAATACCTTGAGTATTAATTGTAACTTGACCTCCACGAGAATCAGCAGAGTTAGCGCTAATATTGCTATTTCCTACAGCGGCTAAAATGTCAGAGTCAATTTTGATATTGCCACCAATGACATTGTTGCCTGTAGCATTAGTAGTGATCTTACTATTGCGGCTCAGGATGAAGTCACCGGAACGTACAGAAATATTACCCTGTCCCCCTCTAGTATCGGCGCGAATAGATCCCTCGTTATCTAGTCGGATGTCCTGAGCAGTCGTAATGTTGATATTGCCTGCTGCACCACTTCCCGCATTACTAGTAGATAATTGACCGCGATTAGTGAGATAAAGCGATCGCGTGCTTATATTAATATCACCTGCATTTCCCACACCTCCTTCCAGCAATGTACTCCTAGCATCACTTCCATCAATGGAGAGCGTTCCAGTCTGAATGGTGATGTTTCCGCCATTTCCACGTCCAGCATTGCTGGCTTCCAAGATAGCACCATCGCTGAAAGAAACCGACCTTCTTGCCGAGATAAGAACATCGCTACCATTACCCACTGCCATTGGTTCAACATTAGTGAAAACCCCACTGTCTCTACCTGCAAAAGAAACAGTGTCCCTAGCCTTGATAGATACGATTCCAGGATTTCCTTGACCACCAGAATAAAAACCAGCTTGCAATGGGTACATTGATGGTTAATAACGGTGGCGCTTGGGGATTGGTGGCACTAAATTCTATTCCCTGAGGGAAGAGAAAGCTATTTGCTGTCGTTCCCAAGAATGAACCACGCACATCCAATCGGGCATTAGGACCAAACATAATGCCGTTGGGATTCAGCAAAAAGAGATTTGCACTCCCTTCAACTCCCAAAGTCCCGAGAATATTTGAGGCTTGCCCTCCTGTCACTCGCGTGAAGTACAGTACGGCGTAAATTCGGTTAGGGTATAAATATGGACTTTTGAGGGAAAGCTTTAAGCTTTTGACTACATAACCATATCTAAACTTACGCCGCAGTGTACTAGTAAAGAAGCTGCTAATTGTACTGCTAACGTGCTTCGTGGTACTAATTCTACTTCTGATCAGATTGGTATGGTAATGGCTAAACAGGAAATTAATTATAAAATTTATCTTGATGTTTGTTGTCTCAATCGCCCTTTTGATGATTGGACTCAAGAGAGAATTCGTTTAGAAGGAGAGGCAATTCTTAGCATTATGGAGCGGATTAGTGCCAAAAAATGGCAACTTGTCACTAGCGAAGCTATAACAGTCGAGCTAGAAAAAATGCGTAACCTTGAAAAACTAGAGAACATATTAAAGTTATTAGAATTTGCTACCATAACTATCAATATAAATGAAGAGGTTGATTTACGCTCTCAACAATTAGAAAATCTTGGTTTTAGTCTTTATGATTCGTTTCATATTGTTTGTGCAGAAGTTGCACAGGTAGATATTTTCCTCTCCACTGATGACCGTTTACTTAAAAATGCATTGCGCCATCAAGGTGTATTAAAAATAGCTGTGGACAATCCTATTAGTTGGTTAATGAAGCTTTGACAATCTTAATTATAAGGTTAGACACATTATGACACCAGTAGAATTGAGAAAAAAAGGATTTGAGATTTTAGTTAAAAATTTGGGAGAAGTTGATGCTATTCGCTTTTTACAACAAACTGGATGGGGAAGTGGCGACTATACTCAAGAAAGGCAAAAAACTCTAGATAAAGTAACAAGAGAAGAGTTTTGGTCAGACCTCCAGCGTATTAGGAATGAAAAAAAGTAATCATTAAGTTACTTAAGTAATTGGAATTTAGACTAATTTTGCTTACCAAACCGCCAAACCCTTATCCAGAAAGGCTTTGCTACTTTATAGGCGTGGTTTAAATTCCCAAGTCTAAAATGCTTGCTACACAAGGGCTGTAGCCTAAAAAATAGAATTTGGTCTAAACTCCAGTAAGTAAACGTGAGTTCGACGGTGGGAAAAAGCCCTAAAAGCTTACCAAAAAAGGACTTTTGATACAGCTGTTAGCTGTTAAATAACAACAAATAACGCTGATCGCTAAGCTACTTTATACGTGAAAAGTCGTTACTGGTGCAATGCAAGAGTGGGAAAATTGACCTTTAACCGCTTAAACATGGCTTCTCGTGCCTGCATGGCAAGAGTATCATCTAGAGGTGAGAGGATAATCGGCTGTTGATACTTGAGTCGAAGTGCGGTTTGAATCATCCAATCGGCGACAAAGGGATTTTTTGGTAACAAGGGACCATGAGAATAGGTTGCGATCGCATTCTGATAAAATGCACCTTCTGTCCCATCTTCACCATTGTTACCCAAACCGTACACCACTTGCCCTAACGCTTCCACTTTCCCCAGTTTGGTACGTCCACCGTGATTTTCAAACCCAATCAAATACGGTTTGCTACCCATCATTTCTTCTAAATCTCGTGCTAGACGGGTGGCTGTAACTTCTATTACCAAATTGCCAATACAACGGCGAGTATTTTCACCAGGATGTACTGACACCAAATCCAAGATGCCTAATCCTTCAATGCGCTGTCCAAAAGCTGGTTCATAATAATGTCCTAGCAACTGAGGTGCACCACAGGTAAAAACTCCAGGAGTCCCATTTTCGATTTTCTCACGGAGTGCGTCTGCTTTCGCACCTTGTAAATCGCGCATGACAATTTCTTGCTGGCGATCTTGGGCACCACCACCAACGAGCAAATCGACTGTATGTATATCAGCTGCTGTCGTATTCTGATCCAACGGCAACACCCTGACATTATATCCTCGCCACAAAGAACGGCGTTCTATACAAATGACATTACCGCGATCGCCATAAGTACTCATCAACTTCGGATACAGCCAACCAATTGTTAATTCAAAATTCTGCTGATTCATATGTATAGAGAATGGGAAATAGGAAATGGAGCATGGTGATGATGGAAAAGATCAAGAGTAGGGCAGGCAAGTTCCCTTAATTCCTCTGCTCTTTACTGCTGTAAGGGCGGGTTTCACATGCAATATGGTTGTAACCAGTTTTTTGTACATGAAAACTCGATGTAAGGGCGGATTTTGTAGATGTTGTGTTTGGTGTTGGTAATCTTTCTGTTAAACCCGCCCCTACTCATGCTCTCATAACTCGATGCATATCCAGAACTGGTGGGGCGATTTCTGTTTGGGTTAGCATATCGTGAATCTGACCTCTATGGTGTGTCTGGTGGTTGAAAAAATGTGCTAGTAATAAATCTACTGGATCAGAATAAAGTTTACCTTGATTATTTACGTAATCAATAGTTTTGCTCAAGAAATCCTCTTTCAATCCAGACATAAAAACTTCGATAGATTCATCTTCTAATCCACGAGTTCGCCATAATTCCTCAAAGTCATCATAGAGAATAGAATTAAGTCCAGTCGATGGTATTTCTTGACCTTGAAACCGACTCATCCAAATCCGATCTCCCACCATAATATGATTCAGCGTTCCGTGAATACTTTTAAAAAACGCAAGTCGGTTACGCTTACGTTCTGCATCTTCTAGCTGCGAACAAACCTTATAAAGCCTGTAATTTGCTAGCGTATTATAACGTGCAAGCATTTGGAAATGTTGAATAAGCATGAGAACAGCAGGAGTGAGGAGTGAGGAATCAAAATTATAACTTTGTGCCTTGTCCTGGGGCGGGTTATATCAGATGTTATAGCAGGGAGCAGGGAGCATTCTAGCAGGGAGCAGGCTTGAAACTCCGATGGTTTCCGTGTTTTCTCATTAGTTAATGTCCTAAGAAACCTGGCAACTGCTATATGTTTGCTTTGGAAATTTTTGTATTAAACCCACCCCTACAATATTTTTCTTCCTGTCAGCACTTCTCGTACTTCCAGCATGGCTGAATAGGTAGGAAGAATGTGCAAAGTTTCATTATCTGGCGTGTGTTCCAAAGCTGCAGCTATTGCCTGTCGCAAATCTTCTTCAACAATCAAATTTAAATCACTCTGAGTGCGATCGCTGTAGCGTAGACGTAAAGCCATATCGTAGACGCGATCGCCACTTACGATTAGAGTCCCACCGCGTTCTACTAATTTCTCTGTATCTACATCCCAAATCCAGGATACATCTGTTCCATCGGGTGTCCGATCATTCAAAACCAGTAGTGTTGTGCGATCGTCACTTTCAGTCACGACTCGAATGGTTTCATTTGTCCCAACAGGATTTTTTGATAACAGAATTCGTACCTGCTTACCATTAACGGACAACTCTTCCGCACGACCAAAAGCGGCTTGGAAGTTTTGTATAGTATCTAAGATAGTCGCATCATCAATTCCCAACTCTTTAGCAGCAGTCACAGCAGCTAAAGTATTGTATTTGTTGTACAAACCAACAAGAATTTGCGGCCATTCCTTACTTTCAAGAGTCGGTTGACTTTTACGAAAACCGCATTGGGGACAGCTAAAATCCCCTAGATGGGACAAGTATACACCTTCGTAGTCAAGAGAATGACCGCAGTGAGGACAGTAGATAGAATCAACGGCATGAGGAATTTCCCCTAGATAATGTTGAGTTTCACTCAAGCCAAAGAATAACACCCGTTGAGGTAACTGCTGACCGAGATAAGACAAAGTTGGGTCATCAGCATTGGAAATTACAACGGTTTCTGGTGGTAAAGTAGAGATCACCTTTGTCCAACGCTTACTAATTGTGTCAACTTCTCCGTACCTATCTAGTTGGTCACGGAATAAGTTTAAGCAGAGAATGATCTGAGGCTGGAGGGAAGTCAATACCTTCGGGACAATATTTTCATCTACTTCCAAAATAGCGTAATCAACATCCAGACTACCTACCAAATTGGTGTTTTCCAAGAGTGCTGTCATCAAGCCATTTTCTAGATTCGCACCAGTAGAGTTGTGAGCAACACGGTAGCCCTTGTGTTCTAGAATTGAACGTAAGAGTAGCGATGTGGTTGTTTTGCCGTTAGTACCAGCAATCAGAATCACTCCACTTTTCACTTGCTGACTTAATAATTGCAACAGCCGAGGTTCAATGCGTCGCGCGATCGCTCCTGGTAAAACACTAGCCGCACCCAAACGCAGCGATCGCACTCCTAACGTTACGCTTTTTGCTATTGATACAGCTAAACCCAGTCGCAACCTATCTACAAGTTTAATTTTTCCCATATTCAGTTAATAAAAAGGGCAGAGAGGAAGCAAGGCTATGTGTGAGAATAATAACGGACTTGCCTCCTTGTTTCCCATTCACTCCTCAGGCAGTATCTTATAAAGTTGGTGGCAGACATAATTATATATCCACCATTAGTTGCTGAATTCAGCATAAACTTACGGAAAATAGTAGCGCGAAAGGTTCCTTTTGATGACAAGCATAAAATTGCAATTTTTCTCCAATCGCATTCTAGAAGTTTGCCAATATAGGAATGACATAGACGCTAAAAAGTTCCCTACGTCTGTGCGTCTCCGTGTCCCCTTGTCAAATTTAAATAGTCGATATCTACTTACCAGAATATTAAACTGGCGGCGGTTTGTATCAGTATTCCTGCTGCTTGCATGCTTATTTTTGACAGACACGCGCTCAGCTTTTGCCGCTATTGATAACGACAGATACGATGGTAATATTTTTGTGGTTTTTGCTGGAAACGGTTCGTTGATTCCTCCTAAAGTGACACTCGCTCAAGCTTTAGCACAACATAAACCTGCAATATTGACGTTCTATGTAGATGACAGTAGTGATTGTAAGAAATATACCATTGTCGTGTCAAGAATCCAGGCATTTTACGGAAAAGCAGCAGAGATTATCCCTGTAAGAGTAGATGATATCTCATTTCGAGAAACCTACAGTCCGAAAGAACCAGGTTATTACTATTCCGGTGGTGTTCCCCAAGTCGTGGTTATAGATCAGTCGGGTAAAGTTATTCTCAATGAGAAAGGTCAAGTGCCTTATGAGAAGATAGACGATAAATTAAGAGAAGTGTTTGATTTACTACCGCGTACTGACTCAGTGGAATTGAAGCGGCGACCATTTAATGAGTTGAACAGTGAGTTAACCAAGTGAATTTTGGGGCAGATCCTATCTGTCTGTCCCAAAATATAACATATACAAATAACTTTCTTAATCATTAAGTAGGTAAAACGGCATAAATAAATGAAAGTTCGTAGTAAGCGCTTACTACGCAATAATTTTATCAACTTTACTTTTCTTGATATAATTAAGTTTTTTACCACTGACTTAGATGTGCCAATTGGTACTCTGAAAAATATTTGGAGACAAGCACAATTGGAGGATGAGTAATGCGTTATGCCATCGTAATTGAAAAAGGGGAAACTAGCTACGGCGCATATGTTCCTGATTTACCTGGTTGTATAGCTGTGGGCGAAACCATAGAGGAAGTTAAGGTACTCATTGCCGAAGCAATTGAATTTCATATAGAAGGAATACTTAAAGACGGGTTGCCCATTCCCCAACCTACCAGTATTAGTCACGATGTTGAAGTCTCTTTTGGTTGATAGGATTTTGATGCGGTATGCAGTTGTGATATAAAAAGCTGATGGTAATTACTCTGCTTATATCGCTGATTTACAAGTGCGACTTTAGAAGTTCTTAAAGATGATAATTCAAGAAGCTATTGAATTTCAATATAGAAGGGATGTAGACACAGGAGTTGTCAATTCCTAAGCCCACATCCGTTACTCACGAAGTATAAGTTTTGGCGTTGCTGCTGTACGTTCTTGAACTTTGCAGGAGCGCAAAGGCGAGGCAGCACGCATGAGGCGTTTTCCCACGCCCAGGCAACTGTCGTCGCGAAGAATCGATCTTGAGCCTCAGACAAAAATATCAATTCATCCCGCACTCTCTGCAAAGCCGAAGCTTTCAGTAAGCAGAGCTTATGCTTGCAACTGACAAAGTAACAAACCAAACCATTTATTTTCGTCAGTCCATACTTTTTGTGGTACTAAACGCAGTGCTTTAAGTTCTTGTTGGATGGCGTGTAAGTCAAATTTGCGGGAAATTTCGGTGAAAATGGTTTCATCTGGTGCAAAATTAACGTTGAGGTTGAGAGCGCGTAATTCGACAGTTTGCGATCGCAAACTGCTTAAATGCATTTCTATTCGCTGCTCAATTTCGTTATAAAACGCCAAGTGAGTAAATTGGGTTGTATCGAAATTGCCATCAAAGCGCCAATTTAAATGCTCCAGCATGTTGAGGTTAAAAGCGGCTGTAACTTTCTGGCTATCGTTATAAGCTGCTTCCAATATGTGTTTGGGCTTTTGCAAGTCTACCCCCAACAAGAAATATTCTCCTACTTGCAAAGCCTCCGTAATTTTGCTGAGAAACGTTTCACACTCTTGGGGATTTAAATTACCTAAACTACTCCCAATAAAAAAGATCATCCGACTGGGTAACTGCGTAGGTTCGAGTTGTGCCAAAGCCGATTCATACGTTCCTGCCAGTGCATGAACTTCCAAAGATGGATAATCTACAAGCAGTTGCCTAGCACTGCTTTCAAGCATTCCCGCACTAACGTCAATTGGCAGATAGCGTATAGAGTAGCCTAGCTGATTGTAAGCATCTAGTAAAATACGGGTTTTAGTGGAACTCCCACTGCCAAGTTCTACTAGTTCGCAAGCGCCAGTCTCTTGTGCAATTTCACTAGCACACTGCTGCAAAATTGATGTTTCGGTACGTGTTAAGTAATATTCTGGTAACTCACAGATTTTCTCAAAGAGTTCAGAACCACGATCATCGTAGAAGTAACGAGCAGATAAAGTCTTGGGTGTTTGAGTCAATCCTTTGACTACATCAGTGCCGGGATGAGGAGAGACTATTGGATTTGCTTCTTGCAAATACTGTACTGTTAAACGTTCTTCATTAGCGTTTTTAGAACCAAATTTGCTATCGCCTGTTTGAGATATTCTCATTAAACCTCCATCTGGTTGACGGTCACAGTGATGCTTTAAAAGAAAACACCGATAGTCAGCCAGTGAATCATACAGCTACAATCAATAACATCTTGCCTGAGCTAGATTGATTAAACTTTTTAGCTTGTTTTGAAATCTTTGACAGAAATTCACAACAATGATATGTAATTTCTGTTATTTGCAATGACTCCCCGCCACGCTTGTGTAAGATTGCCTTCTTTTTATACGTCCTTAGCCGGTAGCGGTGTGTCGGGTTCAGTCGATATTAATAGCCTTATAAAAC
>JAQYWO010000239.1 GCA_029379215.1 Rhizonema sp. PD37
AATTGACAAGAGAAACTTTTAATGGTTTTTAATTAAATATTAAAAAAAATAAATAAAAAGTAAATAATATTATGATTTATGGAATAAAAACCTGCCAAGAAAGGCGGAAGTTAGACAATAAAAGCTGCCCCAAAAAAATATTTATTTTACCAGGAGGTTTCAATCATTTAGGTGGCACACTTATATCACTTTTGGGACTAATTCAAGGGTTTGAAAAATGTGGTTTTTCTGAACAATTGTGTATTTTAGTCTGGTCAGACTCTTTCACTGAGAAATACCTGCGAGATACTGGTTATACCTCTTGTATACAACTAATTGCAGCAAAAAATGAATTTGAGTTTATGAAGCAGGCACTCAGATGGGTCGGTCAGCAACCAAAAGATTATCCTTTGTTATTGGATAATTGGTCTAATTTGTATATTCTGCTATCATCGCTCAGGTTTACAGCGATAATTCGCTTGAGTGGTCGTCCTATTTATCACTTCTGTCATGACTTGACTTGTTCCTATAACTTACTTGGTGAATTGCTCAGAAAAATAGCTTTTGCTTGTCTTAATCCCAAAGCTATTTGCAATTCCCAATTTACCGTAGGACATATTCGTCGATTGATGCCGAATATCCAAGGAATCCTGTATCAACCAGTAGATACCGAACGATTTAATGACCATCTAAATTATGGCTCTCCACCTGTAAATCTACAGCCAATTCTGAATTCTGGAGCACGTATCATTTTGACACCTTCACGCTTAAATAAACCGAGAATTGTCAATGATAAAAATTTGCGATCGCTAATTCCGGTACTTACACATCTCAAAGCTATGGGTCATTTTTACCACGGAGTCGTGATTGGACCAGATGAATCAGACGACGGAAGTTACACTCGTGAACTACTAGAAAATGCTGCACAGCAAGGAGTTGCAGACCGTTTCACCATCCTACCAGCAACTCTCAACATAGAGAATTACTACAAATATGCCTCGGTAGTCGTTACTCTTGCACCACGAGAACCCTTTGGACGCACAGTTGTGGAGGCTATAGCTTGTGGTATACCCGTAATCGGTAGTTCTACAGGAGGAATTAACGAGATTTTACAGCACTTTGCATCAGAGTGGACTGTTGACCCTAACAACCCAATAGCTGTCGCTGAAGCAATTATTCGTGTTGTCAGTGATACTAATACTCCAACTCTACTGGCAAAAGGCAAAGCCTGGGTGGAAACAAACTGCAATGTTGCTAATTATGCTCAAAAAATGATGCAGTTAACAGGATTATAAATATTCCATTACCCAATCCTCATGAATAAAATTTATTTTCTTATAGGAGCGATTCCTCCACAAACAGGAGGAGAACTATATAATTACAAACTTTCAAAATACCTGGAAGCAGAAGGTTTTGAGATAGAGTGTATCAGTTTACATAAAAGACTAGAGATAAGACTATCCCGGATACCATTTTTCGGAAATTTGCTGGCAAATGTCGCGCTAGCTTGTTGGCTCTATAAATGTCAGGGGACTCTAGTTGAAGATCACTATTTTACTCAATATTTGATTTTCACTAATATTATTCAGTTTTTTATCAAAAGAGGGAAAACTATAGTGTTGGTACATTTCCTCTATGGTTATGACACTAATGATAATTTCTTAATCAGAAAATACTGGAACAAGCTCAATCACAAGATTAGGTTATCTTTAGCTGATATGATAATCACCAATAGTAACTATTCTCAGCAAGAAATAGTTTCTCTTGGAATTAACCGAACATCAGTTCATGTTCTCCCTCCTGGTATAAATAGGGAAAAATTGAAGATTATGCCCTTCATAGACGAGAGAGAAAATTGTCAAATTTTATGTGTGGCAAACTATGTATCAAGAAAAGGATTAATCTATCTCATTGAAGCTTTTTCTCAGACTCACAGAAAAGAATTTACACTTCATCTAGTTGGTAATCCTCAGAAATCTATTAATTACTTTCATAAATTAGAGAAGTTTGTGAATGAATTAAACTTAAATAAAGACATATTTTTTCATGATGGCTCAGATAAAGATCTTCTTTGTCAATTATATTCACAGGCGAAGATTTTCGTTTTACCAAGTATCAACGAAACCTTTGGAATTGTCTTAATAGAAGCAATGTATTATGGATTACCAATTATTACAACTAACGTTGCAGCTATTCCAGAGTTAATTACAGATGGAGAAAATGGTTTGCTAGTACCGCCCGCTAATTCTTCTGCTTTAGCTGAAGCTTTATCCAAACTGATTGAGAACCCTGAGTTGAGAACAAAAATGGGGGAAATGGGTCAGAAGCGAGTGGCTAATTCCTATTATTGGGAGCAAAGTTTTGGGGGTTTTATTGATATATTACAAAAATTTGATTGTTGAGATTAGGAAGAAAATTAAAATAAAAAAAAGGAAAATTCATATTTGTGAAAGCAATTACAAAACTAGCAGATGAACAAGAAAATCTCTCTGGATCAAAAAAATTTAGAGACAAAAGATTTGCTTTGTTTTTGAAGCTTTTTAAATCTGTACCCATTCCCTTAAAAATTCTGGATGTAGGTGGAAGACAGAAAACTTGGGAAAGACAAGATTTTTGTCAAGATAATCCGGAAATGTTAACAATTACAATACTCAATGTTGAAGAAGTAGAAGTTAATTATCATAATATCAAATCTGTCATAGGTGATGCAAGAAATATGCAACAATTTGCCGATGATGAATTCGATATAGTTTTTTCCAACTCTGTGATCGAACATGTAGGAAACTATAAAGAACAATATCGCATGGCTCAAGAAGTACAACGTGTAGGTAAAAGGTATTTTTTACCTACACCGAATCGATATTTTCCAATTGAACCACATTTTCTTTTTCCTTGTTTTCAATTTTTACCTTTATGGCTAAAGATGCTTTTGGTCAGAAATTTTACTTTGGGTTGGAGACAAAAAACGACAGACAAAGAAGAAGCCAGAAAACTGGTAAAAAGTGTCAGATTATTGACAAAGAAAGAACTGAGAGAATTTTTTCCTAATGCTTTGATTTACGAAGAAAAATTATTGTTCTTTACAAAGTCTTTTATTGTTTATGAAGGGTGGATTCTGGATGTATAAATTTAAAAAAAAAGTAAGAATTCAGGAGTCATAATACTTGTGACTTCAACAATTGAAACTTTAGATATTTTGTGTGAGTCATGATATCAATAGCTAGAAGCTTTGTCTCAAGCGGAATTCTGAATTCTAGATTCAGAATCCTTACAAAATTAATTTATTTCCAGGATTAATTTTATTAAAGAAATGCAAAATATCTCCCAACTTGATGCTTATAACCAAGAGGTGATAGACTCACCAAATATTTTAGTCATTTCCCGCACTTGGTTGCCAAAAGAGGGTGGAATTGAGGAATATATTTATAATCGCTGTCTGCAAGATCCTGAACGAGTGATTGTTCTGGCTGGGGGTTGTCCCGGAGATAAGAGCTTTGACGAAGCTCAACCTTTTGCTGTTTACCGCTGGCAGTGTCCTACATATTTAAATGCTGGCTTTTTTAGTAGTATTCTCAAACAAATTATCTATATGTTTTGGGAGTTTGTGCTAGCAATTAAAATATATTTTCGCTATCGTTACCATTACATTGAGTGGGGTCATGGCTACGACTTTCCTGTTTTATTACTATTAAACTATCTTTTGCCTGTGCGCTGTTTTATCTATGTACATGGTAATGATATTCTTTGTCCGTTACGTAATCCATTATTGCGCTCACTATTTGGATTCACACTCAATCAGGTGAACAAGATTGTTTGTAACAGTTCCTTCACACGAGATTATCTCAAAACTCATTTTCAATTTGATACGCCTATTCAAGTCATTAACCCTGTAGTTAGACCTGAAAAATTTGGTGGGGTGGCTACTGAAGCAAATCTTAATGATTTGCGTACCCGCGTGCGCAGTACCTACAAAATTCCGCAGACATCTATCCTTATTCTCTCAGTAGGACGACTTGTTCCCCGAAAAGGCTTTGACCGAGTTATAGAACTTTTACCGTCGCTGCTGGCTGAAGGGTTGGATGTTCATTACGTAGTTTGTGGACGGGGTGCGATGGAGTCGGACTTAAAATCTCTAGCTAGTCGTTTGGGATTAGCAGATAGAGTGCATTTTGCAGGTTATGTACCCGATCAAGAATTAGCTAGTTACTATGCAGCCTGTGATCTATTTGCTCTGTTGACTTTCTTTGACAGTAATGCTGCCAGCATTGAGGGTTTTGGCATTGTTTACATAGAAGCTGGTTACTTTGGTAAACCTGTCATTGCTTCTCGGGTCGGAGGTGTGATAGATGCAGTCCGTCATGGAGAAAATGGTATTCTGGTCGATCCAAATTCTGAGGATGAAATCTTGCAAGCTTTTAGATGTTTGTGTCAAGACAAAAATCTTCGCGACTCCTTAGGACGAAAAGGTCAAGAATTAGCACGTTGCAAAACTTTCAATTGAGGGCATATGCAGCATATCGGTACCAGAAAAATAGCCGCAAGTGGTTTATGGTTGACTGCCAGTTTTGCCCTTGCCAAAATCTTACAACTACTGGCTCAGATTTTCCTTGCGCGTCTGCTAACACCAAAAGACTTTGGTCTGTGGGGGATAGTGTTGATTATGACAACATTATCTGCCTTATTTAAAGATGTAGCTATTGCCACAGTACTTGTTCACCGTGGTTTGGATGATAAAAAACTGGTTGATGCTGTTTACAGCCTGGGTGTGAACATCTCCGTGGCGATGTTTATGATACAAGTTCTATCTGGGTTTCCTCTGGCTCAGTTTTTTCACGAACCTCTAGTATTACCCCTAAGTGCAACTGCTGCACTGATATTTTTGATTAGCGCGGGTGCTGGTTCCCACGGTGCCGTACTCCAACGGCAGATGAAATTTAGAGACTTAGCGATCGCCGATAGTGGTGCAGGATTTGCTCGTTTTGCTGGAGCCGTGATTTGTGCAGCCTTTGGCGGTGGTGTGTGGTCTTTTGTTGTCGCCGAGATTGCAATGGCAACAGTTGATGCCTTACTCAAGCGCTGGTTAAGTAAATACCAATTCACATACCACCTGATCCCAGATCAGTCTGCGCTCCAAGAGGTGAAGGGTTACGTTAGTAGCCTGATTGGGATTGATTTAGCCGTCTACGTTAACACCAATGGTGACAATCTAATTATTGGTAAATTGCTAGGACCACAGTCGCTTGGTTATTACAACCTAGCCTATCAATTGGCAATGTTACCAGCATTTGCTCTGTCCCAAATTAACCGCATCAATTTTTCGGTGCTGTCACAGCGAGATCAGGAAGGTCAAAAAGCTTATCTTAGCCAGATTTTGGAAATATATGCCTTACTTTATGCTCCTATTTACGGTGTAGCATTTGTGGTCGCTCCCTGGATTATCCCCTCAATCTATGGTTCTCAATGGAACCCTGTAGTAAAACTGTTTCAAATTATACTGATTTTTGCCTATGCGCGGGGCTTCATGTCTATTCTTGGTGTGGCTTTAATTGCTGCGAACAAAGCAGATGTCAATGCTGCGATTAACTGGACTTTAATTCCACTTTCACTTCCGGCTTACTTCTTTGGAGCTAAGTTTGGGGGAAGTTTAGGAGTGGCGATGGCTGTAGCACTGGTCATGGGCGTAGGTGCAACTATTTGGTTTTGGTTAGTTACCTGTCGTGCTGCTGGCTGGAACATCGGAGTTTTAATAAAACCAATCTTTTTACCTACAGTTACGGTAGTTGTGACAGTAGTAGCAGTGCAAGCAAATCTTTCATATATATATCTACAACCAGTATTCATTTTTTGTGTTTATGGAATCGCTATGTCTGTGTTCTCTCTTGGTCGAATTAAGCGAATGTTTATTCTTGTGATTAAGCGCTCTTTAAGCAAGTAGTGTATGAAGAGTGAAAACTGCTGTATTACAAATCTTCTGTCTAATAAACCCATCCAGGGTAAGCACATGTAATTGTGTGCTTCTGCCCTCAGCATAGCTGAGGGCAGAAGGCATTCGGGAACCCACGCTTAAAAACGTGGGATTGAAGTAAAGTCTGCGTCCGTGAGTACTCACGGACGCGAGCTTTACATAAGGACGCCGTATTCCGAAGCGCTACGCATCTCACATTTTTATTGCAAAGCTCGCCGGAGAGAGTACTCTCTCCGGCGAGTTTCGCGGTTGCAGACGCCCCCAAGACTTCACACGAATGTAGGATTTTTAGGCAATTTACCTTCTGCCCTCTGCCTTCTCCTGTCGGAGACGCTGCTTTGAACGTACTTCTGCCTTTCTTTTGTAAGAATACAGATTATTTTACTAAAGTAAGGGGGTGTGAATCTAATGGAAGCATGAAATGTGTTGAGTAGTAGGCTTTTTAACCTCTGTTCAATCAATTTCATGTCAATAACTAAATTTTAATTGTATTAAAAACATCCAGTATGAAGCATGGTGTCCTATGTACACTGATATGTGCCTGCTACGCTTCTCATCGGCATTGTCTTTTTAATATAATATTAATTACAAAAAATCCCTATATTGTCGCCATATTTCGTTGTCTGTGTGGAACTTCCATATAGAAGACGAAATGACGCAGGCGATCGCTATGCATGAACTGTTGAGGTGCGGTCACTCTCAAGCATGCAAAGATATCTAGTTTTTAACCGCTAGATATCATTCTCATAACTTTACAGAAAATTTATTAAAATTATACTTGTTTGACCGTAGTCTTTAACTGAAAACCACAATGTATTAAGACTTCGTGGTTCCGTCGCTGAAAAGGAAGATTAATTATGCTCCGCTCAAGCATCGCATGGATCATTCCAGTCGCCTTCACCTTAGTCGGTTTTGGGTCTAGTGTCAAAAGTGCGACAGCACAGACGACTTTTCCATTCAATGTAGAGTACGACACAAGCGTAACCCTGACACCCATTCCTGGATCGGATGTCTCCACGGCAAATGTCTCAGGCACTAATCTTATTAATGCTCCTTACGGTCTGACTAACTTTACCAGTTTGAATTACAGCCGGACTAATTTCCAAAATGGTGTTCCTGTTTCAATTACATTTGCTCCAGATGCAGCAACATTTGGTTTGCAAGGTTTACCAATTGGTACAGATAGGTTTTTTGCCAGTGGCGAAGATCAACTCTTTGCCACTAGTAAAGCCAGTGCTATATTTGACTACCCAAATCAGCAATTAATTGGTTCTGGAAGCGAAACTATCACTGGCGGTTCTGGTAGATTTACTGGTGCTACCGGCACACTAACTTTTAATGAAAGTGAACCACTGACAGATCCAACTGCTCCCTTGAGAGGTCAGGCTTCCTTAAGTGGTTCAATCCAAGTTCCTCAGAGAGTTCCGGAACCAAACAATACCACAACAGTGATCAGTATAGGTGGGATTGCTACTGGCGTCTTGCTACGCCGTCGTTTCAAATCTGCTATGTAAACTGCTGCATTTAGCCGGAATCCAACGGCTAGAAGTCTTTGGAGTAGCTGATTTAACGATTTTTTGTCTCAATGACCCAAGGCATACAAAATAGACCAATCAGGGGCACTACAGCCAGCCACAGTTGCAATTTTAAAGCAGTATGCAGAGCATTGGAGCCACTAGATGCGATCGCACCGACGAGAAACGGTCCTCCGGCTGCTATCACTCGCCCTATATTATAGCAGAAGCCGGAACCTGTTGCCCGTAAGCGGGTGGGAAAAAGCTCTGGCAGGTAATAGGTGAAGCTGCCAAACACACCAAAAACGGTTAATCCAATCGGGAAGTACAAGTAAAGAAGCGTTTGCGGTGGCCAATCTATCCCGAAGGTGACGATCAAGGCAAGTCCCGACAGTAAAAAGTAGAGAAAAAGCATTTTTCTGCGTCCCCAGTATTTAGCGAGGGGAACTGTTAGCAGGGTGCCAATCAGTCCTCCCAAATTAAAGCTGTTGGATGCAATAGTTTTCCATTGCTCAATCAGTGCTTGTGTCGCCACCTTATCTAAACCTTGAATTTGAGCCTCCGTATGTGCCAAACCGGCAGAAATAACTGGAATAAAACCATTACAAGTCCACCAAGTTAGTAAAGCTACTGTTGCTGTGATCATCCCACACCGAGTTAGAGGAAAATTTTGGGGAGCGAACAGTTCTTTAATAGTGGAAGCAGGCATCTCCGTGGCAGCATTTCGCCAAGATTCTGGCTCTTTAACGAAGTAACGTAATAAAAAGGCGACTAAAGCAGGTAGTAAGCCAAACAAAAACACGAACCGCCAGGAAACTTCTGGGTTATTTTTGAACAATACCCCTGCAACTAGGAGATTTAAAAGTGTTGCCAAGGTTAAACCAAGAGGGGCCGAAGTGTAGAGAAGTGCGCCTGCTTCTACTCGCGATCGCTCTGGCACCACTTCCGCAACCAGCGATGCTCCCGCCGCCCACTCTCCTCCAAGTCCCAAACTGGCAATAATTCTCGCAAGAATCAGGATTGCTATGTTGGGTGCCGCAGCACAACTAGCTGTGCCAAGGGAAAAACAGAGTATAGTAAACATCATTGTCTTACTACGACCGATGCGATCAGCAACCGTACCAAAAATAACACCTCCTGCTGCCCAACCTATTAATAAAATCGAAGTCAATAATCCAGTCCAAAAAAGAGTGGCAGCTTTGGCTTCAGGAGAACCAATTGGCAAGTTTAACAGAGTTGGTATGCAGTTTGGTGCTACGTAACTAAACAGTAAACTATCAAAGAGATCGAAGCCCCAACCAAGCCATGCAGCAAAAAAAACAGTCCATTGATAACGAGTCAGGGAAAGCATAGTTCTCGTGCTTTTTACTAGAACAACAGGCTAAAGTATAAAGGGCTATCGATTGACTCGGAAATAGAGTTCCCAGCCATAACAATTAATGTAATTGAGAATTGAGATATGCCCGAGCAAAGGTTTGGTTAAACTCAGCCCAAGAAAATTGACAGGTTAATTTGCAATAAATGTAATGATGCGCTGTTGCAGAAGTAGGGAGCGCTCGCTCATCTATGATATAGCAATCAGGGAGACAAAAATACAGCGAAGCAAAGGTTTTAGCTGACTGTGAGCGCAGAGTTACAAGACTTCACTTATTTGCCATGTTTATATACGATAATCACTCTATCTAAATAAAGCTCATCTGTTACTACTGAGACGGTTCTTATAAGCTGTTCACCTATAACTTCAAGACTATCAGCTATTTTAGTGTCACTATCGTCGTATCTGAGCTTTTTTTTATTCACTTCATTGCTAGGTACAGCCCATGATACCAGCTCATCAAGCAACAAAAAGGCTTTAGAGTCATAGAAACTTAGATGACCGTTAAACGGTATAACCTCAGACTCTAATACTCCTTCAAGGTCAAACCAATAAACTTTTGGATCGCCCGTTCTTTCTTCAAAGAATTTACCATCTGATGAGATAGTTAGAGTAAGTCCTTCAGTTAGTTCTATCCGCTCGATTAACTCGTTGCTACTACCATTTAACCAATTTTCAACACCATTTGGATCAGGTTCGTCACCGACAAATTTAATTTCGCTGCTTATAGAAATGCTTCCTGTTAACAGCCATATTCCAATTAATAATTCTATGTTCATATGATAATCTGAGTATTAAAGTATACGCGAAGATATTTAGTGATATTGTAATTATTTGTCATAAAAATAGTAGTCGTAATTCTGTTATACGCACAGAACGTGTGTAGCTTGCCTGATTTTAGCAAGTCCTAAATCGGCGTCGATAGCTGCAATATTTTTAATCGCAGTCCAGCGAACGTACAGGATGAGGGTGATTGATCAACTCCTAATCGTGAAGATACAGACGAAGGTTGCCCGTATTTACCGAGAAAATCCGCCAAACAAATAATTTGGGTAGAGTTTAGTTGGGGCAGCGGATTCGGGGAGTAGAGCCAAAAGTTACCCAATAAAGATCAACAAAGAGCTTGAATAACTCCGCCTTGGTAAGGACAGAAGGCGGAGATTCTATTTTAACGAGTTTGTTCAAACACTCTTATTGCCTTTCAAAAGCACCTCTCTACACTGCTTGAGAATCAGTGTAGAGATAGGGTGAGGAGAGCACAAACCAATAACACTCATCATGCTAAGGCTAAGGTTGCCAACATATCCTAATGTTTTTCAGGTTGTTGCTGTGGCAGTTCTTGCTGAGCCGTAAATTTATCTGCCTTTAGAGTTGAACCAAGGGTGATCTGACCAGCTAGTATTTTTTCTCTCACTTGGGCTTGAATCTTAACCTGGCTATGATTACAGTTAGGAAACCCTGGAACTTGCCCTTCTAAATATATCTGTTGATTAATCAGATTGCCATCTAGAGATGGTTTTTTCTGAGCTGCTTTGAGCTTGATGCTGGGAGCAGGCAATAAAGAGCCGCTCAAGTACTTACCTGATTGCTGAATCGTTAACACCACTGTCGAGGCTTTCAAACACTCTGGCAAATTTTGAGCCTGAAGTCGATAGCTACCATCAATTGCAGGAGGAGCCTTGAGATTGGCTGTTCCATAAGCGGTGACGACACTAAATAGAATCACGACCGCAACGATTGCCGTACCATAAAATGCCAAGGACTTAAATTTGAAATGATTCATGACACTCCGACTCCAGATTCATCTTTGTTAATGTCAGCGTTTGTAGCTGAAAGTATAGAAGCGAGGTGGGAGGTAACCTGACTACAGCGACGGGTAATCAGAAGCGAGGAGTGGCATTGAATGGCTATTTCATCTGTGTATCGACCCAAAGTTTGACGTTGTATTCCCCAAGCACTGCTGGTGCCAGCGATAGTGAGATCAACAGTCGCCGATGCTTCTACCACAGCTTGGATAGGCTCTGCCGTCTCGATAATCTTGAGGTTAGTGCGCTCGCGTAACGCGCTTGGCAATTGCTCCATCATCGTTTTGTATTCGTAGTCTAATTCACTGTGAGTTTGGTCGCCACTTGCAACCCGTAAAATGGTGAGATGGCGCTGTTCGCTATTGACGAGCAGCCTTAAGGCTATTTCTAGTCCTAACTCATCATGAATATTGGCAGAGTAAGGTACTAACAACGTCTCCAAACGCTCCCTTCCCTTGTCTATAAACACAGCCACATCCACCCGCCCAGTGCTGAGAATTTCACCGACTCGCCCACCCAACCGATTGGTACTAAAAGCTGGTCGATGCCATCCCATCACAATTAAATTAGCTTGCTCAAGTACGGCAATCTGGTCTGTCTCTCGTGCCACATTTTTAGTCGTACGGATAATGGGACGCACCATCTGACGGGTTTGAGGAGGTTCCAAACTTTGAATCAATTCGGACATGCGAGATCGACGCTCTTGGATTAATCGATCAGCCTCAGCTGGGGTACTGCTAAAAGCATAATTCTCTTCTAATTCAATCAGGCTGAGAGGATGAACTATGGCTGGTTGCAATCGACTGCCTGCGATCGCTATTGCCAATTGCATCAATCCTTTCTGCGTACTAGGATTAGCTATTGGGACTAGAATCCGATAACTGATGTCCGGCTCTAGGTTCGTCTCCTCCTCAAGCTCTCGATCCATATCATTCAGCTTGATCAGCTTTTTCGGATAAATCCACTCCAATAGGGGCGATGTCATAAACGTTGTCACCAGCGCCATGATGACCAGCATGGTGAACAACAACGGCGAGATCACTTTCAGTTCTAGACCAATGTTGAGGACAATCAGCTCAGTCAAACCACGAGTATTCATCAACCAACCTAGCGCTGAGGCTTCGCGCTTCTCAATGCCACCAACGCGAGCTGCTACATACGTGCCTATATACTTGCCACTGATTGCTACTGCCACAACAGCTGCACATAGTATCCATAATATGGGTCGGTTGAGCAGACCAATTTGCGTTCGCAGACCACTAAAAGCAAAGAAAATTGGCAACAGAACCGTGAGTACAAAGTCCTCGGTTTTCTGAGCTAACTCCCTCACCACTTCAGGTTTTTTGGGCATTACTGCCCCCATCAGGAACGCTCCAAAAATCAGGTGAACACCGATAGTCTCTGTGATCAGGGCAGAAATAATCACGCCTCCATAAATCATAGCTATGGCGAACTGATTGAAGTGCCGTGTTCGCTCGTGATAGGTGGCAACTCTTTGCAAGAACCAACGCCCCACCGTTACCATGAACGCAATGTATAGCAAAGCAGAGAAAATCGTTGGCAGTGCACCGCTCATGGTGTTGGTTTTAGCTACTGTGATCGCCACTGCCAACACACACCAAGCCGTGACATCATCCACAGCTGCACACGTCAGTGCCAAGGTTCCCAAACGTGTTCCCTGTAAGTTGTTCTCAGTAATAATCCGAGCTAGTACCGGAAAGGCTGTAATCGACATTGCTGCCCCTAAAAACAGAGCAAAGGCTGTGAATGAGACACTGGTATTCGACACCAAAGGATAAAGTAGCAGAGCGAGCAGAGTTCCCATTGAAAAGGGCACTAAAATACTGACGTGGGAAGTTAAAACTGCTACTTCCATCTGACCCTTAAGGTATTTTGGGTCTAGTTCTAAACCAATGAGAAACATGAAAAATATCAGCCCTAACTGAGACAGCACATTCAAAAAAGGAATGGCTGTAGCTGGAAACAGAGCAGCAGCTTGTTCTGGAGCAAGCCAACCGAGCAAAGACGGTCCTAGCATAATTCCAGCAACAATCTCGCCAATGACCAGTGGTTGCTTAATCCTCCGGAATCCCAAACCCACTAGGCGCGACAAACCAATGACAATTAGCACTTCAACAAGAATGAGAATGACTGTCTGCATAACTTCCTTTTAGTTAAAAATGTGATAATTGAAGTTACTGAGCGGCATTAAGCACTCAATTCTGTTGTCCTTTTTGTTGTCTGTTTTACTAACATTCTTCTTGAGAATACCCAGCAAGGGACAATGAAAATTAGAGCCTAGTCTCTTTTCGACTAAATAATTAACTGCTTCAAACGATTTCTTTTGATTAAAGAATTTTGAAGCTGGACTCGACAACATCTTCTCTTTTGAGAAGATATGATTTCGGTATAGCGTTCCTTCAAAGAACACTGTTATTTGTTTGATGTTCACAGTTGTTGCCTCTTTTCAACTCTATGCAGTAAGAGGTGGGTCAAAAAGGGATGAGCACCCTATATAACGGTGATAATGACATCCTCAAGGAGATCTCAACGACAACTGCTATTAAAAAGCTTTCGTCTTTGGCGCTCCTTCCATTGCCGACGGAGTTAGCTGACGGGCTAAGACTGGAAGGTGTCTCTCTCAAGGTGAGATTAGCCCCGATAATTGGTTCCTCCGTTCCAAATCTAGATCTGAAGTTCTTCAACTTTCAACCTGGATTGAATTAGGCTACCCACTTAATAATTAAACTTATACTGAGACATATAAAATAGTCAATATAAGTGAATTTTTTCAATAATAACGTAAGTTGCTAGTTATTGCTGGTTAAAAGTATCACAAAATACAAACTTGATATTATTAAATATTGCTTAATAC
>JAQYWO010000240.1 GCA_029379215.1 Rhizonema sp. PD37
GAGCAGGAGTATCAAAAACTCTTGACAAATAATACTAAAAGTGTAAATAACTCTAAAGAAAGATAGTTTACTAGGAACTATAAGCTATATTTAATCTATTGTTAACCTTTTGGCTGGATATTAGCTATCGGGTAAATGACCAAAACTACCAGTAGTCTTGAGAGATTAAGTCCAAAGCTGCAAATCTCGGATGACTTAATCTCCCATCAGGAGTGCAGCAATGAAGTTGGTGAGAATATCAGTAATGCACTTTTAGAATCAACAGTGCAGTCGCCTCTTGGTAGGTGGGAGATTGTCCATTCAATAAGGGGGCGCATACGTATCCGTACTACTGAAAGTAGTCCAAACTTAGTATTAAAGACTATATCAGAAATTTTACGGCAGCACGATGGGGTGAAAGAAGTTTCCGTCCATGAACAAACTGGCAGTTTGGTAGTTAAGTTTGATGAAAATAAGCTGTCATCTGTGCAAATTTTAGAATTACTTCAGCAAGGTGACATGAATCAACATCATTCATCTCCATCAGCCAGTAATACTGATCCTTTCGCTGCATGGAGATCCACATATTTTTGGAAAGAACAGGGCATTTCACTCATACCCTTAATGACAGGGTTAGCGGTAACAGGGGGTTTAGGCATCAATGGATTGGTAGCGATCCCTGTTTACATGTTGACAGCAGATGCAACTCGTAGGTTAATAGACTGCTTTGAGCCTTTTTCAACATCAGAATCAAATGCAAAGTCATCTCATGTTGAAGGAGAAAGCAGCAAGGGAAAAATACCAGTAGAGAACCGCTTCACCTCTCCTGCTACTGCCGATCTTCTTAAAGAAAAGAAGAGTACTGAACTTACGAAGCCGCAAGAAATTGCATACACTGTTGTTCATGCTATTCCCGGACGAATTAGATTTAACGTACCTCGGATATCTCGCGATCAAGCTTATGGGCGGAGATTGGAACGGCTTCTTAAAATCGATCCTCAAGTGACTAATGTGCGAGTGAATTGTGATGCGGCTTCCATCGCTATCCTCCATAAGTTAGATGAAATACCCTTATCTCACTGGGTAAATTTACTTGAGTTAGCTGACGAAACGAGCCCACAAACAATTCCCATTGAGAAGACAACCGCAGAAACGCTTGCCCAGAACGTGAGTCTAGCCGATGAACCTAAAGAATTAACAGAGACAAGAAGATGGGTTGGCTTCAAAGCACCTGCACTGTCTGCAGTTCTTGACTTCATGGCAAACTTTCCTTTAGATCCGGTTCAGGATTGAGAAGTACTGGAGGATATCATGCCTGTTTCAACATCGCTAGCACTGCATTCAGGCAGAACAGAAATTGTCACTGCAACGCAGACAACAAGCGTAGTATATAGTATTGCTCATGCACTTCCTGGGCGAGTCGGATTTTGCGTACCGAGAATTACTTTCGATTCAGAATACGAGCAACGCTTGCTGGAGTTACTTGCTTCAGAAAACTGGATAAAGAGTCAGTTCGTTAACAAAATTGCAGGATCGATTGTTGTTAACTACAAAATGGAAGTGATGTCAGATGCCGATATGCGCTCGCAATTGGTTAATCTGATTCAAAGAGCAGGTGAAGTCGAAGTTGTGACTCAGCAAGTCAGTGAGATTCTTGAGAATTCATTGACTGAAATTAACCTGCAGTCAGCAACGAATGAAGAGGTATGCACTCACAATGCGATTGAAATTTTAGAAGTGAAAAATGCTCCTGTGTCTTCTTCTGTAAGTGAGCCAGCTATTGATAACTTGCAGTCAGTAACTAATGAAGAGGTATGCACTCACAATGCGACTGAAATTGTAGAAGTGAAAAATACTCCTGTATCTTCTTCTGTAAGTGAGCCAGCTATTGAGCGCCAGCAGCCACCTCCAAAAGTCGCTTATAGTATTGCTCATGCCATACCAGGGCGAGTAAGGTTTCGTATACCACGAATTGCCTCGGATCCAAAATATGTCCAAAGTTTGGAGGCCTTACTCAAAGCTGATTTGGCAGTGACGAGTGAGCGAGTTAATAGTGCAGCAGCATCAATTGTGATTACCTATAAGACTGGATTAATGCTGGATGCTCAAAAGCAATGTAAAAACGCCTTTAATATACCAATGTCGTATTTAGATAGTTTGATTCAATCTGCTAGTTGTTTAACGGGATCGCTTACATAGTTCGTCATGAGTGTATCAATAGCCGGATAAAGTTCGCTTCAATAAAAAACTACATATCAGGAAAAATGGCAAAAGAAACAGCGGTGCAACTTCCTCCGCCTCAAAATTTAGTTTCAAGTATTAGTCAGAAGCCGAATCCTAAATTTACAGCTAATGGAACTCACAACCATTGCCCGCCTTCAGTAGTTGTTCATAGTATTGTTCATGCAATTCCTGGAAGGATCAGGTATCGCATACCTCGTTTGCGTAACGATCCGGAATATGCACAACGTCTCCAAGTCTTGCTAGAGGCTGATAGTTCGACGATTGACGTGCGTGTAAAGCCTGCTGCTGCATCTTTGGCTGTGGTTTATAAAGTCAGTAAAATTGCGGATGCAGAGACGCGATCGCTCTTAAGTTATCTGATTCAATCAGCAAGTGAAGTTACTGTTCTCAAACCTTCTCAATCTGCACTTAAGCCAACTGATTCTGAGCAAAAATGGCCAGGGTTACCAATTTCGCTTCTGGCGCTGACTTTAGGGGTGTTAGGAGGACCATTGGGCTTTTCCGTTCCGCCAATTATAATGGCAGGAACGATTGCTATTGCTGCATTACCAGTGGCGATTCGAGCGTGGGAAGGGATTAGAGACGAACGAAAACTAAATATTGACTTTCTCGATGTTATGGCGATCGCCATAACAACCTTGCAAGGTCAGTTTCTCACGCCGTCATTGATGCTAGGGTTGATTGAAGTAGGCGATAATATTCGCGATCGCACAGCGCGTTCTTCTAAACTTCAAACTTTAGATTTACTGAATTCTCTCGGGCAGTTTGTTTGGGTGGAACGAGATGGCACTAAGGTGGAAATTCCCATTCAAGATGTGCAACCAGGAGACACAGTCATCGTTTACCCTGGCGAACAAGTTCCCGTTGACGGGAATATTTTACGAGGTAAAGCGCTACTGGACGAGCAAAAACTGACTGGTGAATCTATGCCAGTTTTAAAAAGAAAGGGACAACCCGTTTTTGCCTCCACTCTGGTGCGAGAAGGACAGATTTATATTTTAGCAGAACGGACAGGTAACGACACGCGTGCGGGACAAAGCATTCAGTTAATGCAGCAAGCACCTGTCCATGATACCCGTATAGAAAACTACGCCATAAAAATAGCTCAAAGGGCAGTCTTGCCAACTTTGCTACTTGGAGGAGCAGTATTTGCCGCAACTCGCAATCCATCACGGGCTGCTAGCGTCCTCACTCTTGACTTTGCCACAGGTATTCGAGTATCCGTACCGACAACAGTTTTAGCAGCACTCACTTACGCAGCACGAAACGGAATTTTGATTCGCAGTGGCAGGGCATTGGAAAAACTCGCAGAGGTTGATACTGTTGTCTTTGATAAGACAGGCACGTTAACTAAAGGTGAAGTGACTGTGATTGCAGTAGAAAGTCTGAATCCGGCAACCTCACCGCAACGAGTACTGGAATTAGCGGCTGCCGCTGAAAAGCGTTTGACACACCCTGTGGCAGAGGCAGTGATCCGTTATGCGGAAGCACAGAACATAGAAATTCCTTCCCGTGGTAAGTGGGATTATCAACTGGGTTTAGGAGTAAGAGCAGAAATAGACGGACAGACTGTTTACGTAGGTAGCGAGCGCTTTGTACGTCAGAATAGTACGCTTTCAAATTCTCAACAGGATTCTCCGACTGAGTCTGATCGTTCTTCCGCAATTTATGTTGCAATTAATGGTGAAATTCAAGGTAGAATAAAATATAGTGACATACTTAGAGAAGAAAGCCGCGAAGTCATCACAGCCCTATTGACGGTTGAAGGTGTGGAAGTCCACATCCTTACTGGGGATAACGAACGCACTGCTAATTCTGTTGCTGCTGAACTAGGTATTCCCCCAAGTCATACCCACGCAGAAGCTTTCCCAGAACAGAAAGCAACGGTGGTTCGCCAACTGCACGAACAAGGCAAAACAGTTGCATTTGTTGGTGATGGGATCAATGATTCCCCAGCTTTAGCATATGCTGATGTTTCCGTATCCTTCGCCAACGGTTCCGAGATTGCCCGCGAAACTGCAGACTTGGTGTTGATGCAGAATGACTTGCATGGTTTATTGGAAGCGATGGCGATCGCCCGCAAAGCCAATGAGTTGATTCGGCAAAACACGGGTATTATTGCCGTTCCCAACTTAGCAGCAATGGTCATAGCAGTTCTATTTGGTCTTAACCCCTTAGCTGCTACTCTAGTCAACAATGGTTCCACGGTAGTTGCAGGCGTGAATGGTTTGCGCCCAATTCTTAAGTAAAGATGCTTAGTTATTAGTTATCAAAAAGCACAACTAATAACTAAAGTGAAGATTAATCCCTAGGTGGATGACGCGAATATCTTCTCAGAGCGTGATAGAAGGTTTTAGTACAATTTTCTGAATTACAAGAGGTTAAAAATTATGGCACCAAAAATAGGTGATTTTGTTGAAGACGCTGGTGCACCTGGCATTATAGCTGGTATTGGTGCAGTACTTTTAGCACCTGTCCTTATTCCAGTGGTAGCCGGAGTGGGTAAACCAATTGCCAAGTCACTCATTAAAGGCGGAATGGTTCTCTATGAAAAAAGCAAGGGAGCATTCGCAGAACTTGGTGAGACTTGGGAAGACATGGTAGCTGAGGCAAGAGCAGAAATGGCTGATTCCAAGGATTTACCAATAGTTGAAGTTCATACTACCTCTACTAACAGTATATCTGAGAACGGGCTATAGACTTCCCAATGCTTTTTGTTCTTTGGCTCAAGCTTAGAGAATACCTTACGTAATTCGTAATTCTATTGAATTGCGAATTACGAATTAAGAATTTCAAGGGAGGAAATTTGCAAAGGTGTTGAAAAATGGTTATGGCAGTCTCACCCAGATGCCGACAAATATGCAGCAAGCAACTTTAGCACAAAGATCCAAACCCATACATACACGAGTAGTTAGTTCTACCCCAACACGCCTGCGGTTAAGAGTGGCACCCTCTCACCGTCAATCTGGGAAAATGGAAAGAATTACCAGTGCACTACAAGCGCATCCTAACATCAATCAGGTTCGGACAAATGTCCAAAATGGCACTATCACCATTGAACAAGATGGTGAAAAAGGTAGTCAGGAAAATGTTTTCGCCTCTTTAAAGGATTTAGGCATTATTTTTGGTGATATCGCGGAAGGAAAATCTGACGCGGCTGTAGAAGTCTCGAATGCAGTTGTTGATTTGAACAAGCGAGTCAGAGTCTCAACGAATGGTGTCGTCGATCTACGCTTCCTTTTTCCTTTAGGACTTGCCAGTCTTGCAGTAAGGCAGTTAATCGTTAAAGGGATACAGTTAGAAATTATACCTTGGTACGTGTTAGCCTGGTATGCCTTTGATAGCTTTATTAAGCTGCACGCAACGAGTCAAATAAAATCACCAAGCGAGTAATATTAAGTTCGGATAAAAGCTTATAAATCTTGAAGAACCCCACCCCGGTTTTTTCTGACGCCAAAATCGCCCCTCTCCGCATGCGGGGAGGGTTTTGAATATTGCGGGAACTACAACTAATTAACCGAACCTAAGAGCAAAGATTCTGCTCTACGATCGTGCTGCCAGCATGTATTTTAGTTTGGCGTATAAAAAATAACTAGCAACGATATCACCAATTACATTTATCTGTCTTGATTGAGGACTCAGATAGCTTCATCTGTATTCTCAGGAGTAAAATCAATTGTGATGACTGTAGCGTAGGGATCGAGCGCTGATTCTGGCACAGTAATCGTCAATTCCCCTAATGGATCGGGATTTAATAATGTATCTATAATTGCACAACGCTTTGTGTAGTTAAGTTCTCTTGCGTTAGCTAGAATTTGCACGGACTTCACTCTCTTAATCGGCACTCCGCGCACGGTGAAAGTGTCATATGGTTTTAATAGTAAGTGTAAATAAACTCTATTTTCCTTACGTGTTGAAGTTCCATAAAACTGCCAAGGTTCCAATCCAGGCTGCGTTTCCAGAATACTTTCACTATGCTTTGCCATCCATGTTTCCACTGCTGTCAAGCGTTTTACTAGTTCTGGCTGAATAGTTCCATCCCCCATTGGACTGATATTTAGCAGTAAATTACCGCCTTTACCTGCAACTTCACAAAGTGCATGAATTAACTGCCGCGCAGTTTTGAAGTGGGTATCAGCCGGATTGTAGCCCCAACTTTCATTAATCGTCATGCAAGTTTCCCAGGCTGATTCAGGTGGCTGAGGCGGGATGAACTGTTCTGGTGTACTGAAGTCGCCAAAACCAGGCAAGCGATCGTTAATTAAAATATTTGGCTGCAAAGAACGAATTAAATCGTTTAATTTTTGTGCTTGCCATTGTTCGGGAGTGCGTTCCCAACTACCATCAAACCAGATAATATCGATTGGACCGTAATTTGTCAGCAATTCTTGTACCTGGGCAAACATAAAATCAGTAAATCGCTCCCATTGTTTCAGAGTCGGCTGACGATATTGACCGAAAACATAAGGTTTGTCGGCTTCAGTAAAGGCAGGATAATCTGGATGATGCCAGTCAATTAATGAAAAGTACAAGCCAATGTGAATTCCATGCGATCGCATAGCGTCTACAAATTCTCGTACAATATCTTTACCATAAGGCGAATTTTTCGATGAAAAATCCGACTGCTCCGTGTCAAACATGGCAAAGCCATCGTGATGTTTTACTGTCAGAATGGCATATTGCATTCCCATGCGTTTAGCCAACTGTGCCCAATCTTGAGGATTATACTTTTGTGGGTTAAATGTTGCTGCTGTACTGTGGTATTCATCTACAGGAATATTATTGCAAAAAGGTAAACTAAAGACACCGCCCACAAGAGGCCATGATAATTCGCACCCGCGTTGAGAACTCTGTCCCCAGTGAATAAACATCCCAAATCGAGCCGTGACAAACCAGTTCTTTACATTTTGTGAAATCAAATTTTTTGTTTTTAAAGGACAACTTGTATAGTAATCTTAAAGTCGCATTCAGATCCCCGACTTCTTAAAAAAGTCGGGGATCTTTGGGATTATTGCTGACAGCACAAAAGCTAAATGCTTAACTATTGCTACAGCTATTGTAAATTTTGCGATGAGACAGTCCTAATATTGCAACAATTAATCCTAAACCCACCAAACTTTTGGTTTGTCTGAGGAGTTGGCAACGTCTAAAGGCGTTTGCTCAGCGTCTCGCAGAGAAGGCTTTTTAATGGTTAATAAAAAAAGTTATGAAAAAGCTGATTAATGCACCTGTTGACTTTGTACGTGAAAGTCTAGAAGGTATGGCAGTGGCTCATGCCGATCTCATCAAGGTTCACTATGATCCCACCTTTATCTATCGAACTGATGCACCTACACATGGTAAGGTAGCAATTGTTTCAGGTGGTGGAAGCGGTCACGAACCGATGCACGGTGGCTTTGTGGGGATGGGAATGCTCGATGCTGCGTGTCCGGGAGAGGTTTTCACCTCACCGACTCCTGATCAAATGCTGGAAGCGGCTAAGAGAGTCGATGGTGGCGCGGGCATCCTTTATATTGTCAAGAATTATAGTGGCGATATTATGAACTTTGAAATGGCTACGGAGTTGGCTCGTAGTGAGGGCATCCGAGTGCTAAATATTTTGATTGATGATGATGTAGCAGTGAGAGACAGCCTCTACACTCAGGGACGTCGTGGTGTGGGAACCACCGTACTCGCAGAAAAAATTTGTGGTGCAGCTGCACAGCAGGGGTACTCTTTGCAAAGAGTCGCTTCTTTATGTCGGCGAGTTAACTTAAATGGGCGGAGTATGGGAATAGCACTGACTTCTTGCACAGTCCCCGCTAATGGAACGCCGACTTTTGCATTGGGCGATCGCGAAGTAGAAATGGGTATCGGAATTCACGGTGAACCTGGAAGGGAACGCATGAGCATCTTATCAGCTGATGAAATTGCCCAAATGCTTGCCACATCTATCATTGAAGATAGAACATACTCTCGTACCGTGCGGGAATGGGATGAAGACAAAGGAGAGTGGGTGGATGTGGAACTGATAAATCACGCTTTTGAGAAGGGCGACAAAGTTTTAGCTTTCGTTAACAGCATGGGTGGAACTCCCCTCAGCGAACTTTATATTATCTATCGCCAGCTGATAGAAGTTTGTAAAAAACACTCATTACAGATTGTACGCAACCTGATTGGTCCTTACATAACTTCTTTAGATATGCAAGGTTGTTCAATAACGCTACTCAAGTTAGATGATGAGATGATCCAGTTATGGGATGCACCTGTTAAAACACCAAGTTTACGCTGGGGAATTTAAGTTCGTAGCGCTTCAGCGTAGCATTTAATGATATGAAAAAACAACAAATTTTGCAATGGTTGCAGGCATTTGCTACAGAGATAGAACAGAATAAAGACTATTTGACTCAATTAGATGCAGCGATCGGCGATGCGGATCACGGGATGAATATGAGCCGTGGTTTTCAAAAGGCGACAGCGAGTTTAGCAAGTGTCGCCGACAAAGACATCGGTACTATTTTGAAAACAGTCAGCATGACACTTATTTCCTCCGTAGGGGGGTGCAAGTGGTCCTCTTTATGGCACATTTTTTCTCCGTGCAAGTACAGTCATCATAAATAAGCATGAATTGACTGAGGAAGATATGCTCGAGATGCTGCAAGCAGGTTTAGATGGGGTACTTCAACGCGGCAAAGCGCAATTAGGCGATAAGACAATGATAGATGTCCTATCCCCTGCTGTAAAAGCTTTTAGTCAAGCTGTTGGAGAAGAAAAGAGTATGCTAGAAGCAATGCAACTGGCTGTAGCAAAAGCTGAACAAGCTATGAAAGATACCATCCCAATGATTGCGAAGAAAGGGCGGGCAAGCTACTTGGGAGAACGGAGTGTGGGACATCAAGATCCAGGAGCAACTTCAAGTTATTTGATGTTGAAATGTTTGTTAGAAACACAGTCGTAGGGGCGTTAGCGTAGCGTTAGCGAGTCTTCGAGCGTCACGGTGAGACAGAGAAAGCAGGAGGGTTTCCCTTCGTAGCGAGTCTTCATTGGGACATTGTTACGGGAGAATGTGTGAATATTTTGCAAGGTTGTCTTAGTGCAGTAAGATCAGTGGCGATCGGCTGTGATGGTGCAATCCTAGCTAGTAGCAGTGAAGACCAAACAGTGAAGTGATGGAGTATCTGTACAAGAAAATGCTTCAAAACCTTGTACGGACATACTAGTAGGGTAAACGCAGTCGCAATTAGCCGTCAGGGTACAACTTTAATTAGTAGCAGTTATGACCGAACAGTGAAGTATATGGGATATTGGTACAGGAGAATGTCTCAAAACACTACAAGGACATACTGGCGTAGGGGCAGGTTTTCTCGATGGATGTGATTGCTTTGTTAGTGATCTGGTAAACCTGCCCGTACAGTCGCCAGAATCTAGTCGTAGGGGCAGGTTTTCTCGATGCATGTGATTGCTTTGTCAGTGATCTGGTAAACCTGCCCGTACATTCGTTGGGGCGGAGATGAATTGTAGTAAGGAAGAATGAGAAGATTAGCATGTTGTTCACTTTTGATGAGGTGCATTACACTTCGTTAAGACACTCTGTACATGCAGCAAATAACAGCATAGAGTTAATGTGTGAGTAAAAGCTTCTCAACAAAGTTGGCGGTGTGCCGTGGTTGGAATTATCATTGTCTCTCACAGTTTTCAATTAGCCCAAGGAATACGTGATCTGGTGACGCAGATGGTTCAGGGTAAAGTCTTTCTTGCTGTAGCTGCAGGAATTGACGATCCCGATAACCCGTTAGGCACAGATGCCATGCAAGTCTATGAAGCGATCACCTCGGTTTATAGCGATGAGGGTGTTATCGTCTTAATGGATCTGGGTAGCGCCTTAATGAGTGCAGAAATGGCGTTAGAGTTTCTTACACAAGAACAGCGACACAATGTGCATTTGTGTGAAGCACCTTTAGTTGAAGGTACTATGGCTGCAGCCGTTGCCGCCGCATCTGGCTGTAATGTTGAGCAAGTCATGGCTGAAGCCCGAGGAGCATTAGTCGCAAAAGCAACTCAACTGGGTATAGTCATTAGTCAACCCTCATTAGTTACTAGTGAAGGAGAAATGACAAATGACTTGTCCCAAGTCACTCATGAAATCCATATTATTGTCAATAATAGGTTAGGATTACACGCCCGTCCAGCATCTCGGTTTGTTGCCACGGCAGCCCGGTTTCAATCTCAAATTAAAGTTAAAAATTTAACTAAAGGTACTGAAGCAGTCCGTGGTGACAGTATTAACCAAGTAGCAACTTTAGGTGTGCGTCAAGGACACGAACTTGCTATTACTGCTACTGGGTTTGATGCAAATGAGGCATTAGCTGCATTGCAAGCACTCTTCAAAAGTAACTTTGGTGAAATAGAGTTTGCTCACCCTATTGCCCCTGATCCGCCTTTTTCCCTATCTATCTCTTCCTCTCACCTCAAAGGAATCCCTGTCTCTCCAGGGATGGCGATCGCACCTGTTTTCCTGCATCACTCCACTCCCCTGATTATCCAGCAATATCACGTAGATGATGTGGAGGGAGAGTCGCAACGGGTACATATAGCTTTTCAAAAGGCACAACAGGAAATTCAAGCTTTACTCTCAGAAGCATCTACTCAAATTGGTGATGCAGAAGCTGCTATCTTTGATGCCCATCTGCTTTTTTTAGAAGATCCAGTACTGATTGAGCAGGTTCACCAACGCATCTTTACACAGCATCTGAATGCTGAAGCTGCATGGCAAGCTGTTATTGATGAGCTAGCCAATAATTACCGCCGCTTGGAAGACTCATATTTACAAGAACGAGTTGCTGATGTTATTGACGTAGGGCAGAGAGTGCAACGACTTTTAACGGGGAATGAGCCTTCACAACTAAACTCTACTGAACCAGTCATTTTGATAGCATCTGAGTTAACTCCCTCTGATACCGCTAGGCTAAATCCAACACAGGTACTGGGTATTTGTACGACTTCTGGCAGTGCAACTTCCCACAGTGCCATGATCGCCCGTTCTCTAGGGATACCAGAAGTTGTCGGTGTACCAAATGAGATATTACAGCTCGCAAATGGTACTCTCATAGCACTGGATGGTGAAACTGGGGAGGTATGGATAGAGCCACATCCAGATATATTAGCTACACTTAATGCTAAGCGGGATGCATGGCAAGCTGCACAAAAGTTTGTGTTTGCTGGTACGCATGAGCTTGCAATGACTCGTGATGGTCAACGTATAAGTGTATTTGCTAATATTGGAAGTATATCAGACGCCAAGCTTGCTCTTAGCTGTGGTGCAGAAGGTGTAGGACTGTTCCGCACTGAGTTTCTTTATTTACAGCAAGCAAATGCTCCTTCTGAAGAAGAACAATTGGCAGTTTATCAAGCAATTGCCCAAGTTCTTGATCAACGTCCCTTGATTATTCGCACCCTAGATGTTGGGGGAGACAAGCCACTTCCTTACTTTGATATGCCGTCGGAAACCAACCCGTTTTTGGGCTGGCGTGGAATTCGTATGTGTTTAGCACATCCAGATATTTTCAAAACGCAGTTGCGAGCTATTTGTAGAGCTAGTGCAGGAAACCAGATTAAGATCATGTTTCCAATGATTGCAACTGTTGAAGAAGTACAAGCAGCCAAAGTATTTCTGATGGAAGTACAAGCTGAACTACGTCAAGAAAATATCCCATTCGATGAAGCAATGGAAGTGGGTATCATGGTGGAGGTACCCTCGGCTGTGACACTAGCCGATCGCTTAGCGAAAGAAGTGGACTTTTTCAGTATTGGGACAAACGATCTTAGTCAGTATGTCATGGCTTGCGATCGCACAAACCCAAGAGTTGCCTCTTTAGCTGATGCTTTACATCCCGCAGTACTGCATATGATTCAGCAAACCGTACAAGCTGCACATAAAGCCGATATCTGGGTTGGGTTATGTGGAGAAGTCGCTGCTGATCTTGATGCTGTACCGATTTTACTAGGATTGGGACTGGATGAGATTAGTCTTAATCCCCAAGCAATTCCTGCATTTAAGTCTCGCATCGTCGAGTTGACAGTCATAGAAGCGAAGGCGATCGCAACATTCGCATTGCAACAAGATACCGCCTCTCAGGTAAGAGACTTAGTTACATCTTCTCTTCGCAGTTCTTAAGTTATATCAAGTTTATTCGTATCTTAATCATAAGAATACGCAGAGACTAACAATAATTTCTCGGTGACATTAGCTTTTCATCAATTAACCGACATTTCGCACCCCCCACTGTCACAATCGGTTTTCTCGCATTTCACACCACACATAAGGCTATATTTTATATAACAAAGAGGAAATTTGAGATGGCGATCGCCGGAGTCATGGACAACACCCCCATAGAATCGCCTCAGGTTTCTAGTTTTTTTAGTCTTCTGTTTGTAATACATGACTACAATCTAGTTTAAAGACTCATCCAAAAACACCCCTCTCACGATTGCCTACAAGGTGCCTAATTTTTATTCTAAGTGACAAGATGCAGTTTGCTAACGTAGACTCTATGGCTGATAAAGAAAGAGTTTCGAGTGATTAGTAGCTGTTGCGATTGAGGAATAGTGCTAAAAATATGACGAGTCGCACTACCGAGTGTGAAGTATATAGGAATTCCGTTTGATTTCTGAAAAAGAATTAAGATAGAACCCTGATCAAACGGGCTTTTTAGTCTCAGTATGTTTTCAAGAATCTTTGGAGGAATTCTATAAATACTTATAAATACTCAACAGCTCTAACACAAAATTGTGTAAGGCTTTTACTAATGAGAAGTGGCATTCTCGATAGTAAACATCAGATGACAATCTATATTATCATCTGATACATAAACTTTGAATTTAAATAATGTACAATTAATCAAACAAAAACTAGCACTATTGTTATTTGTTAAGTAGTCATTATGAGGAAAAATGATGAAATTCTGCGTTTATTCAAATGTATTTAGTAACGGTAAGAGGGATATAGAAGCAAATTCATATGAAGAAGCTTGTCTTTGGGCTTGTGCATACTGTGGAGAAGAAAATTGTAAAGTTACAAGGAGGTATTTACGAGGAGGGTCTCGACCTGGTGCTGGCAGACCTAAGAATTCTGCTGGAACTGGAAAATGGGGAGGTGAAAAAACCGTTGCTGTTAGGATTCCAGAAAGAGTCTCTAAGAATATAACTAACTTAAGTGAGGGCTATGAATCGATACGTTCCCTCTCTAAATTCGTAACCGTTCACAGGATTCCGAAACGTTACCGGAAAAAATAGGTACACACTGATG